>JADGPW010000078.1 GCA_017882265.1 Chitinophagaceae bacterium | reverse complement strand
TTTGGATAATAAATGGGCCAGCGTCGTTTTCCCGGCGCCGATATTTCCTTCTATGGTGATGAAATTATACTTCATTAAAGTGAATGGTCAATAAGTCAATGGGCAACAGACAATAAGCAATGGGCAATAAGCAATAGGCAACAAGCCATGGGAATAGTTTTAAAAGATTGCAAAATAGTCTAAATGAGCAGGCTTAAAATAATTGGCGAAAGATTGTGGAAAAATTCAGGGATATTTTTTAACGGCCAGTTGGTCAGGACATTCTTCAAGCAATTCAGCAATTGACTTATTCAGGAGCGGGTGAATAAGATGGGGAGCAATTTCAGCCAGGGGAAGCAAGGCAAAACGCCTGTTTTGCAATTCGGGATGAGGTAGTTTCAGGAAATGATAATCATGTGTTTCATTATTGAACAGGAGGATATCTATGTCGATGATCCGGGGTCCGTATTTTTCTTCCCGTGTACGACCTATCCTTTTCTCTACCTTCAGGAGGCGACGCATCAATTGTCTTGCATTCAATGAAGTATCAATTTCCAGGGCCTGGTTCAGAAAAGCCGGCTGATCCGTTTTTCCCCAGGCTGCTGTTTGATAGATCGATGAGGAATTAATAATATGGCCACATTGCTGGTTGATAAATTCCCTGGCTTTGCTAAGGTTAATTTCACGCCGGCCGAGGTTACCGCCGGTAAGTAAATAGGCCCTGTTCATATACAGAGCAAATATCTATAGAATGTCGAACAGATGAACAAGGAATGCAGAACAGATGAAGTACATCCCGGACACTGAAGAAATTTCATGGCATAGGGACTGCTCACCTTCGACATTCTGAAATCCCCGCCTGAATGACTCAGTCGGGCAGGCTTGTTCATCTGTTCGACATTCTATTCCTGTTTGGATGAGGCCGCGAGTAGGCTTACATTTGCCCACCAACTAATTATTCATGCAGCGATCCTATAGCCAACGCCGGGCTTTATGGGCCATTACCAGGGCAAGTTTTAAAGCCATATTTGCCAATCCCAGTGCCATTGTTTTTAGTTTGATCTTCCCGATCATATTTGTACTCATATTCGGAGCATTTGGCAATGGGGGCGGACCCAGTTACCGGATAGCACTGGAAAAGGGATGCGATACAAGCAATGCTTTTTTTCTTGCCTTAAAACAAAACCCGCAAATTCATATTGTTCAGTACCCTGACACGATGGCCATTAACAAAGATCTGATCAAAGGAAAACTTACCTGTATTATCAATATCCGTGTAGCAACCGACACCTCACAGGGACCCCGGCTTACCATCAACACAAGATCGACAACGGCAAGCAGCAATACATTTAGCGGGTTCACGCAATTATTAGATTACAGTAGACTGAAATTCGAAGCAAGTTTATCGGGAAACAAAACGGAATATGTAAAATTGGAAAAGCCGCTTATCTCGTCCGTAAAGCAATATCGCCAGATAGATTTTATATTGCCGGGACAATTAGGGTTTTCCGTTTTATTCTCGACCCTGTTTGGAATTGCTTTTGTTTTTTTTGGATTACGGGAGCAATTGGTATTGAAAAGATTTTATGCATCCCCGGTTAATCGTATCAATATCCTGTTGGGCATCGGCACAAGCCGTTTATTTTTCCAGGTGATTAATGTGGTGGTCCTGATCCTCTTTGGCCATTTTTTTCTGAATTTTACTCTTCAGCACGGGGCAATAACATTCATTGAAATGCTCCTGATGACGGTACTGATGTTATTTTTGTTAATGGGGGTCGGACTTATTTTCAGCAGTGTTGCAAAAACTGACGCGAATATCCCCCTGCTTATTAATCTATTTGGGTTTCCTCAAATGATGTTATCGGGCACTTTCTTCCCTATCGAGGTTTTCCCCAAATGGTTACAGGAGATTTGTCATATCCTCCCGTTGACACAATTCAACGATGCCGTCCGGAAAATATCTTTTGAAGGATTAAGTATCCTTGATTGCTGGAAAGAGATCGGGATCCTGGTTATCTGGATGGGTATTACATATGCCATTGTGGTCAGAGTATTGAAATGGGAGTAGTCAGTTGGCAGTCGGCAGCCGGCAGTCAGCAGTCGGCAGTCAGCAGTCGGCAGTCGGCAGTCGGCAGTCACAAGTCACAAGTCACAAGTCAGTCGTCATTCGAAATTTTACTAATCAATAGAAATTGAGAATTATTAAGCTTGCAATTATCAGTATTATTTTCTTTTCCCTGGTCATTACAGGGATCTCCCTTTTTTTCCCTTCTCATATCCGCATTTCAAAAGCAATAGATATCCATGCAGGTAAAGAAATGGTGATGTCACAGGTTGCTGATGCCAGTAATTGGAAGAATTGGTACCCTGGGGCAGACTCATTAACGCCTTTGATCCTCGATGGTAAGATTAAAGGGATTATTACTGCTTCCGGCCAATCACTGGCTATCAGGGAAATAAATGATAGCGCTGTTCTGGCAGGTAATATGGGCTCACATGCCAAAAGGGGAGAGATGGGCTGGAATATCATGCCGGGCGGCAGCGGGGATAGCGAGATCGTTCAATGGTATATGGACTTCCATTTAAGCTGGTATCCCTGGGAAAAATTTTCAAGTCTTTTACTGGAAAAACGATACGGCCCGATGATGGAACAAGGCCTGGGTAAACTAAAAACGATCCTCGAAAAATAATGATAATTGGTAGTGTCCGTTCCGGGAATCTTTTTATTTTTATAATAACAATTTAAAAAATTAATTATGAGAAAGATAATTTGCCTGTTGGTTGTTTTTACTGCGCTTAACAGTTTTGGGCAGCCTGGCCGAGTAAGTCCACATGATACGGTTAGCTCCGCGAATGCCAAGGTAACCTATGGCCGCCCTTATAAAAAAGGCCGTGATGTTTTTGGCGGTTTAGAGAAATTTGGTGTTGTTTGGCGCTTAGGCGCGGATGAAGCCACCACGATCACTTTCAACAAGGATGTAAAATTCGGCGGGGAAGGAGTACATGCGGGTACCTATACTATGTCTGCACTTCTTAATGAAACCGAGTGGACGATCATTCTGAATTCACAACTCGGCCAATGGGGTGCGTTCTCCTATGATAAATATAAAGATAAGGATGTGGCAAAAATGACTGTGCCTGTCAAAAAACTGGATCATGTTGTGGAACAACTTACGATCCGGTTTGACAAGGATAATTCAATGATCATTGAGTGGGATCAAACACAGGTAAGAGTGCCATTAATTTTTTAATTACCTGGGACGATAGCCTATAGTCGCCTTTTTACGCTGCGGTTTTTTGCGGGATACCCTTCGGGTGGTTGCAATTATTTGCATTCTATATTACATCGAAAACAGGGTTTACAATTAATTTCATCCCCTTCCGGAAACCCTTTATCCATAATTTTTACATTTAGTACCTAATTACATCAATCCCGGTAACTATTTGTTTGCATTATTATCAATACTTAATTTTAGTAATCAAATGATTAATCATGGCGATTGGCAGGAAATTAATAACTCTTTTTTTAGCCCTTACCAGTTTTTCAGCGCTGAAGGCACAGGAAGACACCACGCTCCATTATCAAAAAGATAGTGCGGTGGAAACGGAACAGGATTGCACCGAGCGGTTCTTCCAGGAGGGTGAAAAAACAACGAATCCGGGTAAAATCCAGTTAATAACAAAAACTGGTAAAATTGTGAACCTTGCTAATTTTCTTAAAAAGCTTGAAATGGATTCGGGGGCTATTTCATCGCCTGTCAATTACACATTTACCGATCTGGATAATGACGGGAAAAAAGAACTGGTGATCTCCAATTATACCGGCGGCGCTCACTGTTGTGATGAATTATATTTTTATAAAAATATCGCTCCCAATACATACCAGTATACTGCCAAAACCTTTGCCGGTGATGTCTGTATCACCAATAAAAATGAATTCGTTTATGACTTTTACCAGCAATTTGGCTATTTCTTTACCTGTTTCGCCTGCGCCTATGCCGACAGTAGTGATGCGGCGCCGGTACCTGTCCATACGATCATAATGAAATACAACAAGGGCAAATTATCAGTGGTTCCAGGCGATAAGGAGTTATCCAGTACGGTCAATGATAATCTCGGTAAGCTGGGTGAACAACCTTATGAACGGCTGGAAGATGCCAGTGCCCAGGATAATGGCCTGCGGAAAGAGATGGCGATGAATCTTACTGTTTATTATTATTCGTTTGGAAGAAGCCTTCCGGAAACGCAAAAACTTTTCAATAAGTTTTACAAATTCCCCGATGCGAAGAAAGTATGGATTGCGTTTGTAAATCAATTAGGGTTTATCAGAAAAAACAATGACTTCTAAACAGTCGGTAATGTTTCAGTTTTAAAATGATTCATGCTGAGATCACAGAGTGGGCAGAGGTTTGAAATCAAAGAATATTCGCTGCGCACCCTGCGATCGCTGCGTGAAATTTTAAAAGAGACATAACCGATCAATCCCCGGAAATAAATTTCAGGTTCCGTTGAATGCCTTTGAATTTCGAACGATGGAGCGGCGAATCCCTGAATATTTTTTTAAATGTTTCTTCTGTCATCATTTCCCATTCCCTGGTAGAGAGATCCAGTATTTCAGGAATAGGAGAGAACCGTGTTTCCCGGTTAGGTTTGCTGAATCGGTTCCATGGGCATACATCCTGGCAGGTATCACAACCAAACAACCAGTGGTCGAATTTTCCATTCATTTCAGCAGGGATCATCATTTCTTTTAATTCAATAGTGAAATAAGAAATACACTTGCTGCCATCCACAACTTTGTCCGGCAAAATCGCTTCGGTCGGGCAGGCATCGATACAGCGGGTACAGGTGCCACAATAATCTTTTGCAAAAGGGTCATCATATTCGAGTGGCAGATCAGTAATAAGGGTGGCAATGAAATAAAATGAGCCGCTTTGTTTATTGATCAGGTTACCGTTCTTACCTACCCAGCCCAACCCACTTCGTTGGGCCCAGGTTCTTTCCAAAACAGGAGCCGAGTCAACAAAACCACGCCCATTTATTTCTCCAATGCTTTCTTTCATCCGGCTGATCAGCTCCTGTAATTTATCCCTGATGACATCATGGTAATCATTACCGTATGCATATTTTGAGATCTTCGGTACTGCCTTATTTTGTTGAACGGAAGGAAAATAGTTTATCATTAAAGTGATTACTGATCGTGCGCCTGGTACTAATTGCCCCGGGTCGATGCGCTTGTCAAAATAATTTTCCATGTATTGCATGGTCCCGTGCATCCCTTTCCGAAGCCAATCCTCCAGCCGTGCTGCATCGTCATCCAGTTTCTGCGACCGGGCAATACCACAGTAACTGAACCCCAGCGCAGTAGCGGTTTTTTTTATAAAAGCCGTATGTTGTTGCAAAGAAACCATTAGTAAATTTTTTAAGTGGTACCCCCTACTTGTCAACTTATAATAAGGCAAGTTTGGACTTTTTTGGGTAAATTGGATATTGGTCTTCAAGATTTTACCACCCACAACGACTGACCATGAAATACAGCCTGCTGCTTTGCTCCTTTTTCCTTACTATCATCCCTTTATCAGTCCAGGCACAGGATAAAAATACGGCCCGGTTTGGTGATGTGACTGAAAAGGATTTTGCTCACAAGGTATATGGTATCGACAGCAATGCGAATGCGGTCGTGATCGCTGATATTGGTACCAGTGATATTCAGGGGAATAGTAAAGGCTGGTTTTCCCTTCAGTATAAACATTATAAAAGAGTGCATATATTGAATAAGAATGGCTATGATATCGCCGATGTATCTATTAACCTTTATTCAGACGGAGATGATATAGAACAACTGGATAAATTAAAAGCCGTTACTTATAACCTGGAAAACGGTAAAGTAGTTGAGACGAAACTGGATACAAAGTCCAATGTTTTTAAAGATAAGATCAATAAGCATCTGGTACGTAATAAATTCACTTTTCCTAATGTAAAAGAAGGCTCCATCATTGAATTTGAATATACCATTACCTCTGATTTCCTCAACAACCTGCAGCCCTGGGAGTTCCAGGGAGATTACCCGCGGCTATGGAGTGAATACAACGTTTCCCTTCCGGAATTTCTTGGCTATGTTTTTATAACCCAGGGATATCACCGGTATGATATCAATGAAAAAAAAGACCGCAACGAATCTTACCGGGTCATTGACAGTCGCGGAGCCGGCGCCTCCGACTGGTTTTCATTTAATGCGTCCGTAACAGATTGCCGTTGGGTAATGAAAAATGTTCCGGCATTGAAAGAAGAAAGCTTTACGTCTACGATCAATAATCATATTTCAAAAATTGAATTCCAGTTGTCGGAATACCGCCAGCCACTTACGTACAAGAACCTGATGGGAACCTGGCCCCTGCTCACAAAGGGATTGATGAATTCTGAGTATTTCGGCCAACAGGTAACAAAAGATAACGGGTGGCTGAAAGATATTATTAACCCCCTGTTAAAAGGTGTCACCAATAAAACAGAAAAAGCCGGGAAGATATTTGCCTATCTACGTGACAATTTTACTTGTACAGATCATGAAAGCCTTATTTTAAACCAGGGACTTAAAAACCTGGTGAAGACGCATAATGGCACTGTATCGGAGATTAACCTCTTGTTGACAGCTATGTTAAAGCATGAGGATATTGACGCTGATCCCGTTATCCTAAGTACCAGGTCTAATGGCTATAGTTTTGCCCTGTACCCAATCCTCAGTAAGTTTAATTATGTTATTGCCAGGGCTATTATTGACGGAAAGACCTGGTACCTCGATGCCAGTGAACCTCAAATGGGCTTTGGTCATCTGCCACTTCGTTGTTATAATGGTCATGCCAGGGTAGTAAATGAAACGGCAGACGCTATTCAACTGAGCAGCGATTCGGTCATGGAAGCAAAATCCACCACTGTTTTTATTATCAATGATGAAAAAGGGAATACTGTAGGCAGCCTGCTTCAGACACCAGGGTATTATGAGTCATTTGACCTGCGGAAACGTATTAAAGAAAAAGGAAAAGAAGCATTGCAAAAAGATATTATCAAAGCCTTCGGTTCGGAAATAACGATGAGCAATTTCCAGGTCGACTCACTTAATCAGTATGATTACGAATTGGGTATTCGTTATGATTTTGATTTAAAAGGAGAAAAAGAGGATATCATTTACCTGAACCCGATGTTTGGAGAAGGGTATAAAGAAAACCCTTTCAAATCGGCCGTTCGGTTTTACCCGGTGGAAATGCCCTATGCAATGGATGAGACCTTTAACCTGCAACTGGAAGTACCACAGGGATACGTGGTGGATGAATTGCCAAAACCCATTGTGGTAAAACTGAATGAACAGGGTGAGGGCATGTTTGAGTACCGAATTTCGCAGTCGGGTGACAATATTTCCCTCCGGTCGCGTATCCGGCTCAACCGTTCTTATTTTATGCCGGATGAATATGAAATGCTGCGGGAATTCTTTAATCTCATTGTCAAAAAACAGGCGGAGCAGATCGTGTTTAAAAAGAAAAAATAAGACATGAATAAACGGGTAATTTTTGTATGGCTGCTGCTGGTTCCCGGCCTGTTAAGTTTTGCTGGTGATGGCGATTATGCCATTTCAAAGATCCCGTCCGGATTGCTGAAGGATGCCAACGTGGTAAAGCGGGCTGAAGAGATCAGTTTTGAAATTACAGAAGGTAACCGGGCCATCTTCCACCGGAAAGTGGCCTATACTATTTTGAATGAACAGGGTGATAAATGGGCCTATTTTGCGGAAGGCTATGATAAATTACGAAGCATTGAATTATTCACTGGTACTTTATTTGACGCAGATGGAAAACCAATCAAAAGCCTGAAAAAATCAGATATAAAAGATGTCAGTGGCAGCGATGATGATAACCTCGCTGACGATAACCGTATCAAGTGGCACAGTTTTTTTTACAAAGGATATCCTTACACCGTGGAGTATGAAATTGAGATTCATTATAAAGGAACCATGTTTGTACCCGACTGGATACCGCTGGAAAAACCATTGATGAGTGTACAACAAAGCCGGCTGACCGTGATCAGCCCTGCCCTCAATCCGGTCCGTTACAAAATGTTTAATTATCCGGGAGCGCCCGTGATCACGGACAACAAATCGGATAAAATATATACCTGGGAAGTAAAAGAGATGCCGGCCATTTTAGATGAATATGCTTCACCGGCCTGGCATGAAATCACCACCAGCGTTTTTTTAGCTATAGAAAAATTTGTACTGGAAGATTACCAGGGCAGTAATGCCAGCTGGAAAGATTTTGGAAAATTTGTTTATGACCTCAAAAAGGACCGTGATGCGCTGCCGGATGATGTAAAGCAAAAGGTGCACCTGTTATCAGAGGGTGTTACTGATGTCAATGAAAAGATCAGGAAACTCTATGAATTCATGCAGCAGAATACGAGGTATGTCAGTGTCGATTTGGGGATCGGCGGCTGGCAGCCCTATGATGCCAAATATGTGGCTACCAAAAGATATGGCGATTGCAAGGCATTGAGCAATTTTATGTATGCCTTATTAAAAGAAGCCGGAATCAGGGCTGTTTACACCGTTACCTATCGTGGACTCGATCCGGACTACCTGCTTACGGATCTACCCTCTTCTCAATTCAATCATGTAATATTATTTGTTCCTCAGGGAAAAGATACCACCTGGCTGGAATGCACCAGTCAAACCTTAGTACCGGGCTATGTCGGTGGTGACAATTGTAACCGCTATGCATTGGCGGTGGATGAAAATGGCGGAACTCTTATAAGAACTCCAACGTATGGCATGAAAGAAAACATTGAGATTCGTCATATAAAAGCAACCCTGGATGAAGAAGCCACCTTGCAGGTAAAAGACTTTACCCATTATGGCGGCGTGCAGCAGGATCTGTACCATGAGCTCATCCACGAACTTTCAAAAGATAAAGTAAAAGAGTACCTGCATAAAGAACTGGATTTCGCGACTTATGACATCGGCAGTTTTGAGTATAAGGAAAATAAATCTTCGCTTCCTACGATTGATGAGTCATTGGATATTACGGTGAGTAACTATGCAACTATTACCGGCAAAAGGCTTTTTATCGTACCCAATGTAATGAACCGGAGCTATCGGCGCCTTTCTGCAGATTCCACCAGGAAATATGGGCTCGAGCTTGGGTATGAATATAAAGATGTGGACAGTGTGGAAATAGAACTCCCGAAAGGATACGGACCGGAAGCCATGCCTGCCGATGTTTCGCTTGCCGGCAAATTTGGTACATACAATTCTTCTGTGAAATTAATAGACAATAAACTCTTCTATTGCCGTACTATGGAAAAGTATAGTGGCCACTTTCCTGCAGGCGACTATCCTGAAATGGTCAAATTCTATGAAACGATCTACAAAGCCGACCGGAATAGAGTAGTGTTGGTAAAAAACTAAACGAAAAATACCCGGTTAGGCGGGGACATTCCACTATTCTTCCATATGCAGTCGGTGGATTAAACGATGGGCAAGGGGTGCCAGGATGACACCAACATTGGTGATAAATATCACACCACAGAACAAGGCATAGACCGAGGAGAACCATTTGCCACCGACCGTTGTTATTTCCACCACCGGTCCCATACCGCCTAATATCATTGAAGCGTTATGTAATGAATCCAGCCAGGGGATACCCGCCGTAAAATGATAACCAGTAATACCGATCAGGAGACAGACCATCATTATGGCGACGGCGATTAAAAAATTTTTAAATACCCGCCTGTAAAACTTTCCGGGGGAAGCCAACGGTTGTTTGCGATGTTCATACATAAATGGGGATTGAAGAAATTAAAGTTACCAACAAGTTCCCGATACGGATATTTTTCGATAATTTTTCAGGTTATAAACTCTGATTATGCAACTGGCAACCCAAGACCTCCTTGTTTTCCTTTTCTATTTTGTCTTAGTTTCGATGTATGGTTACTGGATCTACCAGAAAAAAAAGAATACCCAACGCGATTCAAAGGATTTCTTTTTAGCTGCAGGTTCTCTGACCTGGTGGGCCATCGGGGCCTCGCTGATCGCCTCCAATATATCGGCGGAACAATTTGTGGGCATGGGCGGTTCGGGATTTGCCCTGGGTATTGGCATTGCCTCCTACGAGTGGATGGCAGCGGCTACTCTTATCATCGTGGCCGTTTTCTTCATGCCCCTCTATCTTAAGAATAAAATATATACTATGCCGCAATTCCTGCGGCAACGGTATGACTCAAGGGTGAGTACCATTATGGCCGTATTCTGGTTGCTTCTCTATGTGCTGGTGAATCTTACTTCTATCATTTACCTGGGCGCACAGAGCCTGCAAAATATGCTGCAGGTACCCTTCTTTTGGTGTGCTTTGGGTTTGGTCATATTTGCCATCTTTATTACCCTGGGGGGTATGCGTGTCATTGGTTATACAGATGTGATCCAGGTATTTTTCCTTGTCCTGGGTGGGCTGGCAACTACCTATCTTGCTTTACACCTGGTGTCAGAAAAAGTGGGAACGGGAGCCGGCATAATTGAAGGATTCAATTTACTTAAGCAAAAAGCGCCGGAACATTTTCACATGATCTTTCAACAAGGAAAATATTCTGTGCATGACGGACAGGGTGGAATGTCAGATCCCTGGAACCAGTTGCCCGGACTTGCTGTTTTGATCGGCGGTATGTGGATCGCTAACCTGAGTTATTGGGGATGTAACCAGTACATCACACAAAGGGCCCTGGGAGCCAACCTGCCCACAGCCCGAAAAGGTCTGTTGTTTGCAGCTTTCCTTAAATTACTGATGCCGGTGATCGTCGTATTACCGGGGATCGCCTGTTATGTATTGTTCAAAGAACACGCGGACCCACATATTACTAACAGTATTGTAGAGAATGGAATTGTGAAGCCGGACAAGTCCTATTCTACCTTACTGAATTTATTGCCAGTTGGTTTAAAAGGTCTTGCCTTTGCAGCGCTGACAGCAGCAATTGTGGCATCACTCGCCGGGAAATCGAATAGCATCTCCACCATTTTCTCGCTGGATATTTATAAACGGTTCATGAATAAAAATGCAGACGATAAAACACTTGTACGCACAGGTCGCTGGGTGGTGATCGCTGCTTTTGCGGTTGCCTTAGCCATCGCACCCGCCTTGAAAAGTTTTGGGCAGGGATTTACCTATATCCAGGAATTCACAGGGTTTATTTCGCCGGGTATACTGGCCATGTTCCTGATGGGCTTTTTCTGGAAACGATCCAATTCCAATGGTGCATTGGCGGCTACCTTAGTAAGCATTCCTCTATCAGCCTTATTAAAATATACCATACCGTCTTTACCGTTCATGAATCGGATGGGATATGTCTTTCTGGCCTGTGTCCTGTTGATCCTGTTCTTCGGTTTGATCGATCCAAAATCGAAAGATAACCCCAAGGCCCTCGAGGTAGAAAGATCCATGTTCAAGGTATCAACCGGTTTTGCCGCTGGGATATTATTGGTGTTGGGGATTCTGGCTGCGTTATATATTGCTTATTGGTAGAAGGATAACCGCAGTGACGCTGAGATGCAGAGGGAAGTAAGATTATTTATCTGCGTCTCAGCGTCCCTGTGGTTATAATCATTTACAGGGAATCTGCCTGTCTATGATCTTCTTTATCTCCCGGTGCACATCAGCTCTTTCCTCCCCCAATAGATTTTTTACAAAAACAATATAGGCATAGCCCCGGCAGAAATCGATCATGGGCCAGGTGCCAAAGAGCCCGGGGCAGGCTAAGGAACCGGCCACCCCGTTCTTTTCTTCTATGACCCAGCTACCCGATGCGTATGTATAACCTTCGGAAGCCTTGGGTGCATATTTGATTTGCTCCGGTTTATTCTGTACCTGCATCATTTGTTTCACTGCATTTTCACTCAAAACCTGCTGACCATTGTATTTGCCTTTGTTCAGCAGCATGACCATGAATTTCATGTAGTCGTCAGCGGTAGACTGGGCGCCGCCCGATGGGTTGACCGGTGCCCCGCTGAGATCTGAGAAGCTGGTTTTGGTCATTCCCAGGGATGAAAAGAGTTTTGTTTTTATCAGTATCTCGAATTTTTTTTTACTGATAATTTCCAGTACCCGACCGGCTATGTTTAAACCAATATTGCCATACCAGAAATCATTGCCGGGGTTAGCCCTGATCTCCCTTGCCGCGAAACTGTTTACTTCCTCTTCCAGCGATGAAAACTTTTTTCGCTGTAATAATCTTTTCAGCCCCCCTTCATCCGCGATACCGGTCATATGACAAAGACATTGTCGCAGGGTGATATAACCCTTTCCATATTTATCAAATTCAGGGATGTATTTGGCCACTTTATCATCCAGCGATAGTTTTCCTTCATCCACGAACTGCATCACCAGCGCTGCGGTCAGCCATTTACTGCAACTGGCGATCGGTGCCTTCGTCTTGCTGTTAAAATCACCCATTTCTTTTTTGTAGACCAGCGAGTCTCCTTTCCAGATAAGACAGACCACATTATTCCCCAATAATTGCTGTTTAGTCTGTAATTCCTCGTTTAATTCATTCCAGTTGTACTGGGCATGAGCGGGCTGTAAGAATAGCAGAAAACTTAGTAGCGGGATGACTTTCATGCAGATAGAACTAACTTTGTATGACATAGTTACACCCCCTGGCCCCCTAAAGAGGGAATGTATGATTTTTGATAGTAGCATAGATCTTGTATTGAATTAGTATGTATAAGAATTATAAAACAGATTTAATAACATTTAAAATAAGTCTTCGCCTCAGGCGAAGCACGGGGGTATGAACTTATCGAATTTTACCATAAAAGCCGCCGAAGCATTTCAGCAGGCACAGCAAATCGCTTTTAATGCCCAGAACCCGAATATTGAGACCGAACATATCTTAAAAGCGTTGCTTGACCAGGAAGATTCACCAGTTGACTATCTTTTAAAAAAGAATAATGTGACCGTCAACCTGGTGGAAAGTAAACTGGATGAACTGATCAGCAAACTCCCCAAAACCTCATCCGGGGAACCGGCTCAATCGATCGGTCGTGAAGCCAATAATGTAGTGTTGCGTGCAGGGGCTGTATTAAAACAATTCAAAGATGAATTTATCACACCTGAGCATTTGCTTCTTGCCATTGTCCAGGGCAATGATGGGCCCGCCAAATTATTGAAGAATACAGGGCTCACTGAGAAAGGACTGATCGCTGCGATCAGGGAATTAAGAAAAGGCGATACCGTTACTTCCCAAACTCAATCGCAGGAATTCGATGTCTTGAATAAATACGCCCGGAACCTGAATGAACTGGCCAGGCAAGGCAAACTTGATCCTGTGATCGGTCGTGATGAAGAAATAAGAAGAACACTACATATCCTTTCAAGGAGAACTAAGAACAACCCGATTTTGGTGGGCGAGCCCGGTGTGGGTAAAACGGCTATTGCCGAAGGCATTGCCCATCGTATTGTCAATGGAGATGTGCCGGAGAACCTGAAGTCAAAGATCATTTATGCACTCGACATGGGGCAGTTGATCGCCGGCGCCAAATATAAGGGTGAATTCGAAGAACGTTTAAAAGGAGTAGTTAAAGAAGTGGCTGGTAGTGATGGTGAGATCATTTTGTTTATTGACGAGATCCATACCCTGGTGGGAGCAGGCGGAGGCGAAGGAGCGATGGATGCTGCCAATATTTTAAAACCTGCCCTGGCCCGGGGCGAATTAAGAGCGGTGGGCGCCACTACCCTTAATGAATACCAGAAATATTTTGAAAAAGATAAAGCGCTGGAACGCCGTTTCCAGAAAGTGATGATCGACGAACCGAATATCGAAGACGCTATTTCCATTCTTCGGGGGTTAAAGGATCGGTATGAAACTCACCACCATGTCCGCATTAAAGATGAAGCGATCATTGCCGCGGTGGAATTGTCAAGCCGTTATATCACCGATCGTTTTTTACCGGATAAAGCCATTGACCTGATCGATGAAAGCGCCGCCAAGCTGCGCCTTGAAATGAATTCCATGCCCGAAGAACTTGATAAGCTGGAAAGACAGATACGCCAGTTGGAAATTGAACGGGAAGCTATCAAAAGGGAGAATGATGACAGGAAACTTAAAGAATTGAATACAGAGATCGCCAATCTTTCTGTGGAAAGGGATACCCTGAAATCGAAATGGAAGACAGAGAAGGAACTGGTGGAGAAAGTGCAGAATGTTAAAGCAGAGATCGATAATTTGAAACAACTGGCTGAACGGGCCGAGCGGGAAGGCGATTACGGTAAAGTAGCCGAGATACGTTATGGTAAAATAAAAGAACAGGAAACGCTCATTACTGATCTTACCAAACAAATAGAAGAGAGTGGTGAAAAAAGATTGCTGAAAGAAGAAGTGGATGCGGAAGATATCGCGGAGAGTGTTGCTAAAACAACCGGTATACCCGTCACCAAAATGCTGCAGAGTGACAAGGACAAGCTATTGAAACTGGAAGAACACCTGCATGAAAGGGTAGTGGGACAGGATGAAGCCATCACCGCCGTAGCCGATGCTATCCGCAGGAGCCGTGCCGGTCTGAACGATTCGCGTAAACCGATCGGGTCCTTTATTTTCCTGGGAACTACCGGTGTGGGTAAAACCGAACTGGCAAAAGCGCTTGCCGAGTATTTATTTGATGATGAAAGCATGATGACGCGGATCGATATGAGTGAATACCAGGAAAAACACACCGTGAGCCGTTTAGTGGGAGCGCCCCCGGGATACGTGGGTTATGATGAAGGCGGCCAGTTAACCGAAGCCGTTCGCCGCAAACCCTATAGCGTAGTATTGCTGGATGAGATTGAAAAAGCCAACCCCGATGTATGGAACGTCTTGCTACAGGTATTGGATGACGGGCGACTGACGGATAACAAGGGCAGGGTAGTGAATTTCAAGAATACGATCATCATTATGACCAGTAATATCGGCAGCCACCTGATACAGGATGCTTTTGATAAAGTGAATGAGAAGAATGTGGACCAGGTGACAGAGAAAGCGAAACTCGAAGTAATGACACTATTGCGCCAAACCATTCGTCCCGAATTCCTGAACAGGGTGGATGAGATCATCATGTTCCGCCCATTGATGCGGAAAGAGATCAGGGGTATTGTGAAGATACAATTGGACAACCTGAAAAAGCTGGTAGCACAAAGCGGCATACACCTCGAATTCAGCGATTATGCTTTGGAATTTTTATCTGAACAGGGCTTTGATCCGCAATTTGGCGCACGCCCCTTAAAGCGATTGATTCAAAAAGAAATTGTGAACCAGTTGAGTAAGCGGATATTGGCAGGAGATATTGATAAGAGTCACCCGGTGCTGGTGGATGTATTTGATAACACAGTGGTGTTTAGGAATGAAACTGCAGCATTGGAGAAGAGTGGGAAGAAGAAGTAATAAGAAAGCCCTGGCGAGAGTTGAGGCTTTTTTTGCTTTACCCTAATAAAAGACATAATTGATCAGGAATGATAAACATCCAGGCCTCTGTATTTTAAAAAATAGACCCCATTCAAAAGGCCGTTTTGGCCAATATAAATTAATGAGTCTTTCTTCAACTGTAACAGGACACCAGCGAAATTTATTTTGATAGTATCATTAGGACTATATCTGTAGAAATCGATTTTATCTGCGGACTCCTCAATATCAGTTTTGGCTGGATTATTTGGTTTATACTTATCAAAGCTCCAAAGTGTAATAAGCAAACCTTTATCAGCCCACCGGCCTTCAGTAAATTTTTGTCCATAATTATTCAGGTCATGATATTGAAAGGTGCTGTCTTTATTTAAAGAAAGTTCTGCATTAACCCTGTCTGGCTCACTTGGGTTGCCTTTCAGGATGTTGACCTTCCATACTCCAATCAGGTTATTATTGCCCTCATCATTCGTTGACGACAAGTTTGCGGGAATATTTTCATTGGTTGTTTTCTTTGTATTACAGCTAATGAAAAAAAATAAACATAAAAATGTTGATATAAATTTACTCAGGTTCATTTATTATCTGAATAATCTAAATTAAGACCTTGCTTGAAAGAAAATAAATAGAGACCACTCGCATCGGTATTCAAATTAATTCACTACTTTGTAATAAGAGAAGGATTATTTAAAAATAAACGGAGGATCAATTTTTCGTAGCCGTCAAGTTTAAATCCTCCACCAGCTCTTTACCAGATTTCCCCCTGATCATCGCCTGATCATTCCCTGATCTTAGCCTGATCTTTCCCTGACCCCGACCTGACCTTTCCCTGACCTTTGCCTGACTCTGGCCTGACCCCGACCTGATAAAGGAGCTGGTAAGTTAGGGTGAAATAGGGGATAGGGTGGTTTCAGATTACGGTTATCATATATTCAAAATGCAAGTCGAATGCTATCCAGGTATATGAATACAATATTAGAGATGATCCGGAATATGCTTCAGGGCAGCATATTTGGGCACTGGTCTAAGGTCGAACCTTTAATCCTGGTTTATAGGTTTCATACACAAT
Organism: Chitinophagaceae bacterium; assembly: GCA_017882265.1. Classification (GTDB taxonomy): domain Bacteria; phylum Bacteroidota; class Bacteroidia; order Chitinophagales; family Chitinophagaceae; genus JADGPW01. The sequence goes on along the minus strand of JADGPW010000078.1, from coordinate 6,363 downwards.
GGTAACATATAATTATTGTGAAGTGTTCTCAAGGATTCAAATCATGAGTTCAATGCTGCCATTCCTGGATAACAACACAAACCCCCGATTCATCCAGTAAGGCAAATTCTTTTTGCATTCCAGGGCTTAAGTAAAACCTCTTTTGAATTGGGATGGATCAATTCGGCGTGTTTTTTCATTACTTGTTTATATACTTCTTCAATATTATCCGTTTCCAACCTGATCTCCGGCCTGTCTTTAACCGCAAATTCTTCACTTTGCACCAGGTGCACTTTCAATTTATCTTTTACCGCCACACAAAAAGGTTGCTCTTCCGATGCCCGGTCACCATAACCGATCCTGAAACCAAGACAATCAATAATGAGCTTCAGGTCAACCCTGATACCTGAATAAAATATATTAGGAACCAATGCAGTAAATTTCATTTGTTGCATTTTAAATTAACGATGATTCAATAAAAAATGGGAGTTTGCAATAATAAAAGCTTTTTAATCAGTAGCCCTTCCTGTATAGTTTATTGCATATTTTCTATTGTCAATTGTCCATTGCCCGTTGTCTATAGTCTATAACCCCATTTCTTTTTCCAGGCTGGATATCGATCCAGAATTTTCTGCGGTTCATACGTGTACCAGGTATAACCATCACGTCTTTCTCTTAATACTTCAGCTAGCGAGTACACTACTTTGCTATCCCTGTTGCAGAACAGCGGACGGTGCGTTTTGAGTTCGTAATATCGTGTCCATATCGGTGGTGCTGTTGAATCCTGCACTACGATCCTGTCCGATTTGGAAATTTTATAGGGGGTAACAAGATCTGGTGCAGGAATGGTCTTAACTCTTGTTCCTGAGATCTTGGATTCTTTGAACCATTGTACAGCATATTGAACCGCATCGATGATCGGCTTGGTAGGTTTATCGATACTCATCAACAATGATACGATTCCCACGCTTTCGCCATTGCAGATAGAGGGGGGTTCAAATTTCCTGGCCCAGGCAGGCTGCAGTGTCACTTCATCATATTGCTGGCACCAGACCGTTGGTTTCCCTGCGTCATTGATCTGCGTGGCCAGGATACATTTTAATCCGTTATCAAAAGATTTTTTTAAAAGCCCCCTTCTTTTCGCATCAATAAAATCATATTCAGGTTTGCCATCCATGATATCTTTCAATAACCACATGATACCGGCAAAAGCATCATCATTATAGGTAATGCACCGGCTATAGTCCTTTTCCAGTGGGAAATATTGTGGCCACCCGCCATTGGCGTATTGCGCTGCCAAAATAAAATCCAACCCTTTCAGGGCAGCCTGTTTATATTTTTCAACTTTGGTTACAGAATATACATTTGCCAGACAGGCAATATGAGAATAGGTAGTTCGGTTATCGAACGTGGTATTTAATACCGATTTGACTTTTACCAGACTGTCTTTTTGATCAGGTGTCAGAATCGCCAGCATATCGTAATTCTTGGGCCAGCCACCATTGTCTTTCTGGTAGCGTAAAATATTATCCGCTACCTCCGTTAATTCGGTGGCTTTATACCGGGGCTGGTTAGGTTTGGGTTGTATCACCCTGTCTTTTTCATAAAGATCATACCAGTGATGAGACGCATCCTGGAAGATCTCCGTATCAATGGTTGTAAATGTCTTATTGATATTTTGTGCAAAGGTTAAGCCACTCAGCAGGGTGGCTGCGAACAAAAGGATCGTCTTTCGAAAAATACTTTTTTTACAGGCGGTTACCATACGCTAAAGATAGAAAAGAAAACAAATGAAAGTGATCCCTATAAATAGAAGTTCATTGCTATAATAAAAAGTAATTTCGATGTAAAGAAACTATTATCTATACTCTATTCACTATTATGTTATTAAAACCATTTATTCCCCTTCCTGTCCCAGGTCGTAAAGCCCACTTTAAACTCAACGGGATTGTGGAACTGGTTTGCTGTCGAGCCAACTACAAATAAACCTAGTTTGAACTTCATCAGCGGGATGAAAGGCCATTTAAAAACTCTTTTCAGGCCGGCGAATAATTCAGCATAATGCAATCCTCTTTCAGGTGCAATAAGGAAACCGCCGCCTGCTACCTCTCTTAATTGCAGTTTTTTGAACAAGGGTATCTTATTCAGTATAGCACCATTAAATTCATGCACATAATGGCCCTGGTAAAAACGCCTGAATACTGGGAACGTGGAATCCAGTGACTGGAAAGCTTCATTGGGATTCATAAAAAGAAGGGGATCACCACGTCGTTGAAACTGGTAATCCACTAAGCGCAGATCTTTTGAATTGAGAAAGCTTCCGGTCTTGACGGTATAATGAGAAACCCCGGTAGTTCCAAGTTTCAGTTCCTGCTCTATTCCAAATTCGAGGTAATCAAAATTCACTTTACTGTTGATTACCCCCAGGATACCTTTTCGCCAGGTGGTATAAAAAGTGGGCCATTTGGAGCCAAGAATAATTTTTTCATTTGGCTCGCGAATGTATTTCTGCGCAGGCGTGTACTGCAACCTTATTTTTCCATATACGGCATTGTATGAATCAAAAGCCATAGCATGGTTGTTGTCCAGGACGTTGCCAAACAGGCTGTCAACTTTATCATTGGTTTTATAGGTGCTGAGTGACCGGCGGAATGCCATTTCAAGATCGGTATATAGGAATAAACCATTAACTATTTCCTGTCCATGACCAATACCTATGCTGTTGAGCATCTGTTTTACCAATAGAATCGGGCGGTGCTTTTTTGGTTTTCTTTTGCCGGGGCATTAAATCCTCCTGTGTGGCTTTGATATACACATTACAGGAATAAGCTCCGGCCGCCGCCAGGACATCTTCTTTATGACGAATTACATTCCTGATGATCTCTTCCGACCGGTCTTTTCCTTTTGATTTTAGAATGACCTCCGAAAGATCAGTTACATCGCCGGTCTCCAAAATAATATTCTGAACATAGTTTTTTGTGATGACCAGGCTGATGATCTGAGTTTTGAAACCCACCATGCTGATGATAAGATCGTATTTTCCCTCTTCCATCTTTAGCTCGTAAGTACCATCTTCCCTGGTCAGCGTGCCGGTGGAAAACCCTTTTATCTGTATGCTTACTAAAGCCAGAGGCTCTAATTTGTTATCAGTGATCTTACCGGAAACCCTGAAGTACTGCGCTGATAAAAGTTGTGTACACAACATTGATAATAATAAGCAATAGTTGCGGAGCATAGGAGGGATACTTCATGTAAAAGTGCAGGTATTGCTTCAATGGTAAAAGGCATTATTTATTTTTTGGAATGATTTAACAAGTTAGAAAGACAGTGAGTCAGTAGATCAGTGGGTCAGTGAGGGTGTTTTCAAATTTCAAACTATCTCACTGTCTTTCTGACTCACTGGTTTATTCAATTCAATTTGTTTACAACCGTTTGCTCCACAAAAAGAGTTTGCCGCTCAATTTCAAATACAACGATCTTTTTTGACCTTTTACAGGTGATCTCGAAACGGAGAGTGTTTTCCCCGATCTCATCATTCTTGACAAGGAATTTCTTGGTAAATTTTTCGCTCTTTATATTTTCCCGGTATAATGCATTGCCATCCTCATCCCTTATGATGATGGTAAATTCATCCTGTTGGGCATTGCCGTCAATACTTAATTGGAATAAAGGTTGATTATTGATACTACCAATGAATTTTAATTCAACCGGGATGGCATCACCTGGGCCATTGGCTATAGCAACGGGTGAAGCAGCTACTGAAAAAACAGTGAAGAAGGCGATCGCGATAAGACGGTTGTTACTGAAGATCTTTTTCATAATAAAAGGTTTAAAGCCTGCCCGGCTACTTGCCGTTCAGGTGAGTTAATAATTACTGTTCAAAAAAAATCATGGTTGGCAATCGATGGAGGCAGGCAATTTGACAAGCCGTAGTTAGCTGGTTATGAAAACCGGGTATCGCAGGTTGGAGCAATCAGAACAATGATTGTCTTTGAGAAGTAAAAATAACAGGGAATTCGGGGTAAAGCAAACCAATCTACCAGCATTTCATTCATCACCAACCTGATCGCAGGCTTCCTAATCGGTTAGGTTTCAGTCCTTTTACTTTAAGAAGCAAGATGATGTCCAACGCGTATCCCAGGCCGAAACTTAATGCACAATACACTAATGAAAAGCAAATCAGAATTTGGCCGGTCTGACTGAATACCATTCTTACGGCCTTACTTTCTTACAGACTCACTAACTTTTTTTCTAGCTAACTTCCTGATATTCAGACATTAAACTAGTTGTTAGGAAATTGGGATTTTCTTTAGTATAACGGGGGTAAAAAAATATTATCTTCAGCCGCTTCAGGGTTGAAAAGCAGTTGCTGGAGTCAACCAAAACAAAGAAACATTGTTATTGTATAATATAGTCAGAACCAAAGATTGGGGAAGCACTAAAAAAGGAGAACAACATGGCATTTAAAAAAGACGAAGTAATTATTATTGAACCCAGAGAAATGTTCGTGGGCAGAAAAGACGCCCCTGTTACCTTGATGGAGTTTGGCGAATATGAGAATGAGGATTGTGCCAAAGCTAATGAAGTGGTAAAACAGCTGCTGGAAGAGTATGAAGGAAAGATCAGGTTTCAATTCCGGCATTTCCCGCTGACCATGATACACCAGCGTAGCATGAAAGCCAGTGAGGCAGCCGTTGCAGCAGGGCAGGAAGGTAAGTTTTGGGAGATGCATAATATCCTGTTTGGTAACCGGCGTACCCTGGGAACTACCAGTTTAAAGCTGCATTCCAAGGAAGCAGGTGTAAACAACAAGAAATTCCTGGATGACCTCGTAAATGGTGTATATGGCTGGCAGGTACAGGATGATCTGAAAGAAGGGATCAACAGGGGGGTAAAAGAACTTCCTGCTTTCTTTATCAATGATGTTCCGTTTTCAGGGAAACCTACATTTGCCAACCTCAGCGCTGTGATCGATTCAGCATTGAAGAAAACCAAACGGAAAGTTGCAGCCAAACAAAGGGCGTAACCGGTGAATATAATTGGATTCGATCCTGTCTCGATTTCCGGGACAGGATTTTTTTATTGGAGTAATTGCCGGAATTTGTTGAATGGTTCGACTTGCCTATTGTCTATTGCTCATTGTCAATTCCACTTCAATCTTTATTCAGCCACTGTTTCAGAATTGCTTTCCCCCCCGGTTGCCTGGATTACAGGCTCGGCGGGTGGCGTCATATTCTTTATCAGTAATTGAAAAGAGGAGTTCATACTGAATTCGTAATCAAACTCACGAACGAGTTTACGGGTCATTTCATCTTCCTGGAGAATGGTGGCCAGTTCTTTTGCTACCGGGGGCGGACTGGTTATATTCTGTATCCGGCCTTTGTGAAGGGCCACGTTAAAAGTGAATTTAGCTTTGCGCCCACCCGCGGCTCTTTCAAAATCAGTTTTATTCATATCCAGCGTCTGATCACCGTTTGGAGTACGCTTCAATAATATCTTAATGATTGGTAGATATTTGTTCCATGCCTGGGAGAACATATACTGGGATTTTAGGTTATAAAATTAAGCACCTCGAAGAAATAAATGACTGACCGATCGGTTTACTCTTCTGACAAACGGGTAAATTCCATTCCGTTGAATATCCGGGCCAGGTTCATATCTTTTGTTTTCTTCCACTGCTCAAAATTCGTACTGGTTACTATACGCCAGAAATTCTTTGACCTTAGTTCTTTGTAATCATTGCCCTGGATAAATAAGCCGGTAATTGTGCTACGTTGTTTAAAATGGATATTCAGGGCCTTTTCTGCGTGATTCTTGGTTTCGATGAACTTGATAATAGCTTCATTCGTCATACATCTATTTTTAATATGGGTCAAAAAAAGGGAGGACTTCATGCAGCCCTCCCTGTAATAATATCAGTCTTTTTGATCAACTGTAATTACCAGCGGCTGTTATTGTTTGAATAAGCGGGCTTGCTACCGGTTCTTTCTTCTTTCGGCCTGGCCACGTTCACTTTAATGGAACGACCGTCTACCATAGCGCCATCCAATTCAGTAATGGCTTTCTGACCGGCAGTCTCATCCGTCATTTCCACAAAACCAAAGCCTTTGCTGCGGTTAGTGTATTTGTCCATAATAACCTTGGCAGAAGTAACTTCTCCGTACTCTGCAAAATAACCTCTTAAGTCTTCATCCTGAACGGCGAAGCTTAAATTTGAAACATAAATGTTCATGTAATAAAATAATTAGCTTTTTAAAAATACTTGAGAAATACGCAACGTAAAGAAGACTAACTAATTAGCAGATAATGCTTAGCAGAAAAAATCGTTCACTTACAAAATGCTGTGTCACTCAAATTAACAGGGCGAAGATACGCAATAAACAC
>JADGPW010000003.1 GCA_017882265.1 Chitinophagaceae bacterium | reverse complement strand
TGGATTCAGTAACCTATGCTGGTGTTTTTAATATCATTGGAGGCAATCAATATCTTATGTTACCATTGAATGGAGATTGGGGTCATAAATTCTCAGTAGCAAGTACCTCACTACCCGGATTAAGTGCAGGTGGAGATTTTGGTTATGATCTTTCATCAAATTTTCCTGCTCCGGCTACATCTGGCTGGTATAAAATAGTGGTTGATTTCCAGCATGGGAAATTCGCTGTAACCCCCTACACGGGGAACCTGCCCACGAACTTATATATTGTTGGTGATGCTACCCCCGGAGGATGGAACAATCCTGTACCAACACCATCGCAACAATTTACGCGCATAAATTCATCCGTATGGGAAATTGCGTCGCTACCCATTAATGCAGGCGCACAATACCTGTTCCTGCCATTAAACGGAGACTGGGGTCACAAATATGCAGTTGCCAATAATACCATTGCAGGACTTGCAGCAGGTGGTGAGTTTGGATATGACTTGTCTCAAAATTTCCCGGGACCTGCTGTTGCCGGTAATTATAAATTCTCCGTAAACTTTGCAGCAACTACAGTTTCTTCAGGTTCCTCCGGCAAGTTCACTGCTACTAAACTTTAATTTTTTGATATATCTAAAAAGGTTGTCTTCCGGTTTGGGATGACAACCTTTTTAGTTTTACAGGAGAAATTGAAACAATGAGTCGCAGAGGCGCGGAGATGCAGAGACGCAGAGAATCTAACCCATCTCAGCCCCGCAGGTGCGGGGTCTCAGCGATTCAATTTGACCCACTACCGAAAAATCAATATTCTTGTTTACATTTATGTAATCGATTACATTAGGTGATTGTTCCCGAAATTTAAGTCAAATAATGAAAAAGGTATTTGTCCCCATTTTTATTTTCTGTTTAGTCACAGCCTGTAAAAAGTCTGGGACAGGTGGCGGAGGGGGAACAACTCCAGTTATACCTCCCAGTACATTTGCAAAAGGGGCAGATATAAGCTGGCTTACCCAGATGGAAACAGGCGGCATAAGGTTTTACAACAGTGGAGGAACAGACCAGGATTGCATGCTGATATTAAAAAACCTGGGTATGAATTCGATCAGACTCAGGGTTTGGGTGAACCCCGGCAGCGGCTGGTGTAATACTGCAGATGTGGTTGCAAAAGCAGTTCGGGCAAAAAACCTTGGATTCAGAATATTCATCGATTTTCATTATAGCGATACCTGGGCCGATCCGGGTCATCAAACCAAGCCCGCTGCATGGGCTGCGCAGGATATTGCTACTCTACAGACATCAGTCAGTAGTCATACGACAAGCGTACTGAACGCTTTAAAAGCAGCCGGCGTGACCCCTGAATGGGTTAGCATAGGAAATGAAACCAATGACGGAATGCTGTGGCCGGAAGGGAAAGCTTCCGTTATCATGTCAAACTTCGCTTTACTTGTTAACGCAGGATATAATGCTGTAAAAGCTGTTGACGCTTCCATAAAAGTGATCGTACATATTTCTAATGGATATGACAATAGTTTATTCAGGTGGATGTTTGACGGCTTAACAGCCAATGGTGCTCACTGGGATATTATTGGGATGTCTCTCTATCCTACTGTGGCCAATTGGTCGACATTGAACAGTCAGTGTTTAGCGAATATGAATGACATGGTAACGAGGTATAACAAACCGGTCATGATTTGCGAGGTTGGAATGAGCTGGGACCAGGCTTCCACCTCTAATGCTTTTCTTACCGATCTTATTTCGAAGACCGCATCCATTACAGGAGGTAACGGGTTGGGTGTATTCTACTGGGAACCGGAAAGCTATAATAACTGGCAGGGATATACTTTAGGGGCCTTTGATAATGCAGGAAAACCCACAATTGCCCTGAATGCTTTCAACTGATCATCAATCCAGGTGCTTGTTTCAGTATGACGGGGAGGGTTCATTATTATCTTTTAAGTAATCATGAAATGTTCAAGCGTCTTTTATGTAACTACTTTATTTTGTACCTTATTTTTTTTGTCTCAACCTCTGAACGCCCAGAAAAAATCATCTTCACCAAACCTTGTATTTGTTGACGGGCAAGGGGTACTTCGTTGGACGAAAGATAAATCAGAGGCATCTTTCTTTGGTGTCAATTATACAGTACCATTCGCCTATTCTTACCGTGCTTATAAAGCGCTGAATATAGACATGGAAAAAGCCATTCAGCAGGATGTATATCATCTCGCCCGGCTTGGCCTTGATGCTTTCCGGGTGCATGTCTGGGACACAGAGATATCCGATTCCCTGGGTAATCTTTTAGAAAACGATCATCTGAGGCTTTTCGATTTTTTATTAGCAGAGCTTAAAAAACGCAATATTAAGATCATCATTACCCCCATCGCTTTCTGGGGCAATGGTTATCCTGAAAGAGATGAAAAAACGCCTGGTTTTTCCCGTGTATATGGAAAGGGAAAGGCAACTTCAAATGATACCGCTATCAGGGCACAGGAAAATTACATGCATCAATTCTTCAAACATGTAAATCCTTACACGAAACTCAGCTACGTTGACGATCCTGATGTGATAGCAGTTGAATTAAATAATGAACCCAGCCATAGCGGCCCGAAAAGCGGCGTAACTGATTATATTAACCGCCTGGCCGCGGCTGTCAGAAGTACGGGTTGGTCAAAGCCGCTTTATTATAATATAAGCCAATCGCCATATTACGCCGATGCCGTTGCCAAAGCTGCTATAGATGGAGTAAGTTTTCAGTGGTACCCCACGGGACTTGTCGCCAACCAGGAAGTCCAGGGAAATTTTTTACCCAATGTCGATCACTATACAATTCCATATGATACCATTCCTGAATACCGGAAAAAATCAAGAATGGTGTATGAATTTGATGCGGCTGATGTGCTGCAGTCCTGTATGTACCCGGCTATTGCCAGAAGTTTCAGGGAAGCGGGTTTTCAATGGGCGACCCAATTTGCTTATGATCCTATGGCGCTGGCTTATGCCAATACCGAGTATCAAACCCATTATCTGAATCTTGCCTATACGCCTTCTAAAGCTATAAGCCTTTTGATAGCAGCAAAGGTTTTTCATAGAGTGCCCAGATTAAAAAGCTATGGGTCTTATCCTGCCGATAGTTCATTTGATGCATTTCGGGTCAGCTTCAAAGAATCATTGAGTGAAATGAACAGCGAGCAGGAGTTTTACTATTCCAATTCAACAAATTCAAACCCGGTTAATAGTATCAAGCTGCAGCATCTTGCCGGTGTGGGCAGTTCGCCGGTTGTTCATTATGATGGATCCGGGGCCTATTTCCTGGATAAAGCCGGAGAAGGCTTATGGCGACTTGAAGTTATGCCCGATGCCATTCATATCCGTGATCCTTTCGAGAGGGCTTCCCCTAAAAAGGAAGTGACCCGGATTGAATGGCAAAGACAGGCCATGACTATTTTGTTACCTGATCTTGGAGAAGGATTTTCTATAAAAGGATTGAACACCGGGAATAATTATACCACCACTGTTACGGGAAATAGTTTTTCCATTGAACCCGGCACTTATTTAATTACATCTACAAAAGCGAAGGGCAAAACATTCAGCATTGGTAAAATGGGAGCGCTGGACATGAATGAATTTGTAGCCCCACAATCGTTCTCCAATGAACCATTTGTTAAGCATATACCTTATACGGAAGTTTCCTCAGGCACGTCATTTACTATCGAGGCAACAATAGTGGGTCTTGGCACCGGGGATAAAATAACGGTACAGGTAAACAAATTGGGCGGGGGCTTTGGGCAATCCAGGCTGATTACCATGACAAGAAGGGCCTCCTGTGATTATATAGCGGAAGTCCCCATGGAATTAGCTACTCCCGGTGTATTGAATTACCGAATCATTATTCAAAAAGCAAACGGTGATTATATTGTTTTTCCGGGTAATTACAAGAGCAATCCTTTTGCATGGGATTACTATAATAATGATACATGGCAAACTTTTGTAGCGGCTGTGAATAGCGGGCTTGAAATTTTTAACCCAACTAATGACAGAAACGCCAGGATATATCCTACATTCAGAAGGGGGTTTCAAACAAGCTATATTACGGGAGCCAATCCCGGCCAATTAATATTAAGATTAGCGACAAATGAGCTGTCGGGGGATCATATTATGGGGTTTCAGTATACTTTCACCGGGAAATTAAAAGGCAGGGAGTCAGAGACATTTGACAAGCTGGTAATTAGAGCCAGGGCTACCGGGGCTGAACAGGTTAAGGCAAAAATCACGTTAACTAACGCTGATGCCAATTCATTTTCGGCCAGCATTACACTCAGCAACAGTTTCCGGGATATTGAAGTTCCATTGCATGGCATGGTCCTGGATTCAGTGTTATTATTACCAGTGCCCTATCCGGGCTTCATGCCATTATGGTTTAAAGGATCCGGAGCACCAGGAGTATTTAAATTATCAGAAGCGCAGAGAATACAGGTAATAATAGGAAATGATGTTCCCCCTGCTGAATTTAATAAGCCTTACAGTATGGAAATAGAATCTATATGGTTTCAAAAGAACCAATGATTTTTGGTAGTGTCCTACCCGATAGCTATCGGGTTTGAACCACATAGGCACATAGGTACATAGGAATACACATAGATTTCTATGTGGCCCCTATGTTTTCTATGTTCTATGTGATTCAGAAATTGAAAACAGGACACAACTAGATTTTTTAATGCTCGTTTAAATAAATTTATTATGCGATCATCCCGGTTTTATTTTATTATCTACCTGACCTTTTGTAGCGCTTTTCTTTGTTATGCACAACCAGCTCTCCGGACAAGACTAAATATTGATGAGAACTGGAAATTTCATTTTGGAAATGCTGCAGATCCGTCAAAAGATTTTAATTACAGCATAGCGACCATTTTTTCTAAATCAGGTGGGGCCGCAAGAACCGCTATTGACCCCCGGTTTAATGATAGCACATGGAGAACGTTAGATCTTCCGCATGATTGGGCTGTAGAATTGCCCTTTGTAAATTCGCCTAGTTTTGATGTAGAATCTCATGGGTATAAACCGGTGGGTGGACTTTATCCGGAAACCAGTATCGGGTGGTACCGTAAGCATTTCACGGTATCAAGTTTAGATTCCGGAACCCGCTTCCAGGTCCAGTTCGATGGAATTTTCAGGAATGCAAGTATTTGGGTCAATGGCTTTTATCTCGGTAATAATCCGAGTGGATATACCGGCGCTTCTTATGATATAACTGATTATGTGCGATTTGATCGTGACAATGTTTTAGTAGTGCGGGTTGATGCAACACAATACGAAGGATGGTTTTATGAAGGAGCGGGTATTTACCGTAACGTGTGGCTAAACCAATACAATAACATACATATTCCGGATGGGGGCCTATTTATTTATTCAGATGTTCAGAATAAGAATGCCAGTGTGAACATTGAAACCACCGTTGAGAATCAGGGTTCTTCCTCCATGAATGGCGCAGTCTATTCTTACATTACTGATCGTGATGGTAAACAAATCGGGCAAACCAGGGAACAACCATTTTCTATAACGGTAAATGGGCGCAGCATTATTCAACAAAAAATAATGATTAATGACCCCAGGTTGTGGTCCCTTGATGATCCTTATTTGTATCGCGTCATATCGGTTGTCAAATCAGGAAATGTGATCATCGATCAGGTCAAACACCGGTTTGGCATCCGAACTCTTCGTTTTGACGGGACAGAGGGGTTTTTCCTGAACGGAGTACATGTAAAGATACAAGGCACCAATAATCACCAGGATCATGCCGGCGTAGGAAGCGCTTTGCCGGATTACTTGCAATATTACAGGATCAGGCTTTTAAAAAATATGGGTGTGAATGCCTGCCGGACCAGCCATAATCCGCCAACTCCCGCTTTCCTCGATGCCTGTGATAGCCTGGGGATGCTGGTGCTGGATGAAAACCGTTTGCTGAACAGCAGCCCTGAATATATGAGCCAATTTGAACGAATGATCCTGCGCGACAGGAATCATCCCTCTGTATTTCTTTGGTCAATAGGTAATGAAGAGGGCTGGATACAAACCAATAGTAATGGCAAACGTATTGCCCAAACATTATTAGCAAAACAAAAGGAATTGGATCCCAGCCGTACCAGCACTTATGCTGCAGATGTACCAAATGTCTTTCCCGGAATTAATGAAGTGATCCCTGTCCGTGGGTTTAATTACCGCCAGTTGGGTGCTGCAGATTATCACCGGGATCATCCCAACCAGCCTATTGTTGGAACAGAAATGGGAAGCACGGTCACTACCAGAGGCATTTATGAAAAGGATAGTATCAGGGGGTATGTCCCCGACCAGGATATTACGGCACCCTGGTGGGCGAGCAAAGCGGAAGACTGGTGGGTACTGGCGGCCAATAATTCTTACTGGATGGGAGGATTTGTCTGGACTGGTTTTGATTACCGCGGAGAACCAACTCCCTTCAGATGGCCGAATATCAATTCACATTTTGGTATTATGGATATGTGCGGGTTTCCAAAGAATATTTATTATTACTATCAAAGCTGGTGGACCGATAAGGATGTGCTGCATATTTCACCGCATTGGAATTGGAGAGATAAAAGAGGTCAACCCATCGATGTATGGGTAAATACCAATGCCGATAATGTTGAATTATTCCTGAATGGAAAAAGCCAGGGTAAAAAAGATATGCCCCGCAACAGTCATTTGCAGTGGAAAGTAAATTATGAACCCGGTACGCTCGAAGCTATTGCCTATAAAAAAGGAAAGAAATTAACCACTAAAATAGAAACTACAGGGTCACCTGCTGAAGTGGTAATGACGCCTTATAAAACCACTATGCTGGCCGATGGAAAAGATGTAAGTGTTATTAATATAAGTGTTGTTGACCGGGAAAGCCGGGAAGTGCCTGATGCAGATAATATGATCAGGTTTGTTATTTCAGGACCAGGGAAAATTATCGGTGTAGGCAACGGCGACCCCAGTAGTCATGAGCCTGATAAATGTGAGGAAGGCGCCTGGCAGCGTAGTTTATTCAATGGGAAATGCCAGGTGCTTGTACAGTCGACTAAAGAACCGGGTGCTATCAGGTTTGAGGCTAAAGCGGCTAACCTGGCAACAGGATCAACTGATATCATTACTGTTTCGCCGGGGAGTGTTGCTACTGTCACTATTGATAAAAATTATGAGTTGAAAGATGAAGCTGCCAAACCAAGGGAAGCAACAAAAATGCTCGGCGCTGATATTTCATTTTTACCACAACTGGAAGACAGGGGGATGAAATTTTCGGATAATGGCGTACAGAAAGATCCTATCCTTATTATGAAAGATCACGGGTTTAATTATATCCGGCTGAGGATCTTCAATGATCCTGCAAAAGACAGCGGCTATTCACCCAAAAAAGGATTCTGCGACCTGGAGCATACAAAACAAATGGCTAAAAGAGTGAAGGATGCAGGGATGAAACTTCTTCTTGATTTTCATTACAGCGATTACTGGGCCGATCCAGGAAAGCAGTACAAGCCGGCCGCCTGGCGCAATCTATCATTTGACGAACTTAAGAAGGCCTTATACGATTATACAAAGAAAGTGATACAGGAGCTGAAAGACCAGGGCACCACGCCTGATATGGTGCAGGTGGGAAATGAGATCAATCATGGTCTTGTATGGCCTGAAGGAAATGTGGGCCATGTAGATAGTATGTCGCAACTTATCGCTGCGGGAATTGCAGGAGTAAAAGCAGCTGATCCATCCATCGTCATCATGTTGCATATAGCATTGGGAGGACAAAATGATGAAGCCGTATTTTTTATTGACCAAATGCTGGCAAGACAGGTACATTTTGATGTGATCGGGCTTTCTTATTATCCAAAATGGCACGGTACCTTAGATGATCTCAATGATAATTTACATGACCTCCTTCGGAGATATAATAAAGACCTCATCGTGGTAGAATATTCTGCCCGGAAAAATGAAGTGAATAAGATAGCTTTCGAATTGCCCGGTGGAAAAGGAAAGGGAACCTGTATCTGGGAACCTTTGAGTACCTGGGAATCTATTTTCGATAAGGATGGCAAATCAAATGATTTTATGAAGATGTATGATGAGATCAGTAAAAAATACATTGTTCCCAATTAAGCGGCATTATTTTAAAGAGTTCGTGAATGAAAAAGATATCTTTCTTATTATCAACTGTAGGACTTATTATCCAATCGATTAATTGCTTTGCTTCTCCCGGCCCTAGACAGCGGTTATTAATGGATCTTAACTGGAGATTTTCATCTACCGATACGATGGGCGTCAATAAACCCTCTTTTAATGATAATACCTGGAGATCGGTGAACCTGCCACACGACTGGAGTATTGAAAATGAATTTGTGCAAAATGCAACAACCGGTGGTGGCGGTGGCTATCTGCCAACCGGGGTAGGTTGGTACCGGAAGCATTTTATTCTTCCGAAATCAGTACTATCAAAAAATGCCTGGATCGAGTTTGAAGGAGTATACCAGAACAGTGATGTATGGATAAACGGCGTTCATTTAGGTCATTACCCGAATGGCTACATGAGTTTTTATTATGACCTGACACCGTATATAAAAGCGGGCGAAAATATTATTACTGTTCGCGTTGATAATTCCTTACAGCCTAATACACGTTATTATTCAGGTTCAGGTATTTACCGGCATGTATGGCTCAATATTGCCGACCCGGTGCATGTAGCACAATGGGGCACTTATATTACAACTCCGCTTGCTGATACGGCCACAGCGATAATAGAAGTAAAAACGCAAATAGAAAATAATAATTCAGTTCCGGAGGATATCGTATTACGTTCGATCGTAATAGATAAAAATGGTAATGAGGTGGGCCGGATTGAATCACCTATTTCAGTTCAGATAAAGAATAATGCTGAAATTGATCAAAAGATATCCATTACATCACCCGCTCTCTGGTCACTGGAAACGCCCAATTTATACAGCCTGCATTCTTTTATTGTTGAGAAGGATAGGATTTTGGATGAAATAAGCTCTGCCTTCGGCATAAGGAATATCAGGTATGATGTGGATAAAGGTTTTTTCTTAAACGGCAAGCACATAAAGATGAATGGTGTTTGTTTGCATCATGATGCCGGAAGTGTCGGGGCTGCTGTGCCGGAAGCCATGTGGGTACGTCGTCTCCGGTTGTTAAAGGAAATGGGATGCAACGCTATCAGGACATCACACAACCCGGTTGCTCCTGAATTTTTAGACTTGTGTGACCGGATGGGCTTTTTAGTGATGAATGAACTCTTTGACGAATGGAAAGCAGGCAAAGTAAAATATGGATACAGCAATTATTTCGATGAATGGTCGCAGCATGATCTTATTGGATTCATTCATCGTGACCGCAACCATCCTTCCGTGGTCATGTGGAGTGCAGGCAATGAAATCGGGGAACAAAAACAAGAGAAAGGCAATGAGATATTACGGCCCCTGATTGAAACATTTCACAGGGAAGATCCAACCCGTCCCGTGACTACAGGAAATGATAATATAGCAGCGGATAATGGCGCAGCCAGGATACCCTTTCTTCAAATGTTAGATATTGTTGGGTATAATTATGTGGATCGTTGGCATGAACGTCGTGAATTGTTTTACAGTATTGACCGTCATGATCATCCCGACTGGAAGATGGTGGGTACAGAGAGTGTTTCTATACCCGGAATACGGGGTAATTATTATGGTGGCGGATTTGGCGGAATCGATTCATCTGTGATAAGGCCGGCCTATATGCCGGCCGTCATTCGGGCCGAGCAACTTTGGAAATTTGTTTCCCTTCATGATTATGTGATCGGCGATTTTATGTGGACCGGGATTGATTATTTAGGAGAAGCAAGATGGCCCAATAAAAATTCAAGTTCCGGTGTAATTGATTTATGTGGATTTCCTAAAGACGGCTACTTCTTCTATCAAAGCCAATGGACGACAAAACCCATGATCCATCTTTCCCCTCACTGGAACTGGAAAGGAAAAGAAGGAAAAGTGATCCAGGTATTGGCCTATACCAATTGTGATAGTTTGGAACTTTTTGTAAACGGGAAATCCTTTGGCATCAAAGCAGTGGAGTTCCCCCGGCAAGGTAATTCCGGGGCATGGAACAGGTATGACAAGGTGCCCATCAATACAACAACAGGTGACCTGCACCTTGTTTGGGATGTTCCTTATGAACCCGGAACCCTGAAAGCAGTTGGCAGAAAAGGAGGAAAACTGGTTTGTGAAGAGGAGATCTATACTACAGGAGCGCCAACTGCCATCCGCTTATCTGTTGACAGGGATACTATTAACGCAGATCAAATGGATGCGGCCCATGTAAAAGTAGAAGTGGTTGATGAAAAAGGGTATGTGGTGCCCGATGCAAATAACCTAATACAATTAATAATAGAAGGTGCTGGTAATTGTATTGGTTTTGATAATGGCAATCCCGGTGACACTACATTGATGAAGAGTACCCGTCGAAGAACATTTAATGGATTAGCTCTCGCCGTTATTCAGTCAACTGGCAGCCCGGGTAGCACACGAGTGCAGGCCACTTCACCTGCACTAAAAGGGGCATCTGTAGAATTCTTCTCAAAAAAAATAAATAGGTCCTTTGTCACTATTGAAAGTTTAATAAAATAAATGAGTTCACAGGAAAACAAAGCTGCATGAAAAATATCTAACGTGGAAAGCGATGTTACCTTTTGGACAAAGGAAATTCCTTTATAGCTAAACGGCGCATCGGGTTCTGAAGGCAAAACAGGAAAGGAAAGTAAGAATATCAGAAGAAGGGTCCGAGTTAATAAAGCATAAACAATATATAATCTATTAATGAATATGACCTATTTACCCGATAGTAACAGGTACGAAAAAATGCAATATCGGCGATGCGGCCACTCAGGGTTATTGCTTCCTGCCATTTCACTTGGGCTCTGGCATAATTTCGGGTTTGTTGATGCATTAGATAATTGCAGGCAAATTCTATTCACTGCTTTCGATAATGGGGTTACTCATTTTGACCTGGCTAATAACTATGGGCCGCCCCCGGGATCTGCAGAAGAAAACTTTGGTGTCATCGTCAAAGATAATTTTACAGGCCATCTCCGTGATGAATTGATCATTTCAACAAAAGCCGGTTTTACTATGTGGGCCGGTCCCTATGGGGATTGGGGTTCAAGAAAATACCTGGTCAGCAGTCTTGACCAGAGTTTGAAAAGGATGAAGTTGGAATACGTGGATATATTTTATCATCATCGTCCCGACCCCCTCACACCATTGGAAGAAACTATGCGGGCTTTGGATCATATTGTAAGAAGTGGTAAAGCGCTTTATTTGGGTCTTTCCAATTACAGAGCAGCAGAAGCCAGGAATGCTATTAGGATATTAAAAAGCCTTGGCACGCCCTGTATCATTCATCAACCAAAATATTCCATATTTGAAAGATGGGTAGAAAATCCATCCCATCCCGGCGAGGAGACTTTACTGGATGTAGTAGAAGGATCCGGTATAGGTTGTATACCCTTTTCCCCATTGGCGCAAGGTCTTTTGACAGACAAGTACCTGAACGGCATACCCGAAAATTCAAGGGCTTCTAAAGAACATGGCTTTTTAAAGGCATCACAAATTACCCCTGAAATTTTGGATAAGATTCGCAAACTAAATGAAATGGCCCGATCGCGTAACCAATCGCTTGCCCAAATGGCATTATCATGGATATTAAAAGACAAAAGGATCACTTCGGTATTGATTGGCGCCAGTAACCCGGAACAGGTAATCAATTCAATAGCATGCCTGGATAACCCCGGATTCAGTAATGAAGAGTTAGAAAAGATTGAATCCATACTGGTATTATGAACCCGGTTACCATGACAATACACTTTATTTTAGCACACATCTTATAATGTGCCGGAGTTGATTCTGGATATATCTGGAAATTGATGAACTAATTTTCTTTAAAAGTGAATGTGTTCGAAATACTTTCCCTTTTACATAAATAGCAATATTCTTATTACTGCAAGCAATATTTTTTATAAAAGCAAAGCCGCCTCCTAAAGAGACGGCTTTTGTGTGTTAGCCCTGACGTGAGAAAATTTTAGCTATTGCTTTAAGAATATAGCACTTGATAGTTGATTAGGTGATTGAAGTATATATGTATATACACCTGGTAATAAACTGCTCAGGTCATGAGTCCAGGTATTTAGCCCTACCGTTACATTCCTGATATACGTTCTGACCGGAGTACCGGTAGCATTCAGGATTCTGATAGTTACCTGTTCAGTAAGCGTCGATTGGAAATCTACATGCAATTCATTGATGACAGGATTTGGTGACAAATATAATGTCGGTACATTACTGCCGGGTACAGGTAAAGGCCTGCAAATTCTTGTTTCGCAACCTGACTGTGTAGTAATGATCACACACACCTGGTAATTGCCAGCCTGGCTATAGGTATGCGTTATTTCCTGCCCGGTTCCGCTGCTACCATCGCCAAATGTCCAATGATAACTCAACACCTGGTCACCAGGACCGTGAATACTAAAGGCTTTGAATTTATAGCTGCGTGGTGCGATCAATGAATCGGTCATATACCCACCGCACATATTACCCGCCCCAATGATAACTACTTCTTTACAACTCTCAGCAATACATCCTCCCAGGAACCGCACACTTACACAGGCCGTATAGTTCCCCGGACCCGGGTAGGTATGATTAATAAGGAAAACGGGCACAGGTAATGTTGGATCGATCATGATACAAGTATCGGTACCATCTCCAAAATGCCAGCAAATACGGTCAGGCCTGCTTGGCGGAGTTGAAGATGCTGTAGCATAGAAACCACGGGTCAGACTCGTTATAGATGGCGTGATCTCAAACAGGTTAGCGATACAGGTTGTCTGCGGCGGTGGTATAGTAATGGTATGACACTTATTTGCTTCACAACCGCCGAAGTAAAGGATATCCACGCATACCTGGTAGGTACCCGGTGCATTATATGCGTGGCTGACCACATACTGCCCGGTAAAGGTTTCTGTATAATTGATACAGGTATCCCGGTTATCACCAAAGGTCCAGCAGATACGTGATGGTTTACGGTTATTATTATGTTGCGGTAATGCCTGGAAATAGGTTTGTAAAGCAGTGGGCGAGGTGTTTATTCTTACAAAATCTGCCCCGCAGGTATCAGGTCTTGCAATCTCGATAGGCTTACACTTGCTGGCTTCACAACCGCCGAAGTAAAGGATATGTACACATACCTGGTAAGTGCCTGGTGCATTATACATATGCCTGACAATATACTGCCCGGTATAAGTCTCTGTATAATTGATACAAGTGTCGTGGTTATCACCGAAGTTCCAGCAGATCTGTGATGGCTTGCGGTTATTATTATGTTGTGGTAATGCATTGAAATAAGCCAGCAATGGATTGGTCCCTGCCGAAGTAGGAAGCCTTTCAAAATCAGCATGACAGGTATCCGGTCTTCCAACCTGGATAGCGTGACAATTACTGGCTTCGCAGCCGCCGAAATACAATATATGCACACATACCTGGTAAGTGCCTGGTGCATTATATCCATGGCTCACAACATACTGCCCGGTATAGGTTTCAGTATAATAGATACAGGTATCCCGGTTATCACCAAAGGTCCAGCAGACCCGTGATGGCTTGCGGTTATTATTATGTTG
>JADGPW010000077.1 GCA_017882265.1 Chitinophagaceae bacterium | reverse complement strand
GTGGATGATATCGTGAATAAACTTGCCGGGGAAACAAAAATACCGGGGGATCTTAAAGACAATGAATACGATAACCTGTATATCATTACCAGGAAAGGAAAGAAAATGATCTTCTCTCAGCGTAAATATGGTTATCCTTCCAACCCGGAAAGTACTGGCAAAATGATGTGAAGATTGTTAGAAATCCCTGTCCGCATTAAAGTTCTCGAGTTCCTTTGCTACCGCGGATAGGAAAGTAGCGCCAAGGCTTCCATCTACTATCCTGTGGTCATAACTCATCGAAAGATACATCATATGGCGGATCGCTATGCTGTCACCATGCGGCGTTTCAATGACCACGGGTCTTTTCTTGATAGCACCCATAGCCAATATGGCCACCTGCGGCTGATTGATGATCGGTGTACCCATCAGGCTGCCAAAAGTCCCTACGTTAGTGAAAGTAAACGTTCCACCCTGGGTATCATCGGCTTTCAGTCTTCCGTTCCGGGCATTATCGGCTAATGCATTTACCTGTTTAGCCAGGCCAACCAGGTTAAGCTGGTCCGCGTTTTTAATTACCGGGACGATCAGGTTACCACTTGGTAACGCCGTTGCCATACCGATATTGATATCTTTCTTGATAATGATCTTGTCGCCGTCCAGCGAACAGTTGACCAGTGGAAATCTCTTGATACAACGTACAATGGCTTCCACAAATAAAGGTGTGAAAGTGATCCGTGTACCCTCCCTTTTCTCAAAGTCCTTTTTTACTTTCTCCCGCCACATCACCATATTTGTTACATCCGCTTCGGTAAAACTTGTTACATGCGGGCTAATTTGTTTGCTTCTCACCATATGCTCCGCGATGAGCTTCCTCATGCGGTCCATTTCGATGATCTCGACATTGCCGGAGTAAGTTGTGAGTTGTGAATTGTGAGTTGTGAGTGGCGTAGTTTCATCAATTACAGACAGTTCCTGCCGACCGCCGACTGCCGACTGCTGACTGCCGTCCCGATAGCTATCGGGAGCCGACTGCCGACTGCCGACTGTCGACTTCCTTCCAGTCACATATTGCAGGATATCCTTCTTCGTCACCCTTCCTTCATTACCGGTGCCTGGAATCTTTTCCAGTTCCGTCATACTTACTCCTTCACTTGCAGCTATATTCAATACAAGAGGAGAATAGAAGCGGCCGTTACTGCCTGCCTGTTGCCTATTGTCTATTGCCTCTTGCGTATTGCTGCTGATAGAAATAACTTCCGCTTTTTCTTCCTTTCCAGTATAGTTACCCGGCCCCTGCGGCTGATAATTCGCAGATTGTACAGTTTCCGCTGCGCTGGTTTTTATCCTGGCAATAACAGTACCGATAGGGACGACATCATTTACTTTAAAAAGGATCTCTTCCACTACCCCGGCGACAGTACTGGGAACTTCGCTGTCCACTTTATCCGTAGCGATCTCCAGCAGGGTTTCATCCATTTTAATAGAATCGCCGGGTTGTTTGAACCACCTTAACACCGTGGCCTCCATTATACTTTCACCCAACTTCGGCATTACCAGGTCAACTATAGCCATGTTTGATTTTAGATTTAAGATTGCAGATTAAATATTTCGCTGCCGGTCTGCTCGTCATCCTTTCCCTAAATTGAAGATCGTTTTAACCGGTCAAAGATAATAATTTGAGGATAAACCGTTTCTATTCATTCTCTAAGATGAATTTCCTGAGAAAATTAAGGGCAGCGCCCGCCGTCATGGCAATATTACGTTGCCGGTCGAAACGAAGATTAAGCTTCAGGCTCACTATTTTTACTTTATTACCGGCAGCGATCCAGACGGTGCCAACCGGTTTTTCTTCCGTTCCACCATCAGGTCCCATGATACCGGACGTGGCAAGGGCATAATCCACATCCAGGTTTTTAATAGCTCCTTTCAGCATTTCTCTTACCGTTTCTTCACTCACCGCGCCCTTCATTTCAATGGTATCGGGTTGTACGCCAAGTATATTTTCTTTCACGTCATTGGAATAACTGACCACGCTTCCTTTATAATATACCGATGAACCAGGGATGCTGGTAATTAAATGAGCGATATAACCGCCAGTGCAACTTTCCGCGGTACCCACGGTTTTATTCTTTGCTTTTAATAATTTACCGATCACGGATTCCAGTCCTTCATCCTCATTGCTGACGAGATATTGCTTTACCAACGTCTGCAGGTTTTCAAAATAAGGCGCCAGTTCTTTCTCTACTTTTTCTTTTTTATCACCGGTTGCAGTTAGCCTGAGCTTTACCATTCCATAATTGGGCAGGTAGGCCAGCTTGATGTGCGCCGGAAGGGAAGCTTCAAAATCTTTCAGCATATCCGCGATCATTGATTCACCCTGCCCGGCCGTAAAAGCAGTACGGTGCACAATAGCCGGCATGGTGAATTCTTTCAACAAACGTGGGATAACCTCATTTATCATCAATCCCTTCATCTCATGAGGAACCCCAGGTAAAGAGACGAATATCTTTTTCGTATTTAATGAGTCTTCGGAAGTCTCCCCCTTAGGGGGAGATTTAGAGGGGGCCTCGAACCACATCCCCGGTGCAGTTCCTCTTGGGTTAAACAGAACAGTGCATATATCTGGAACCTCTGCCTGTTTCAAATTTGTTTCCAGGATAGGACCCGGTCTGCGGAATACTTTTTCAAATAAATATTTTACATGCGCCAGCACTTTTTCATTGACAACAAGCTTCCCGCCAAAATATTTGCATAATAAAGGCTTTGTAATATCATCAGCCGTAGGGCCAAGTCCACCAGTAATAATGATGATCTCTGCATGCCTGCTTTCTTCATCCAGGGCCTGCCAGATATCCTCGAACACATCCCCCACCGCCACTCTGCGTTTCACCCAGACGCCGATCTTATTCAGTTCCTGGGCGATAAAAGCGCTGTTGGTATCAATGGTCTGGCCGATCAACAGTTCGTCGCCGATGGTGATGATGGAGGCGTTGATTTGTTTCAAGAGAAAAAATTTGATGGCAAATATCTGTTATTCAAAACAGTCCGCCATGATGCAAAGTTAAAAGGTGATATCCCGGTAAATATCTTTCACAAGGATTGTCAAATGAATAGTATGAATTGTAAAACTGTCTTCGGGACTCTTAAACTCTAGCAATCTCCAGCTCATGTCCGGTTCAAGGGAAAATAACTCGACAGAGATCTCTGTAGAATCTATAAGTATATATTCTTTGAGTGTTTTAATACTACGGTATAAATTAAACTTGTTTCCACGGTCATAATTTTTGGTGGATTTAGATAGTATCTCTATGATAGCTGAAGGTTTGATAATAGTATCTTCTTCTTGATCGGTCATTTCAGGTTTTCCGCAGACAATTGTAAGGTCAGGGTAAGTATATAATGTGTTTTCCGGGATATGAATGCGAAGATCACTTCCAAACATATCACAGGGTTTGCCTTGGAGAAAGGGCAAAACCAATGTATTCATATTCTTGGTAATGATAATATGCCGTAGAGAAGCTCCGGATATGGCAAATACTTCACCTTTATAATATTCATGCTTTGTGTCCGAAGCTCTTTCCATAGCAAGATAGTCCTCTGGAGAAACATAATCATACTTTGGCGCCGGTTCTTTAACTTCATTTTCCATACCCCAAATTTAATTCTTTTTAGTTTTGGTGAATAATCGTTCTTAAAGATGAAAAAGATATTCTTCGTTTACGGTTACAGGCTTGTCCGCTGTAGCCTTGGCCTAAGCGGATTGCTGGTTGCGACAGGCTGCTTTGCACAGCCAATTACTCAGAAGCTTCAGAAAGCCTTTCAGCAATTTGAAAGTGATAGCCAGTTAAAGCATGCCATGAGTTCATTATATGTGATCGATGCAAAGACAGGAGAGGTGGTATTTGATAAGAACTCGCAGGTGGGTTTGGCGCCTGCTTCTACGCAGAAGATCATTACGGCTACGACGGCTTTTGAGTTGTTGGGGAAAGATTATAGGTATAAGACGGAGTTAGGATATGCTGAAGAAAAGGATAATAATATTAGGTTCGGAACTCTATATATCATACCTCACGGTGATCCGACTTTTGGTAGCTGGAGATGGGATGGTACCAACGAAAATACAATTTTAGCGAAAATGATTATGGCGATTCAAAAAACTAAAATTAAAGATTTTAGCGCTGTACTAATAGTAGGTGATACTTTGGAGACTGAAACAATTCCTGATGGATGGATCTGGCAAGACATAGGAAATTATTACGGAGCTGGAGCTGAAAAGCTCAACTGGAGAGAGAACCAATTTGAATTGATTCTAAAATCAGGTAAAAATATTGGTGATAAAGTAGAAATTATTGGGACTCTACCAAAACTGTATGATTATGATTATACTTCTTTGGCAATATCTGCCCCAAAGGGTACGGGTGATAATGCTTATATCTATTTCTCTTTAAGCTCAAATTCAGGATTTGTCCGGGGTACTATTCCTGTCAATGAAAATAGATTTATAATTTCCGGGGCATTGCCATCTGCTTCTGGACAGTTCGTTGGAACTTTGCTGGATACGCTAGATAAATTAGGAATTAGGAATCCTACTTTTGCTTTTAGGTCAGATAATAAACTTCTAAAAATTAAATCTACAGATTATTCTATAATCTATAGCCACTATTCCCCCTCCCTCGATTCCATCGTCTATTGGTTCCTCAAAAAAAGTATCAACCTCTATGGTGAAGCTTTAATAAAAACTTTTGCGTATGAAAAGAAAGGCTTTGGCAGTACCGACAGCGGCGTAGCTATCGTAAAAGATTTTTGGAAACAAAAAGGCCTTGATGAAAATGAAATCAACATATCCGATGGCTCAGGGCTTTCACCACAAAACCGGGTTACCACGCATGCACAGGTAACCATTTTGAAATACGCTAAGACAAAAGACTGGTTCCCCTATTTCTACGATGCCTTGCCGGAATACAACGGCATGAAAATGAAAAGCGGCACAATCCGCGATGTAAAGGGATTTTGTGGGTATCAAACGTCAAAGGATGGGAAAGAATATATCTTCTCTTTCCTGGTCAATAACTATTATGGGCGCACATCTGAAGTAGTGAATAAGATGTATAAAGTACTGGATGAGCTTAAATAGATGAGATTTCTAAAAGGAAAGATTGTGTTATGTTTTCGATTTTTTGAACCAAATAGGCACATAGATACATAGAAATACACACATAGGTTTTTATGTGACCCCTATGTTTTCTATGTCCTATGTGGTTCAAAACAGGCCCCACTAACGGACAGCACCCGTTTTAAAAACCCCTGGCATTGTCTGCACATTGCATAGAGTAAGGTTAAGCATTGGTTAAGTATTGGTTAACATAAGCCTAACCCTTGACTTGACCTTAAGGATACCCTACGTAAACCAGGAGTTGACCCTTGCCAGATTCTCTGTTAGTTCTCTGTATGTTCTCTATAGGTTCTCTATAGCTCGGTACTCCCGGAACAGTCCAAAATCAGCTCATAATATCTAATTATTGTTAATGTTAATGTAGCTGATTCTTAAGTATAAAATATCATAGAACCTGTTATTCAGGGTTTTACCCATGTTTTAACTATTATGGAGAGCTTCCTGAAACTTGACTAATTTAGTCCCCTTCACCAAAAATCGACTTTATGCCCGAACAAAATTTTAAGAACCATGGCCGCTATGTACCAGCTTATCACTTTATTGCCCCGACGCTTATAATGGCTGTTACTGTTGTCACTGTAATCAACCTTTTCAAATCAACTAAAGAAGGAATGTGGACCGCTGGTATGATGGTAGCTATTTCTCTTATCCTTTGGATACTCTGGTGGTATGAAAGAGCTTTTGCCCTACGGGCCCAGGACAGGGCCATCCGTTCCGAAGAGAATTTCCGGCATTTTATTTTAACTGGCAAGCCATTGGATAAACAACTGCAAATGGGCCAGATCATAGCCCTTCGTTTTGCACCGGATGATGAATTCGTTGCTTTATGCCAGCGTGCGGTTAATGAACAACTGACTTCAAAAGATATTAAGCAGGCTATTAAGAACTGGCGGGCTGATCATCACAGAGCCTAGCACTGTTTTATTAACTACTCGGCAGAGGCGCCAAGAAAGATGGTTTCTGCTTTGTCATCCTTAAGATGAAAGATGATCCCCCCGTAAATAGAACCAACCGTTATCTGGGTTTTATTTGTTGAATAAGGGTCTATATCATTTCCGTACGCGGCAGTGATCTCTTTGTAGCCACTGCCAATCCCCATATTTTTTCTGGTCATAAAATGACAAGGGACTTTTGCGTTAATGGAAAATATAGTTTTGCCGTTGGCAGAATCTGCGCTCAGATTCAAAACAATTCCTTTTGCCTTATAGGTCCAATCTTCATGCTTCAGTCCGTCGGCACCCCATGCCACCGGTGTTGTTTTTGAATCGGGTTGTCCCAAAACCTTTGTCACTTCCTCTGCGGGCAAACCCAGCCTGATATCCCCAAAATTCACAATGTCAACCTTATTAGTGTCAGTTACAATATTATGGGTAGTTGTATCCACTTTGTTTTGATGAGTCGTCGTATCAACCGGAGTGTTTTTTTCATCGCCTTTTTTTGTTTTTGTCTGGCATTGGGTAAGAACAAATAAGGCAGTTAGCAGTAACAAATTTTTCATTTTCTTATTTTAAGGCCATTAAGATATATAATATATGGAAACCATCCAGTCCCACTGTCTTACTGCCCGACTGCCCGACTGCCTGACTGCCCAACTGCCCAACTGCCCGACTGCCCGACTGCCTGACTGCCCAACTGCCCAACTGCCCGACTGCCCGACTGCCCGACTGCCTGACTGCCCAACTGCCCGACTGCCTGACTGCCTTCAGAACCCAAACCTGTGTAAAAAAGACATATCCATCTGTAATAACCATGGCGATGCAATGGCCAAAGCCCAGGTAAGAAAGATAAAGGTCTTTCCTGCCAGCGAAACATCCTGGATCAGGTGACGGTGAAGCATACTTTGGATCGTCGTCATTATTTTTTCTTCCCGTGAACTATATTCATACGGCGGAGTAGATGAAACATCTTTAAAAGCAGGATGAACTTCTATCAGGGCATTCCTGATCATCCAGTAATCTTTATCAGGTAGTTCCTCGTAAGACTGGTCAAGATTGATGCCTTCCATTTCCAGCTTTTTCTCCACGGCCCCAAGTTTAGAATCGCCTACCATACGCAACAATATCATTACCGGGAAAATAAGTAAAGGATAAAAATGTGGTTTCATCCCAAACAAGGCGATCCAGATCAGAAAGCCAACGGAAAGAAAAACAAATCCCTTGCTTACCCAGCTTTCTTCATCTAAAAAAACCCGGTTGAGCAATTGCCCGCCATCCAACGGGTAAACAGGGATAAGATTAATAAGGTTTAAAAGGATCAGTAAAATGGATATAGTATAGAAAGAAATATTACCCAATGAAAGTTCCGGATCATGCTGGTACAAAAGATAAAAAATGATCCCTAACACGATCCCCGGAAGAGGACCTGCCAGTAAAATAATAGCGGATTCTTTTTGTGACACTTCCCGTTTGCTTCCTGAGGCAAAAGCTCCCAGTAAGGGGATAAAAAAAATGCCGAGATCTTTATACCGGAAGTACTTCATCGCAAAAAAATGACCCAGCTCATGTAAAACAACGATCGCGGTGATCAGTAACAGCATGATGAAACTGTGAAAGATGTAATAGCCCAGGACAAGATAAAGCGCGAGGCTTAGAAATGAACGCAACCAGATACTGGTTGTTGGATCCGGTTTCTCAAATTTTGGAGGATAAACAAAAGCCTCGGCCGGTGCGGTGGGCTGAACTTCATCATTCATTTCAGGAAAGGGTGCAGGAAAATTGTCCATCGTGTAAAATTAACTAAAATAGGGCATTGTTTCACGCTGAAAAGGTGTCATGCAGAGGGCGCTGAGCTCGCAGAGATTAAATGTATTTCTCAGCGAGCTCAGCGCCCTCTGCGTGCTTTCATTTTCTTATTCTATAAAAAATACAATCTCAGTTTCTCCAGCAATGCTTCCGGCATAGTGGTTCGTTTCATGCTGGCAGCATCCATAAAGTATAATATGATCTTGCCAATAGCCAGCAGCTCATTCAACTCGTTGAACACCTCATGATGAAATTCTATTTTATGATGAATAGGTAGTTCCTTCAACATCGTCGTCACCGTTAACAGATCGTCATACCTGGCCGGACGCAGGTACCGGCAATGCACATCAATCACCGGCATGATCACACCCATCTTCTCTATATCCGCATAAGTAAATCCTAATTGTCGTATGGATTCAGCCCGTGCCGATTCGAAATAAGGAAAGAAATTACTATGATAGACCACACCCATCTGGTCGGTTTCGGAGTAGCGTACTCTTATTTGTGTCTGGGTTAAAAACATGTTCCCTGATTTTTGGGAAGATAATAACTATTTAGGAAAAGCTTCGGGCGTTGCGCTTTGAACTACGAGCAGAATTCCACAAAGGGCGGTTGCTGTATGACTCGTAGCTCGTAGCGCCCGGCTAAAAGCTCTCTTCACTAACCAATAAAATGTTAAAGCGATGAAAACACACCACTTATCCACACCTGTTTGGAATGATGTTTGGACTGATCTGAAATAATTTGAATATTCGCAGCGTTTATCCCCCAATAGGTTAAAGGACATTCCAACATGAAGAATCAAAGTTTGCTCGTACTAGCCGTATTCCTACATATCTCCGTTTTTGCGCAACAGACCCGTTTTTACTCCGATCCGGAATCTACCTTTAAAGAAGCCAAAGAATATTTTCAAAAAGAACAGTACAGCCTGGCTTATCCATTATTCAGGGAATTGAAGCAGGATATCCGTGAAACCGACAAAGTCAATAACACCATCATCGTCCAGGAGATCAATTATTATACTATTGTATGTGCCTTAAAACAAAATGAATCAACTGCACCGGAGGAGGCCCAGGAATATATTGACCTGGAAAAGAACACGGCGAGGGTGGAGATGATGAGTTTTCATTTGGGGGAGTATTATTTCCGCGAACAGAAGTACGCGGATGCGGCCCGGCAATATGATCAGACCAATATTGAGAACCTCAGTAACCGAGAGATCGCGGATATGAAATTTCACAAGGGTTATGCTTTTTTCAACCTCCAGCGATTTACTGAGGCAAAGCCTTTGTTCAACAGCATCCGGACCATTAAAGATGATCCGAATTATATGGATGCCAATTATTATTATGGTTTCCTGGCTTTTCGTGATGGCGCATACAACGAAGCACTTCAAAGTTTTAAGATCGTGGAAAATGAAAAAAGCTATGCCACCGTAGTGCCTTATTATATTGCCCAGATATATTATATACAGGGAAAAAAAGATGAAGCGATCACCTATATCCAGAACAAATTACAATCGGGAAGCAGTTCCCAGTATTACGACCTGGAATTAAAACAGCTTATCGGCCATGCTTATTTTGAAAAAAAGGAATATGCCAAGGCCCTGCCTTTCCTGGAAGACTATGTAGGGCGGTCCAAAAAGGTACGCCGGGAAGATCTGTACGAATTATCGTATTGCTATTACCAATCCAATCAACTGGCAAAAGCCATTGAGGGCTTTAAGCAACTGAGTGGTAAAGATGATTCGTTGAGCCAGCACGCCATGTACCTGCTGGGTGATGCCTACCTGAAAACAGGACAGAAATCAAATGCCAGGAATGCCTTCCTGTTCAGCTTTTCCAATAGCAGTAATGCGCAACAAAAAGAGATTGCCAAATACCAATATGCCAAGCTATCCTATGAATTGGGCTACCAGGATGAAGCTTTGAACACCCTGAGCGCTTTCCTGTCTGAATATCCAAACTCAACCTATAACGCAGAGGCAAAAGAACTGCTGATCGATGTATTGGCCAATACCAATAACTATAAGGATGCGCAGACCCTGCTGGAAGGGTTAAGTAAACCTTCCGAAAATGCCAAACGTCTCTACCCCAGGATCCTGTATGGGCGTGCCACGGAATACATCAACGACGGGCGACTGGCCGACGCCGATGCCTTACTGGATAAAGCGCTGGCGGATCCTTATAACGGTTCCGTGCTTCCTTATGTCTATTTCTGGAAAGGGGAGATCGGTTATCGTAATAATAAACTGGATACAGCGATCAAATATTACCAGGCCTATGCCACCGCAGGCGCTCCGGCTAATGGGGAGGCCAATGCTACGAATATAAAATACAACCTGGGTTATGCCTACCTGCGAAAAGAAAATTACCCGGTCTCGCTAACTTATTTCGAACCATTAAGCGGAACCCCGGCCCTGAATACAAATGCCTTTACACAGGATGCCTATATACGCACGGCGGACAATTATTTCATGCTGAAAGATTTTGTTCGGGCCAAATCAATGTACGATAACGTAATAAAACTTTCCTGGCCGGCAGAAGATTATGCTACTTTCCAGAACGCCATGTTGGCTGGTGTTAAAAGCCCTACTGATAAGATCGCCTTGCTGAATACGATGATCCGCAAATTCCCTTCTTCTTCCCTGGTGACGGATGCGAATATGGCGATCGCCAATACCTATATGAGTAATGAAAAATTCCGGGAGGCCATACCTTATTTAAATAATGTGATCAAAGAAACGGGCAATGCAAGCCAGAAGCCCCAGGCCTATCTCCAGATGGGAACGGCGTTTTATAACCTCAATGATAACGCGGATGCTTTAAAACAATTCAAGACCCTGATCGGGGAATATCCGAATTCCCCTGAAGCTGCTGATGCACTCGACAATGTAAAAACGATCTATATTGAAGATGGCAAACCCGATGAGTACGCTACTTTTATGCGGGAAGCTGGTCACCCGTTAAGTATGAATACGGAAGATTCGCTGACCTTTGCCGCGGCTGATAAGCAATATGATGACCAGAATATCAATGAAGCCCTGGCAGGCTTTAACAGTTACCTGCAAAAATTCCCGGATGGGGTGTATGCACTGGATGCCAATTTTAACCGGGCAGAAATATACAATTCAAAGAAAGACTGGAATAATGCGCTAACGGGTTACGATGCCGTAGCTGCCAATGCACCGAATAAATATGCGGAAAGAGCCGTGCTGACCGCCGCCAGGATCAATTTTTTTGAACTGAAGAATTATACAAAGGCAGAAGCCTATTATTTACAATTAAAACAGATCACTTCCAGCCAGGAAAATAAACTGGAGGCGATGCGTGGACTGTTACGTTGCCAGTACCAGTTGCAAAAATGGACGGATGCTACGGATAATGCCAAAGAGCTCACAGAAGCAAAGGGCAGCAGCAGTGATGATAAATCGCTGGCCAATATGGCGATCGCCAAATCGTATGAGGTAAATGGGCAGTTTGACCTGGCCATCACCAATTTCAGATCAGTCGTGCAATTGAATAAAGGAGCGCTGGCGGCAGAAGCCCGTTACGAGATCGCCAATTGTTTATTCCAGGTAAATAAACTCGGTGATGCCGAAAAAGCAGGATTTGAAACGATCAATAAATCCGGATCTTATGATTATTGGGTAACCAAGGCGTATCTGTTGCTGGGCGATATCTATTTTAAGCAAAAGGATTATTTCAATGCCAAAGCCACTTTCCAGAGTATCGTAGATAACAGTATCAATCCTGAACTGAAAGGAGAGGCGGAGACAAAACTGGCCAGGGTGGTGGAGGAAGAGGGTAGATCGAGTAAGGTGGATAAAGGGAATTAAGAGAAGGAACCTGCCTGCCGGCAGGCAGGTTAGGAATTGGGAATCGACAGTTTTTGATAAACGAAATAGACAGGAGATAAAAAAGACAATATGAAACAATCATTCTATAGAATTTTTTTCCTGGGATTTGGAATTTGTTCGTTTGGTGTCTCCTGGTCACAGAAGGATTCGACCGGTAAAGGCGCTATTGATATTACCTCTACTTTTAAGCCGGTGCTGAAACAAGCGGCTAAAATTAATTTTAATGCGACACCACCGGCCCCGGATACTGCCAAATCAAAATTGAAATACGATATTCCCGACCAGAATTTATTGTTTGCCTACCAGCCCGGCTCCTTAAAGCCACTCGCTTTATCCATGGATACAGCCGGAAAATTTGACAACAACAGTTATGTAAAGATCGGGTTCGGGAGTTTGCGTACACCATATGCCCAGGCAGGTATATCTTTTGGCGACGGTAAAACTGCCGGGTTGAATATTTATGCGAAACATGTGGCTTCCGAAAGTAAAAGGGAATTTCAGAAATTCAGCAATACCGACGTAAAATTGTCCGGGTTCTTTACCTCTGGTAATAACCTGGAATGGAACGCCAGTATAGCCATGCTCCAGGATAAAACTTATAAGTACGGGTTCCTGCCGGCAACGCTATCTTTCCCTACCGATTCATTAAAACAGAATTTTCAAACCGTTGCAGGGCGACTGGCTTTGCATAATATCAATAAAACAGCATTTGGACTGACCTATTCTCCCGAAGTGAAGATCGATGTGTTTAGCGATAACCTGAAGAATACAGAGAGTAATACTGTATTAAGTCTTCCATTGCAAAAAACAGTAGGGAAAGTATTTGCGGTTAACCTGGGTATTACGTTTGACCTGACCCGTCTTTCACCAAAAGGAAAAACGGCCGCCCTGGACAATACTATGTACTATTTATCTCCTTCCCTGTACTTCAAAACGCCCAAGATAAATGGACAAGTGGGAATTCGCCCTTCCTGGGATAATGGTAAATTCAAAATGTTCCCCAATGTACTGGCCGATATACTTACACCGGATAAACGATTCACTTTCCAACTCGGGTGGACCGGTTATGTGCGGAAAACTACCTACCAATATTTAGCTTCACAAAACCCCTGGTTATGGCTACCATCTACCCTCAAGAATACATGGGTAGAAGAACGCTTTGCAGGCTTCAAAGGATCCGTGGGAAGTCATTTTAGCTATTCGGCCAAAGTAGCGTATAATAAACTAAGTAACCAGCCCTTATTTATCAATGATACGACCTCCGGTTATGGCGGTAAATCATTCAGAGTAGTGAATGAACCGGAAATGAAGGTGGTAAATTTTGGGGGGCAACTGGGATATGCAATACATGAAAAGTTTTCCATTATTACTGACCTCGCATTCAACCAGTATACATTAAAAGCCAATGCAGAACCCTGGGGTTTTTCATCGCTGGAATTCAATACAGCGATGCGCCTGCAGATCATAAAGGACCTTTGGCTGAAAGGAGATCTTTTTGCCTGGAACGGACGCCACTATATGAAGAAAGATGGCAGCCCGGGTAAATTACCCGGCGCCACTGACCTGAACGCGGGCCTGGAATTCAAAATAACAAAGAGTCTTAATCTCTGGACGCAATTCAATAATATCTTCAACAAAGAATACCAGCGCTGGAACCAGTATCCTGTCTATGGGTTCAACTTTGTCGGCGGAATCGTATTTTCGTTCGATCAAAAGAACTGATGATGTTTACGGAACTCTATCGCTATCTTCTCCAGCATAAACAATTATCGGTGCCGGGTATCGGCACTTTTTTATTGGAAAGAAAAGCGGCGGAAGTTGATTTTCCCCATAAAAAGATCATCCCGCCTGTTTATTCTTTTACCCTCCGGCCAACGGGCAGTATGATGAGTAAAAGTTTTTTTTCATGGCTGGCCGCTGTACTGCAGGTCTCTGATCGGGATGCCGTCCTTCGTTTTAATGATTTTGCTTTTGACATGAAAAGACAGATCAATAATGGGGTTATTATTGACTGGAACGGTGTGGGTGAATTACGGAAAGGAGCAACGGGCGAAATAGAGTTTTCGCCTTCGCCAAAAGAATTAATTCCTGAATTACCCATTACTGCCGAAAAACTGATCCGGGAAAATGCCGGGCATAAAGTAAGGGTGGGAGAGGAAGACAAGACATCCGCTGAAATGGTGGAATACTTTAGTCAACCCCGAATTAAAAGATCGTTATGGTGGGTTTATGCCTTGATACTGGTTTTACTAAGTTCAATATTTATAGGCTGGTATCTTTATGAACATGGAATAACAATTTCATCAGTGGCAAATCAGGAGAAAATAACTCCGATCGAAACTACAAATGCTTATAAAACACCTTAGAAATATGAGGAATTGGGAACCTGCCTGCCGGCAGGCAGGTTGGGAATTGGGCGAGCCCACGAAAAGGATCGGAAAACATCCATTAAGGAAATCTCCTAATTCCCAATTCCAAATTCCTAATTCCTAATCCCAATTCCTCAAATGGCATGAGCTCAACCATCCACTATACCAACTGCCCGGTTTGCGGTGCTGCCGATTTACGAAATGTTTTATCGGTAAAGGATCATTCGGTAAGCGGGGAGACTTTCCAGGTAGTTGAATGCAGCAACTGTTCACTTCGGTTCACCCAGGACCCGCCAGATGCCTATGGTATCGTACCTTATTACAAATCCGAAGAATACATTTCACATACTAATACATCCAAAGGGCTGATCAACCGTATGTACCAAACAGTCCGGAAAAGGACATTGCGGAAAAAAAGAAAGCTGATCAAAAGAAGCACTGGGCTGGAAAAAGGAAAAATACTTGACCTGGGCAGCGGGACAGGTGCATTTGTCAATAAAATGAAACAATATGGATGGGAGGTAACGGGACTTGAACCGGATGCGGATGCCCGGAAAGTCGGGAATCAGTTATATCATATTGAGCTGTCCGACACCAGCGGTTTCTATCAGTTACCTGCCGGAAATTTTGATGCCATCACGCTTTGGCATGTACTGGAACATGTCCATGATTTACAGGAGTATGTAGCGCAGCTAAAATTATTATTGAAAGAGAACGGTAAACTGTTTATAGCTGTTCCGAATTACACATCAAAGGACGCGGCTATTTATAAAGAATGCTGGGCGGCCTATGATGTGCCCCGGCACCTCTATCATTTTTCTCCCCGGTCTATGCAGGTGTTGATGGAACAGCACGGTTTAAAGATCAGGCAGTACAAACCTATGTGGTATGATAGTTTCTATGTTTCGATGCTGAGTAGTAAATACAAAAACGCCCGCCTGAATGACCCAGTCGGGCAGGGTAGAACCAATCTTTTTGCTTCTTTCTTCAACGGGTTTCGTTCGAATGTAAATGCGATGATAAATGTGAAGCGGTGCAGTTCCGTTATTTATATTATAGGGAAATAGCCTGGTCTTTGGTTTTACAAGTAATCCTTTGCGCATTATAACCGCGGAGACGCAGAGGTCTCATGTATGAGATGGTTACTGTCAAGCGTAACTTTAAGTTGAACAGACTTAATAATTACCTTAAAACAGTAACCATGACACAAATTAAACAATTGGATTTTACCGGATCCACAATTT
>JADGPW010000076.1 GCA_017882265.1 Chitinophagaceae bacterium | reverse complement strand
GGCTTTTCTGATGACGGTAAAGAATATGTGATCACTACTACTCCTGGTATTGTAACACCGGCACCCTGGGTGAATGTGTTGGCGAACCCGCATTTCGGAACGGTGATCTCGGAAAGCGGGCAATCGTATACCTGGATCGAAAATGCACATGAGTTCCGTCTTACCCCATGGAGCAACGATCCGGTTTCTGATACCGGGGGAGAAAATTTTTACCTGCGCGATGAGTTTAGCGGGCATTACTGGTCGCCGATGTCTCTTCCCAATCGTGGAAGATCACCTTATATTACCCGGCATGGGTTCGGTTATAGTTTGTTTGAGCATAATGAAAACGGGATCTATTCTGAAACCTCGGTGTATGTAGACCTGGAAGCTCCTATAAAATTTACTGTAATAAAACTGCAGAACCATTCCGGCAGAACACGACGACTTTCCGCCACCGGCTATGTAGAATGGGTGCTCGGTGACCTTCGGTCAAAAACTTCGATGCATATAGTCACGGAGCTTGATATTAACAGTGGCGCCCTGTTCGCCAAAAATTCATACCATACGGAATTAGAACACCGGGTAGCTTTCTTTGATACCGATGAAGTGACAAAAACGATCACAGGAGATCGTACCGAATTTATCGGGCGTAATGGTAACCTGAGAAATCCTGAAGCCATGCTGAAAGCAAAGCTATCGGGGAATATGGGCGCCGCGCTGGATCCCTGCGCTGCTATCCAGGTTCAATTCGAGCTTGAAGATGGTGAAGAGCGGGAGATCATCTTCCGGGTAGGGGCGGGGAAAGATCCTGACGAAGCCGGTAAAACAGTTCGCAAGTTCCGTGGAAGCTCCGTAGCCCGTGAAGTATTGATGAAAGTAAAGAATTACTGGTTGAAAACTTTGACAGCCATCGAGGTAGAAACGCCTGACCCTTCATTAAATATGCTTGCCAACGGCTGGCTTAATTATCAAACATTGGCATGCCGTCTTTGGGGGCGAAGCGGGTTTTACCAGTCAGGAGGTGCATTTGGATTCCGGGATCAATTACAGGATGTATTGTCAATTATGCATAGTGCGCCTAAGCTGGCGCGCGACCAGATCATCCTGTGTGCTTCACGTCAGTTTATCGAAGGAGATGTACAGCATTGGTGGCACCCGCCGATGGGAAGAGGTGTACGCACCCGTTGTTCGGATGATTATCTCTGGTTACCATTTGTCACCTCGCGTTATGTGCAGGCAACAGGTGATGCCGCCATCCTGGATGAAAACATAAACTTCCTGGAAGGGCGGCAGTTAAATTCAGGCGAAGAATCCTATTATGATCTTGCGCTTCAATCAGATCACTTAGCAAGTTTATATGATCATTGTGTAAAAGCTATTGAACATGGGCTTCAATTTGGGGAACATGGATTACCCCTGATGGGTTCGGGAGACTGGAATGATGGTATGGATAAGGTTGGCGAAGGGGGAAAAGGAGAAAGTATATGGCTGGGCTTTTTTATGTACGATATTCTGAACCGGTTTACTAAAATAGCGGCTTTGCGCGGGGACCAGGCTTTTACGGAACGATGGAAAGAACAAGCCTCGCAGTTAACAAAAAATATCGGGGAACATGCCTGGGATGGAGAATGGTATCGCCGCGCTTATTTTGACGATGGCAGTCCGCTTGGTTCTTCGGTTAATCCTGAATGTAAGATCGATTCCATTGTTCAAAGCTGGTCTGTATTATCCGATTGCGGAGATCCTGCCCGTTCAAGGATGGGGCTTGAAGCTGCTGACAAAAGACTGGTGAGGGAAAATAATTCTCTCATCCAGCTTTTTGATCCTCCTTTTGATAAATCGGACATGAACCCCGGCTATATAAAGGGGTATGTACCGGGCGTCCGTGAGAACGGAGGGCAATATACCCATGCGGCCATCTGGATGATCATGGCCTTTGCGGCCTTAGGCAACAAAAAGCGTACCTGGGAATTATTAAAAATGATCAATCCTGTTAATCATGGAAGTTCTCCCCGGCAGATCAGCGTTTACAAAGTTGAACCCTATGTTATTGCAGCAGATGTATATGCTGTTTCTCAACACAGTGGCCGGGGAGGATGGACCTGGTATACAGGATCCGCCGGCTGGATGTACCAGCTTATCATTGAATCATTACTCGGGTTAAAGCGAGAAGCAGCTACCCTACATTTTACCCCTTGTATTCCCCCGGACTGGGAATGGGTAAAGATAAAATACCGGTACCAGGAGACTGTTTACCATATAACATTTACCCGGGATCATAGTCCGGGCGAAGAAATGAGTATTTCCCTGGATGACCTTATGGAGAAAAAGAATGCCATTGAACTTGTCAACGACCAGCATGATCATATGGTGAAGGTATTCTTGCCAGATGATAAACAGGTCACGCCATCGTAGCGTACGACGCATTTTCCGGCCGGGAGCCGGTAATCAATTCCTTTATTCATCTCACCGGCTTACAAAATATCTGGACGTTTGGTTGCCTGCAAAAAATTTCACCGGCAAGGCGAATATTTTCGGTGATGCCGTTTTCGGCTATGATTATTTTTCAAAAGCCAGTGCCAATATGCTGAAATCCGATATATATCAATATCCCGACGGCACCACCAATACCCCCACGAATTATGTGTATGACTATGATGCCCTGGGGAGTGTGATCAGGCAAACGGCCACCCCGGGGAATAATATTAATATCAGTCTATACGCTTACTATAAATGTTCGACATTCATCTCCGGCCATTAGAAGGAACGATTTGCTTTTACCCATTCCTTTATATAATTAGCAATTTCAGAGGTGGGCGTGCCGGGCGCGAATAATTTTCCTACTCCCAGACCATTCAGGGCTTTCATATCATCTTCAGGAATGATTCCCCCCCCCGTCAACAATACATCATCCATCCCTTTTTCTTTGAGCAGATCCATTACTTTGGGAAATACGGTCATATGCGCGCCGGAAAGTATGCTGATCCCGATAGCATCGACGTCTTCCTGTAATGCAGCGGTGACCACCATTTCAGGAGTCTGACGCAGACCTGTATAGATCACTTCCATACCGGCATCACGAAGGGCCGTAGCTATCACCTTGGCGCCACGGTCATGACCATCCAATCCAACTTTGGCAACTAAAACACGAATAGGTCTGTTCATAAAAATTCCTCTGTTTCAAAGGTAGTTACTCAGGTTGTAAAAAATCTCGCACAGAGAAAAAGGAGAGGACAGATATATTACCAAAATTGTGAAGTAATTACATTGAAGGTCTTGCCCGTTAAAATTTCTTTAGGCGAAGCAAGGCAGGGAATGTTATTTAAGTATCAATACTCTGTGAACTCTTTTTTCTCTGTGCGAGATTATTTCAGACTCTGGCCCACAACCCTCAACGCATAAACCGCTTCTTTAACCCGGCAATCCCTTTTTCGATCAGGCTGTTCAATGAATCATTTCCGTGCTCATATAAAATGATCTTCATCCCGGTTTCCCTGAACAAGGGCATATCCACGGAATCTTTAATGGTCATCTTTTCAAATTGCTGAAATACGATATCATCCTTGCCGGGCACCTGGTGGGCAAGTACGATCAGGTTTTTGATATCATACTTATCAGGCATCCAGAAAAGAAAAGATGCATTATCACTATATACTTCCGGTAGATTAGCGTTTTTTCTGTAATAATTTAAAGCTCCGGCAGAAAAATACCCGCGGCAATACACAAAGGTTTTTGCTTTTTCATCAGGAGGCAAACTATTATATACCGCGCCTGTTTTCAGCGCCATTTCTTTCCAACCCATCATATCAGCAAAATCCTGGGGCAAGGGATGCATTTGCTGATCCTCCCATTTAAAACTGCCGGTTTTATTAAGACCGGTTCGCTGGTAGTAACGGGCAAGAACTTCTGGTTTTGCAATAGGCATGATCAGCGGCATGGCAAATGTTCCAAGAGCAATTGAAAATAGTACCAGGGCAACTCTTGTCCATTTCCATTTGAATGCCGTGGCCTGTTCAAGCTGATAAGCGCCAAATGCAAACAATACGGGGTAGGCGCCTAAAGCATAATAATCCTTACCACGCAATACGATAAGTAGTATTATTACAAAAAGATAGGCCCAGGTAAATAACCGGTAAGATCTCCCCCCGGGAGAAACAATGACAAAAAATAATCCCGCTATCCATACAAATACACAAGGCAGGTTCATTATAAACTGGCTGATGATAAAACCAAGGGCGCTGTTATATTTCAATTGCTCATGCTGCAATTCGCTCATGTGTGCGATCACCGGGAAACGATGGTTGTATTGCCAGATAATATTGGGCAGGAAGATCAATAACCCCAATAGCAGGGACAGATAAAAGTGTTTATTTAAAAATACTTTGCGGTGCCGGGTCAGTAAGATCGCGGCCAGGAGGCTTACCACAAAAAAAGCCACCGAGTATTTGCTCATCATACCCAGGCCCATGCTGATACCAAACAGGTACAGCCATTTGTTCTGTGCTGTCTGGATAAACCGGATAAGAGTAAAGGCCATTAACGTCCAGAAAAAGACATCCAGGAAATTGGGCATAAAAAGAAAGAATAATCGCATATAACCATCCAGCATAAAAGGAAGCCAGCCGAGCATCAGGGCAAAGGACCTTCCCCCTAATGAAATGATTATTTTCCCTACGAGCAGAAAAGTGAATGCCCCGAACAGGGCGGGCCATATTTTTATCCAGAACAGGGAGCCGCCGAATAGATTGGTGATCCATGCCATCACACTGAGCAAAGGAGGGACTTCCATATAACCCCATGCCATATGATGGCCCTGGGCTAAATAAAGGTATTCATCCCGGTGGGGCTGGTAAAAATGATCCTGTAGAAAAAAAGGTAAAACCAGCTTAATAATGGCAAAGAGATAAAGAATGTTCCGGAGCTTTCTGGATGGGTTCATTAACTTTATTGATAGGGGTTCGGCCAAAGAGCGCAGAGCTCACAGAGGATATTTTATTATTAAAATAACTCTGTTTACTCTTTTTTCTCTGTGCGAGGCATCCTTAATTTAAAAACTGTACTTAATTACAAACTTACATGCAATATAGAATATTCGGCAGCACCAGTTTAATAATGGTAAAGAGACAAGGGATGGTCCGGAGCTTTCTGGATGAATTCATTAACTTTATTAATATGTATTCGCGCAGAGAGCGCTGAGCTCGCAGAGGCTATTTTATTATTATAATAACTCTGTTTACTCTTTTTTCTCTGTGCGAGGCATTCTCAAATTTAAAACAGTACTCAATTAAAAACCTCCATGCAATATAGAAAATTCGGTAACACAGACCTTCTTCTCAGTGAGATTGGCTTCGGCGCCTGGGCCATTGGCGGCGGCGCCATGATCGGGGATACTACTATTGGCTGGGGGGATGCCGATGATAATGAATCCAAAAAAGCCATTCATCGTGCATTGGATCTGGGTATCAATTTTTTTGATACCGCGGATATCTATGGCCTTGGCCATTCTGAAAAATTGCTGGGTGAGACACTGGGAAACAGGAAAGATGTGACAATTGCCAGTAAGGTGGGAAATGTGTCAAGAAATGAAAAGTTCGTGACCGATTATTCAAAGCCCCATATCATTTCGGGTTGTGAAGCAAGCCTGATAAGGTTGAAAAGAGAGTCGATCGATTACTACCAATTACATTCAGCCCGGTTACATGAACTACAATCAGGTGAATGCATACATGCAATGGAAGAATTACAACAGCAGGGCAAGATCCGTTACTGGGGATTATCCCTGAATAGTTTTGACCCGCTGCCTGAAGCGTCCTTCCTGCTTGAAAAAAATAGCGGTCATGGATTTCAACTGGTATTGAACCTGCTCAACCAACGAGGCCTTCCTCTTTTGACCGCAGCGACTGAAAAAGGATATGGGATCATTGCCCGGATGCCGCTTCAATTCGGATTGCTGACGGGTAAATTTGATTCCGAAGCTTCCTTTTCGTCCAATGATCACAGGAAAAACAGGTTGACCAAATCAGTTATTGACGCTGCCAATAAAGCTTTAATTCCTATATGGGATTTATGTGCCCGGTATGATTGTACAAAGATTCAACTTGCCCTGAGTTATATATTGAGTTATACGGAAGTTTCTACCATCATTCCAGGTATACGAACAGCCAGGCAGGCTGAACAGGATACAAAGGGATTATTTCAATTGAAATCGGAAGACAGGTTGCTGATCGAAGAGTTGGGTAAAACGAGTTTAGTTGAGGTTATGAAACTGGTTCAACAGCAGGGATGACGGGATCAGAATATAGGAAGAGCATTATTGATCCGGGCAATCGTTTCTTTGGTACCCAGCAAATCCGCTATACTAAACACCGGTGGACCAAATTTTCCACCCACCAGCATGATACGCAGCGGTAGTTGTAATTCGCCGGGTTTTATATTTTTTTCAGTGGCCAGCTCTTTAAATGACTGCTCAAGTATTTGCGCATCCCATCCCACCAACTCCATTAATTTATTTGCCCAATCCACAAAAAAGTTTTTCTTTTCCTCATTCCATTTCGGCATTACGGCAGAAAGATCCCATGTTTCCGGGGTGTTGAAGAAGAAAGAAGATTGTTCGGCCAGGTCTGTAATATCGTGACACCTGTCTTTAACCAAACTGAATACCGCTGTCTTATAGGCATCGTCCTTATTGTTGAAATAAGAAGGGAGTAAATCTTTATATATTTCCAATAAGGCTTCCGGATCGGTCATTTTTATATATTCATGATTGAACCACTTTGCTTTTTCATAATCAAATTTGGCGCCGCCACTATGTACTTTTTCGATCGAAAATTTTTCTATTAGCTCTTCTTTGGTAAAAATTTCCTGATCTGTGCCGTCGTTCCACCCCAACAAAGCCAGCAGGTTTATAAAGGCGCCGGGCAGGAATCCTTTTTCTTTAAACCCTTCAGTAAGTTCGCCTGTTTTAGGATCTGTCCAGTTCATGGCAAAAACCGGGAACCTGTATTTGGCACCATCCCTTTTGCTTAGTTTACCATTAGGCCCAAGGATCAGCGGAAAATGCGCCCATTGCGGCATGTTCTCTAATCCGAATAAATATTTCCATAACAAAATATGCACCGGGGCGGAGGGCAGCCACTCTTCTCCGCGAAATGCATGACTGATCTTCATCAGATAATCGTCCACCACAACCGCCAGGTGATAAGTAGGCATGCCATCGGCTTTCAGTAAAACTTTATCATCCACTACAGCTGTGTCAAAACTCACCTCACCCCGGATCATATCGGTAAAGGATAGTGTCTCGTGTTCGGGGATCCTGATCCGGATCACATGATTGGTGCCTGCATCCAATAATATTTTTACTTCATCGGCATCCAGGGTTAATGAGTTCCGCATTTTCATACGGATACTGTTATCATATTGGGGTGCAGGATTTTGTTCTGTTTTATGATCGAGGCGCATCTTTTCAAGGTCTTCGGTGCTGTCGAATGCATAATAGGCATGCCCATCGTTCACGAGCTGTTCTGCATACCTGCGATAGATCGCTTTGCGTTCGCTTTGGCGGTAAGGGCCGAATTCACCCCCATGATACGGGCTCTCATCAGGTTCCAGTCC
This sequence comes from Chitinophagaceae bacterium, assembly GCA_017882265.1. Classification (GTDB taxonomy): domain Bacteria; phylum Bacteroidota; class Bacteroidia; order Chitinophagales; family Chitinophagaceae; genus JADGPW01. Next base: position 7,050 of record JADGPW010000076.1, on the reverse strand, counting down.
TGCCCATTTTAGGCAGTCAAAAATGTATTCTTCGGCTCCGGCTGCATAACGGTTTTGGTCTGTGTCCTCAATTCTTACAATAAAATCCCCTCCATGTTGTTTGGCAAACAAATAATTGTACAATACGGTTCTTACGCCCCCCAGGTGTAAACCACCTGTAGGACTTGGTGCAAACCGGACCCTGACTGTACTGCTCATAGGGGACAAAGATAAGAAACAGTCAATGGGCAGTGTGCAATGGGCAATTGACAATTGGCAAAAGACAATAATCAAGAACATCACTGTATTGCTTATTGCCCATTATCTATTGCCCATTGTCAATTGCCTATTGTCCATTGCCTATTATATTTGCTTCTCATGAAGAGCTATTTCGTAAAAACCCCGTGGTGGCTGAAGAAATTATATCCCCGCCGTTTATGGGAGGTCGATACAAATGAAAAGACCATTTATCTCAGTTTTGATGATGGTCCTCATGCGGAAGCGACATCTTTTGTACTGGACGAATTAAATAAAATGAATGCAAAGGCAACTTTTTTTTGCCTGGGGAAAAACATTGTCGCTTACCCTGGTATTTATCAACGGATCCTCAGTGAAGGGCACCGGGCAGGCAATCATACATTTAGTCATTTAAACGGGTGGAAAACGAGTGATGATATTTACATGGGGGATATTACCAGAGCAGTGAAATATGTTGATTCTAATTTGTTCAGACCTCCCTATGGAATGCTCAAGGGCTCCCAGGCCAGAAGAATTGATCAGGCTATGAGAAACCCATCATCAAAAATCGTTATGTGGAGTGTATTGAGCGGGGACTTTGACGAGTTTCTCAGCAAAGAAAAATGCCTCAGTAATGTAACACGGGCCACAAAAGCTGGTTCAATCGTAGTTTTTCATGACAGCGAAAAAGCATTTCCCCGGCTTAAATACGCTTTACCGGCAACGTTGGAATTCTTTTCAAAAAAGGGCTATGTTTTTAAGGCAATCGGGGAGTTATGAAATTTGCTACCTATAGGGTTCTGTAAGCCCCTTTAGGTGTTTGGGGTGTTAAAAAGTTAGGGCCTGGGTAGAAACCCTGGCCCGTTTTTAATCCGTACCCTATGAAAACTGGTTTAAAGGTATAATAATTTTTTTATTACCGCAAAGTAATTTCATGTGATACCCCGTTGATTGTTATCACCGCCCGGTTGTCACAGGTCCCGTCGCCAAAGTCAAGTACAGCCACCCAGGGGCCGGTGGCAGACGTATTTACACGAACTGTTCTTACTTTACCTTTTGAGATCCACCGGCAGTTGAAACGTTTCAGCAACGGTTCAATAATATTTGACTCCCAGGCTACCAGCAAATTTCCTCTTCTTACCGTTCCATGCGCTGAACCCTCCACTTTAAACGAATCATCAAGTGGGGTGGTTGAAGTTATTCCATCTGTCTGGGTGATCACTTTATGGCTGCTCCATTCGCTGTAATCACCACTTGGTCTGCTTAACCTCGCATTACCCGTGCCGTTCGCACCGGTAACATCTGCGGTAAATTGGCGGTTGCTGGAATTCGTACTCGTATTTGTGATTAAATGTCTGCCTTCCACATGAATGCTGTCAATGTAAAATCCATCGAAAGTAGTGGAGGCCGTAGCACCCGGGTAAAGCAGGCGGTTACTATATTCTGTGATGACCTTTCCCCTTCTTACATGCCCGTCGTTGCCAAGACAACCGGAAGTGCCAAAATCAACAACGATCCTGATCGGGAAAAAAGTACCGGGATTCAAATGCGTTTCCGTAACGGTATAACAAACAGTAACCCGTCCAAAAACACCGACGCCAGCCATTCCCACATCGTCATTTACACCCATGGCGTCATCAAAAATGCCGTTAAACACCAATTCGGCTTCAGCATCCGATTCACTGGATGTCTGAGAGGCATTAATTTCCAGTGCCTGATCAGCCGCACTCTGGCTCGTTTCTTTTGAGCAGGATGCGATCATTAACAGGCTGAAAAAAAACGAAAGGGTAATTAGCTGGAGAGGGCTAAACCTGAGTTTCATACACTGTAGTTTTTATGGAATCAACCATTTTAACGGGACTAAGATGGCATTTATTGGCTTAAGTTTAAAGGAATCTTAAAGTTTTTTACTGAGTTTTGCTCCCGAAAGCGTTCAAAATGACCCTCATAGACACCCATTCGCATATTTACTTACCTGAATTTGAGGAAGATCTCTCCCTTTTGTTGGAGAGATCTGAAAAAGAAGGGGTTGCAAAGATATTGCTGCCTGCCATTGACTCCGGCACACATTCCAATATGCTAAAGCTGGAAGAAGAGCACCCGGCGAGCTGTCTTAGCATGATGGGAGTGCATCCTTGCTCCATAAATGAAAGTTATCGGGATGAACTCAAAATAGCTCTTGAATCGCTTGAAAAAAGGGCCTTTATTGCAATAGGGGAGATCGGGCTTGATTTTTACTGGGACAGGACCTTTACCCAGGAACAATATGCCGCTTTTCATGAGCAGGTGGAATGGGCCCTCCAGTATGATATTCCCATTGCGATCCATTCGAGGAATTCAATTGATGAATGTATAAAACTGGTGTCCGGGCACCAACAGGGAAAACTCAAAGGGGTCTTTCATTGTTTTTCAGGGAACCTGGAACAGGCAAATCAAATTACCGATCTTGGATTTTATCTTGGTATAGGAGGAGTAATAACTTTCAAGAATTCTGGATTGGATAAAGTGATGGAATATATCGATCTGGGTCATGTGGTAGTAGAAACTGATGCTCCTTACCTGGCCCCTGTTCCTTTCCGGGGTAAAAGGAATGAACCAGCTTATTTGAAGTATATCGTCGAGCGGTTAGCGGGTATAAAAAATATAGAAAGGGAAGAAATTGCAGAGATCACTACAGCTAATGCAAAGAATTTGTTTGGGAAGATTCATTGAATTGGGAAAAAGGGTCCTTTGCGCTCACCATCTGCTACGTAATAAATCCGACTGTAATATGGCAGGATCCAAACAGGAATATTGCTATCTATAAAGCAAAAAGAAATTATTACCGCATAGTAAAATTAAACGATAAACTTTCAAAAGTTAATTAATGTCCTGCTCCTCTCCCTGGCCGACAATTTGCAGTTCAATTTTTTTGACGGAGTACAATTATTAATATCAAATTTTTTCTAAACTCTCTTCTGCGGCCAATACTGTAAGAGGTACGACAAAGAAAAGTGTAAAAATTACTATTAGAACCATAATCCAAACGTATTATTTTATACAATTACTATGGATCAAACTTGTTTCAATTTCAAATCTATTTGTTCACCCTAATAAAAACAATGATATTGGTCATGGTTTTTGGAGTCCCCCTCCCTAATGAACAAGACTAGATGGCATCGTCTTATAATTCCTTTTAAACCGATTATAGAAACCTTTTCTGCATGAAGGCTCTTCCTGAACCTGATTTCAAATATTTTTCAAATGCAAAAGCCTTGTATTTATTTCTAAAGGCACAATAAAAGATCAGCTCGACAGGTAACTCTGGCTGAGTAGCAGGGACATGACCGTTTTGATGACAGGTCAAACGTTCTTTTAAGTTTTCTATACATCCGGTATAAAAAAATCATCACTACATTTTAAAATATACACGTATTGAATAGGTCTAAAATACCTTTGACTGATAACAATAAAAAAGGGAAAAACACATTTGGAGAAGAGAAAATTCCCATGATGGACGCGTCTGAATCTCGTTTGGATTTAAATATTCTACTTAAAGGACGAATCTAGAGGCAAGGCCCGCTTACGCTAAAGCTTCGGCGGGCGAAGGCGGAGACTAAGGGATTCGAACCCTTGATACCCTTTTGAGGTATACACACTTTCCAGGCGTGCTCCTTCAACCACTCGGACAAGTCTCCATTAATAATAAGGGCTGCAAAAATAGGGATTTCTGGTTGCTGCCCCTCGGCTACGCTCGGGGTGACAATGCTTTCCTGACTGCTGACTGCTGATTGCCGACTGCTTACTGTCGACTGCTTACTGCCAACTGCCGACTGTTCACCAATTATTCGCCTGGTCTTCATTCATACGTTCAGATACATCAATGGGTTGATGCTTGTCCCAATCGGGGTCATATCTTACAAACCAGGATATCCAGAGACTTCGGCTGAACCGCATCAGCCAGGGCTGAAGCAGGATCAATAAAACGGCATTTGTCACCACCCAAATAAAAAAACGATTATCATCTGTGGATAACCCTATGATCACCCACCAGAGTAACAAACTGATGCCGCTTAATCCAACGGTAATGGCATAACTCACATAGCTGGTGCCATAATAAAACCCCACTTCAATTTCGCTGGGCTGCCCGCATACCGGGCATAGTTTATTCATCAGCATATTTTTTTTATATCCGATACTCACCGGATGCTGAAACAATTTGCCCTCGCGGCAACGGGGGCAACGACAACCTAAAACAGTTGATAAATACCCGCGGGATTTCTTTTCTTCATTCATTGGAGGCGCAAAGGTCGGTATAAGAAGGTCAAAAAAGTCAAGAGAGTCAAAGGGTCAAAGAAAGTCAGAGGAGCCAGAGGAGTCAAATAGGTCATATAAGTCAATATAGTCAGGGAGGTCAAACTGGTCATATTTGACTTATATGACCCACTTTGACTTATATAACCTATATGACTACTCTTCCAATACTTTTTCCATCTGCATACTCCGGCTTCCCTTGACGAGAAAATAAGTATTCTCAAAATGCTGTCCCTTTAGCCATGTGTTCGCCTCGTCCGCATTTTCGAGGTTAATATAATCGTGGTCAATATTCAAAAAACCGGGACCTACCAGTATGACAGCTTTCCATGTATATTGATTGACCAGGTCAATAAGGCTACGATGTTCTGCCAGGCTGTCTTCCCCTAATTCTGCCATACTACCCAGCACCAATACTTTGTCGGCGGCAGTCAGTTTGGCAAAGTTTTCAATTGCCAGCTTCATACTGCTGGGATTAGCATTGTATGCATCCGCGATTATTTTATTCGTTCCTTTTTCCACCAGTTGGGAACGACTGTTAGAAGGGATATAACTTTCAATGGCTTTCCGGATCGATGCATCCGGCACGTTGAAATAAACGCCGGTGGCAATAGCCGCCAGCACATTCGGTAAATTATATTCACCCACGAGTTTTGTTTTGATATTTTTCTCATCAATTCCCTGAACCATTTCCAGTTCCAGAAAGGGATCATTCCGGAAAACCTTGCCAATCACCTGGGCATTGTTCGCGGTTCCGTATTTGATAATTCCGCTGATGCCTTTACTCATTTCGCGCAGGTACTCATAATCCCAGTTGACAAACGCAATGCCGTGTGTCAGTGTTCTTAAATGATCAAACAATTCTCCTTTTGCCTTTCGTATATTTTCTTCATTGCCGAATCCTTCCAGGTGGGCCTTGCCGCAATTGGTGATGATGCCATGATCCGGTAAAGCTATTTTACAATAGGAAGCAATTTCACCGATATGGTTAGCGCCCATTTCGATCACAGCCATTTCTGCATCCTCTTTGATCTTTAACAGGGTAAGGGGTATCCCGATATGATTATTCAGGTTTCCATCGGTAGTATATGTTTTGTAGGTAGCGGAAAGAACGGCATGGAGTAATTCTTTGGTGGTGGTTTTACCATTACTTCCGGTAATAGCAATGAACGGGATCGTGAATTGTTGGCGATGGTGAGCAGCTAATTGCTGAAGTGATAAAAGAGTATCATCAGTCAAAATGGTTTTTCCCGGTATTTCAAATGAGGGGTCATCGATCACGGCATAAGCGGCGCCGGATTCAATAGCCTGCCGGGCAAAGGTATTCCCGTTAAAATGAGTTCCTTTTAACGCGTAGAAGATATCGCCGGGTTCCAGTTTCCTGGAATCGGTTTGTACGGAAGGATGCTGTTTGAATATTGTATATAATTCCTCGATTGGCATGTAGCAAATGTAAATATCATCCGCTTTCTAAAATAGTTAATATGGGGGGGCCGGTTGAACGAACCTAACGGTATTGTTTTCCTTTGAAATTTGTAGAGGATTTAACCACAGAATACGCAGATTATGGCACAGATTTGAACAGTTTTTTTCTTAACATTTATTGACAGCCTAATCTAATGAAGCATAATCCCCGCCTGAATGACACAGTCGGACAGGCGTGTAATCTGTGAAGTTTTTACTCTGTGTATTCTAAAACCAGGCAGGTCTGTTTTAAAAAAAACAAGCCCACTCCGGGAAACATTGGAAAATAGGTACGATACCGTTCCAAGTTTTTTTAATGAAATAAAAGCAGGTCAGTTACTTTTGACTGGTTGTATCGTAATTAATATTGAATATCAAATAGACCGGCTTTTTTAGTTAAGATTCGCAGAAGCATACTTTTCTAAATCATTGTAATAAAATGATGCTTAAATTCATCCGCTTTACTAAGAAGGCTTTTACCTACCTGCGTTTGCATAAATTCTTCAATTTATTTTCAGGATTTTATGCCCAACTGCTTTACCTGACAAAATTTTCTGCCTGGGCCAATAAAAACAGGACAATCGCTTACAATGATTTTCCTTCGAAATGGGATTACCAAAAAAGATATCCTTTATATCAATGGGTTTTGGAAAAAGAAAATCTTGCCGCCACCCCGGTGAACTATATGGAATTTGGAGTGGCGCAGGGTAGATCCTTTACCTGGTTTTTGCAGCAAAACACAAACCCGGCAAGCAGGTTTTACGGGTTTGATACTTTTATCGGTTTGCCGGAAGACTGGGGTCCCTATAAGAAGGGATCTTTCAATAACAATAATAAGCCGCCAGCGATCAGCGATACAAGGGGGAAATTTTACCAGGGCCTTTTTCAACAAACCCTTCCTGGTTTTCTCCCGGGGTTGAACAGGCAACAAAGAAATATCATCATGCTGGATGCGGATCTTTATACCGCGACATTATATGTGCTGACCAGCCTGGCGCCTTATTTGAAAAAAGATGATATTATTTTCTTCGATGAGTTCGCCGTCCCCAGGCATGAGTTCAGGGCCTTTCTCGATTT
>JADGPW010000075.1 GCA_017882265.1 Chitinophagaceae bacterium | reverse complement strand
TACTTGTATTGTCTATATAATATTGAGGATTGTTTACACAACTGGCGGCAGTAATATTATTGACATTGGTAATGGTTACAGGTGTGGAGGTCCCCGGGATAAAGGCGATATTTTTATTACCAATTATGCCCGGGCCTGAAATAAAAAAGCCAAAAGCATCATTAAATACACACACGGTACTCGGGGTATATTCTTCCGAACTCATGATATAATTAAACCTTATGCTGTCACCCAGGGGAACAAAATCAAATTCAAGCGCAATCGCATCATTTAGCTGGCTAACTGGTATACCCAATTCAGTGGCAAGCGTAGCATCCCCCGGTAGGCCAAGATTGGCATCTGCCCTGTGTGCGGAAGCCGGGAAAGTGCCATTCCCGTCTACCCCATATACATTCTGGAGAAAATTAGATTTGGCACGCCCACAGGTTATAACAATACCGCTGTCTATCCCAATATTCGTTCCACCCCGGTTATAAAAAATGCCAGTGGGTATAATATTGGGACTGACTGTCAAGGTAGCATTGCTGATGATCACACCATCGCCAACCAGTTTTTGTGCAAGAGCCGTTGCATTATTCTCCTCTGTTACCAGCAATTGTGCTGACCCGAAGGTACTGATCAAAATAAATACAAGAACAAAAAGCAGTTTATGAATGCGTTTTTGAAACATAATAAGAGGTCAATTCTACGAAAGTAAAATATTTAGAGGAAGATTCTCTTTCAGGAATGACATTGGCGATTGATTGACAGGCCTGTTGCCAGGATTTTACTTTCGCTTTGTTAGCAGGCTCTACTGCCTTATCTTTGCCGACTCAAAATTATTTCTTTACGGCAATTGGCTACCCGGACTTCTACCGGTGTAGTACTGAGGGCCCAATGTTTTTATTATGGCAAATACGGCGGACATTAGCAGGGGTATGATCCTGAACCTGGAAGGTAGTCTTTACAGTGTGATCGAATTTGGTGAGAATAAAACGGCCCGTGCCGCTGCTAAAGTCTGGGCAAAACTGAAGGGGGTAGATAATAACCGTTCGATCGAGAAAACCTGGAATTCAGGGGATAACATTTTCCCGGTAAGGGTAGAACGGCGTTATTACCAGTTTCTGTACAAAGATGACTCGGGTTATAATTTCATGGATAATGAGACTTTTGAGCAGATCGCTTTACAGGAAACTATTATTGACGCCCCTCAATACCTGAAAGAAGGACAGGAAGTTGGTATTCTTATTAATACTGAGAATGACCAGGTGCTTGGGGCCGAACTTCCGGATAAAATAGTTTTATTAGTTACCTATACTGAACCCGGTCTAAGGGGTGATACGGCAACCCGAACGCTGAAACAGGCTACAGTGGAAACTGGTGCCACCATAGGGGTTCCTTTATTTGTAAATGAAGGAGAATTGATCCGTGTAAATACCAAGACGGGTGAATATGTGGAAAGAGTAAAAGAATAAATGATAGGATTTTATAAAAATGGCCAAATTCAGTCAATTTTAGGTCTTTTTTGGGTCATTTTGCCTCTTTTTGCCCCCAAAACTTCAAAAAAATCATTGAAATTCTCCTTTTGATTTCATTACCTTAGCCATCCCGCTAAAAGGGATGAGATTTCTAAATCAAAACTCTCTACTAAATTGAAAAACATGGACTTTAAACAAATCCAGGAGTTGATCAAAATGATCAATAAATCGAATATCGGTGAGTTGACTGTAGAGCAGAAAGATTTCCGGGTTACCATCAGGCAAAAGGAAGAGCATATTACCCAGGTATTATCATCACCTGCCCAGCCTGCTCCTGTTTTGCAACAAGCAACTGGTCAGCAGCCTGCGGCCAGTGTTGTCCCGTCTGCTGATAAAATCAGGGCGGAGGAAAAAACTGCCGAAAACCTGGTAACTATAAAAAGTCCAATGATAGGTACTTTCTATCGTCGTTCTTCACCTGACAAGCCCAACTTAGTCGAGGTGGGCGCTGAGATCAATCCCGGCAAAGTAGTTTGTATTATTGAGGCCATGAAATTGTTCAACGAAATTGAAAGTGAAGTAAAAGGCAAGATTGTAAAAGTTCTGGTAGAAGATGCATCCCCCGTGGAATATGACCAACCTCTATTTCTGGTAGAACCGAATTAATTAGGAAAACTGACCTACCGATGGCAGGAGAAACACAGGAAATTTCTTTCCTATTTAATTTCCCAGTTAAGGGTAAATTTCCCTACCGATAAATATCGGAACCAAAATTCCAAAATCTGTAAGACTAATGTTCAAAAAAATACTAATTGCTAACAGAGGAGAAATTGCCCTTCGGGTTATTCGCACCTGTCGTGAAATGGGTATTAAAACAGTGGCTGTTTATTCTACGGCTGACAGGGACAGTTTACATGTAAAGTTTGCGGATGAAGCCGTTTGTATTGGAAAACCGCAAAGTGCTGAATCCTATCTCAATATTGCTCACCTGATGGCAGCGGCTGAGATCACCAATGCGGACGCGGTCCATCCCGGGTATGGTTTCCTGGCAGAAAACCCAAAATTTGCACAGATCTGTAATGACCATGGCATCAAATTTATCGGGCCTACTCCGGATATGATCAATTCAATGGGCGATAAGATCACGGCGAAAGAAACCATGATCAAGGCCGGCGTACCGGTAGTACCGGGTGGAGAAGGACTATTGCAAAGTGTGGATGAAGCCAAAAGCCTGGCGAAGAATATGGGTTATCCTGTTATCATAAAAGCAACGGCGGGTGGAGGTGGTAAAGGTATGCGGATAGTCTGGGAAGATACTGAAATGGAAAAAGCGTATGATACCGCGAAATTAGAAGCCGCAGCCTCCTTTAAGAACGATGGTATCTATATGGAAAAATATGTGGAAGAACCCAGGCATATAGAGATACAAATAGCCGGTGATCAATACGGAACCATATGTCATTTGAGTGAAAGGGATTGTTCTATCCAACGCCGTCACCAGAAACTGGTGGAGGAGTCTCCTTCTCCATTCATGACGGATGAACTTCGATATAAAATGGGGGAAGCTGCAAAAAAAGCGGCCGGCGCTATAAATTATGAAAGTGTGGGAACAGTAGAATTCCTTGTTGACAAGGATCGCAATTTCTACTTCATGGAAATGAACACCCGTATACAGGTAGAACATTGCGTAACAGAGGAGGTCATCAATTTCGACCTGATCAAAGAACAGATAAAAATTGCGATGGGAGACAGGATCTCCGGTGCCGATTATATTCCGATGAACCATGCCATCGAGTGCCGGATCAATGCTGAAGATCCTTATAATGATTTTCGGCCTTCTCCCGGCCGCATTACTTCACTCAATCAACCGGGTGGGCATGGTGTTCGGGTGGATAGCCATGTATACGCGGGATATGTTATCCCGCCCTATTATGATTCCATGATAGGCAAATTGATCACCATTGCCCAGACAAGGCAGGAAGCTATTCAAACCATGTACCGTGCGCTCAGCGAATATGTGATAGAGGGGGTAAAGACCACGATCCCCTTCCATTTACAATTGATGCAGGACGAACGCTTCCGTAGTGGTGATTTCAATACCAAGTTCCTGGATAGATTTGAGTTGAAATGATGATCCTTATATGCCCGCCCTGGTATTTTATTGAAACATTTTCCAATAACCACACCGTACCCTGTTTTGCTCTCTGCATTCCGGGCTTCTCTTTCCTCTGCTAAATGGTCTTTTAACCAATGAGATGGGTAAGCCTATCGAAGTATTCCAACCTGAAATCCTTGAGTTAAGAGTGGTCAGGATAGCTTTTGTTCCGGAAAATGAATTAACAGTTGTCTTTTCGTTCCCCAATCCTTTAAAATAATTAATGCTTAGTGTTACATACTTTGTATGCCTATATCCGAGCTCAAAACCAACCCCGGCAAGCAGGGCTTTTTTTATATTGCCTGCATTATAGGTGTAACCCATGCCAGATGATTTTGTGACGAGATCCGGTTGGTTGGATGGCATAAATGCAAAGCCGGCCAGTGGCTGCATACTGATATACATACCCTTGTTTTGGGCCCTCGTTTTTTGTGAACATCCTGGTGCTCGGTGGCAACAAGTACTTCCGGTATGGTTGCCACAACTTCTGTTCATTCCACATGGCGTTTTAGATGACCTGTTATGGGAGACCTGTTTATTAAAATAAATTGGTTTTGTGCTGTATTTCAGACCCGCCTGCAATTGCAATTGTGTGTTGCCGGTCGATGCCTGGTAAGCCTTCATACCCGTTTCCGGATCCAAGAAATTGTAAGATACAGCTGAGCGGCTGGTGCCGGCACCCGTAAATATCCCAACGCCGTTTTTAAATTTATATTCTGCACATATGCTTACCTGAGGTTGAAGGGATACAACCGGTTGGAAGGAGCGGAGATCATTGTAACTGATCTTTGTTACAGGATTTTCGATGCCTGCCTGCGGAATAAGAGTAAACTGTGCTTCTGCGGAGTATCCAAACACAGCAAGTAGCAGGAGTAAAGTGGCGCGTCTCATAATGGTTGGTTTAGATATGAAATTTACCGTATTCCCGGTAAATAAAAAATTCGACTTTATGAGCGGTAAAACGGATTAACCTGGAGTAATAAACAGGAACCAGTTTTAATTTACCTTATCCCGAATCTATTATCTATTTTTAGTGGAAACGCAGTTTATGAGAAGCCTCCTGGTTTTACTATTTATTTGTTGCTCTTATAGCATGGAAGCTCAGTCTGTCACCTCTAAAAAAAGCTCTTCTTACAAGCTTCATTACAAAGCGATATTGGTAGATACGCATAACGATGTTCTCACTTCACTCACCCTTGCTGGCAAAGATATTTCGCATCGGCTTACCTCGGGCCATAGTGACCTGGATCGTTGGAAAGAAGGAGGAGTTGATGTCCAGTTCTTTTCTATATGGACAGATAAGACTCCCCGGCGCAAGGAGGGTTTTTATCATGATGCCATCGAAGAGATCGATTCGCTCAAAAGCCTGGTCCGGCGAAACCCCGATAGAATGGTACTGGCTACAAATTATAGCCAGGTAATAAAGGGGGTTCACCAGCAGAAACTTGTTTGTTTAATTGGCGTGGAAGGTGGCCATATGATTGAAAATGACATGAGTAAACTAGAGTCATTAGCCGCTTTGGGAATGCGATACATGACCCTGACATGGAATAACAGCACACCCTGGGCCTCGAGTGCTATGGATGAAACAGCCCCCTCTTTTGAAGGGGGTAAGGGGGAGCTCAGAAAAGGGCTCACCGATTTCGGAAAACAAATAGTTAAAAGAATGAATGAGTTGGGTGTCATCGTTGATCTTTCACACACCGGTGAACAAACTTTTTATGATGCCATTGCAACAAGCGCCAAACCTGTTTTACTTTCTCATAGCTCGGTATGGAACATTTGCCCGGTTTTCAGGAATGTGAAAGACGACCAGATAAAAGCGGTGGCAAAGAATGGGGGTGTTATCTGCATCAATTTTTATTCCGGCTTTATCAGCAAAGAATATGACCAGCGATCAACTTATTTAAACGGGCCGGGAAAAAAGCTAATACAGGATTCTTTATTTACCATTTTGAAAGATTCAGCCAACATGAAAACAAGCTGGCAGCAATATTATGATGGGGAAATGAATAAGGTTCGTCCCAGCCTTGCCCAACTGGTTGATCATATTGATTACATCGTAAAACTGGTCGGGGATGATTATGTGGGAATCGGCTCTGATTATGACGGTGTTGGCTCCGTTCCCGTTGGTCTTGAAGACGTGACTACTTATCCAAAGATCACCGAAGAATTAGTTCATAGAGGCTACACAAAAAGATCCATAAGGAAAATCCTTGGTGGTAACGTGCTCAGGGTAATGAAAGCGAACTTTAAGTAAGTCAGTAAAGTCGGGAAGTCAGAAAGTCCGAAAGAATCCTGCTGAAGTCAGGTTGTCGTTCGGACTTCCGGACTTTTCTGACTTTCGGACTTACTAATGACTATCTTAAAAATAGCATCTCTCTGTATTTCGGTAAATACCATTCCCGGTCATCCACCAGGAGTTCAAGTTTATCTACATTATACCGGATCTCATCAAAGAAAACATCCTTTACCTGGCTTTGGTAGGCAATGGCCTTGGTCCTTGTATTTTCCATGTTATTGCAGATCTTTCTGGCTTCGATCATCTTTTCGACAAGATCACTGGTTTTACTGATGTGCTCAGCTATTTTTTCCAGTATCTGTTTCTGGTTGCTGTAGGCGGTTTCTTTCAGACCGCTTTCTTTTAATCCTTTGATGTTATTGGCCAGCAGGTTCTGGTAACGGATCGCGGCCGGTAAAATATGACTGGTAGCCAGCTCACCCATGATACGGCTTTCGATCTGAACTTTTTTAATGTATTTCTCCAGTTCTATTTCATGACGGGCCTCCAGTTCAGAATGGGTGAAAATAGTATTACTTTCAAAAAGCTGCTTAGCCTTTTCGCTTACCATAGCATCCAGTGCAAGCGGGGTGGTCTTTACATTGGGCAAGCCTCTTTTTTCCGCTTCTTTTGTCCACGCTTCACTGTAACCATCGCCTTCAAACAATACTTTTTCACTGTCCACAATATATTGACGGATCGTATGCATGATGGCAATTTCTTTTTTCTCACCTTTTTCGATCAACCCGTCTACTTCTTTCTTGAATTGTTTTAACGTAGCTGCCATGATAGCATTCAGTACAGTCATGGGATTGGAGCAATTAGCGGAAGAGCCAACCGCGCGGAACTCAAATTTATTTCCTGTGAAGGCAAAAGGCGAAGTACGGTTCCGGTCGGTATTATCCATTAGTAATTCAGGAATGCTTTTGTGGATATCGATCTTCAGCATTGTTTCATCTGTCTCATCCATTTTATCCGATACCCTTTCTTTTACATCATTCAATACTTTGCTGAGGTACTGACCTATGAAAACCGAAATGATAGCCGGAGGAGCTTCGTTAGCGCCAAGGCGATGATCATTGGGAGCCGAAGCGATCGAAGCTCTTAATACGTCCGAATAATCATGCACCGCTTTGATCGTATTGACAAAGAAAGTGAGGAACATCAGGTTGGTCTTCGGGGTCTTACCAGGGGCTAAAAGATTAATGCCGGTGTCCGTAGCCATGCTCCAGTTATTGTGTTTGCCGCTTCCGTTGATACCGGCAAAAGGTTTTTCATGCAACAAAACCCGCAACTTATGCCGGCGGGCCACTCTTTCCATGACATCCATCAACAAGGCGTTATGATCGACAGATACGCTTACTTCCTCAAAAATAGGGGCACACTCGTACTGTCCGGGTGCCACTTCATTATGCCGGGTTCTTAGTGGAATACCCAGTTTATATGATTCTGTTTCAAAATCTCTCATATAAGCATAGATCCGCTCCGGGATTGAACCAAAGTATTGATCCTCTAATTGCTGGTTTTTTGCCGAGGTATGGCCAAAAACTGTCCTGCCTGTCATTACCAGGTCAGGTCTTGCATTAAATAAAGCTTCATCGATGACAAAATACTCCTGTTCCCAACCCAGGGTTGGACTTACTCGTGTAATATTCTTATCAAAATAATTACAAACATCTACAGCCGCTTTGTTGAGGGATTCAAGCGCTTTTAGCAAGGGCGCTTTATAATCTAATGACTCACCGGTATAGGAAACAAAGATGGTGGGAATACATAGTGTCTTTCCCTGCCCGATCTCCATAATGAATGCAGGTGACGAGGGATCCCAGGCGGTATAGCCCCTTGCTTCAAATGTGGCTCTCAAACCTCCGCTTGGAAATGAAGAGGCATCGGGTTCTTGTTGTATCAGGGCATCACCTTCAAATTGCTCGATCGGGGTACCATCACTTTTAATTGTAAAGAATGAATCATGCTTCTCTGCGGTGGCGCCTGTTAGGGGTTGAAACCAATGTGTAAAATGGGTAACACCTTTGCTTTCTGCCCAGGCCCGGATACCATTTGCTATCTGGTTAGCCATGCTCCTGTCTATTTTCTGGCTGGACCTGATTGAGGACAAAAGGCTTTTATAGGCTTCATCACTCAAAAATTCACGTGCTGTCTTTATAGTAAAAACATTACTGCCGAATATCCCGGTAATCCTGGCTGATCCATCTACCTTAATTTCGGGGTTTGTAGAAAGATTTTGAATGGCTTTGAATCGTAATGGCATGTAATTATAAATTTATACAAAGCAAACACTTTGTTCTAAATATGCCAATTTTTATTTAAATTCAGACAAAAACAGAGGAAATGATGTGGAAAGTCTATCCTTTAGGGGAGCTGAAGCTAATAATTGTTTAAATTCATTATTGATTTTTCAAATTATTTTTATTTCTCATATTACTGAACAAAAGGCTTCCAAAACGGTTCCAGTTGATCTGGGCAACCATCGGAATAACCAATAATGGCATGATCACACTTCTATACCGAACGATTGCACCCAGGTTATTTACGCTAAAGCCAATGGCCAGAAGTAGTGAAAGGGAAAAGAAAATACTGAAATACAGGAAATTAGTTTGTTTAACACCATTGGTCCTCCAAATCAGGAAGAGAACAAACATCAGTAGCAGGACATCAATTTCAATGGCTGCCGCCAGGGAAAGAATATGTCTCACATCACTGGGGTAGGGCCTGATAGTCGATAAGTTAATTGCCTGCGGCGTATTTTTTAAAAAGCTGAGGGCAGTCGGTTTTAATTCAGTCATTGATATAGTTGAACCACCACCCTTAAGTTTAATGAATTCCTGTTGTTTGTTTACCACGGCCTGGGGAAAATCAAAACGGGGATTAATATAACGGGCAGTAAAAAATAAAATACCAAAAAAAAGGTAAAAGGAACAAAATATGGCTAAACCGTATCTGGGCCACCGGTTAGCGATCAGCCAGGCCAGGATGGCAGGAATGATAATAACAATAATAAAATTTCGTAATGTCAATAAAAGTATCAGACTGATGAGAAGGGTACAAATTCTTTTAAAACCCAATCGTTTCTCCTTACTGCTGAAATAAACGACATACACCACGAGGGCGATACCCGTAAAGATGAGACCTTCTTTATGAATGCCGCTGGTCCAGTACAAAAAGGAAGGGATCAGGAAGGTGGCCAGTAATATAGTAAACTTTTTTCGTGGGAAGACATCTATCATTACCCTGTATATAGCAATGGGACCAAACAGGGTTATAAGTGAATAGAAGATTACATTGACATAATAATGCCCCAGGCTGAAGATGTTGAAAACAGAAAGGATCTTTATGAACATATTTCCTTTCAGGTCATTCCAATAAGAGTCAGTGCTGTCAAAAAATTTTGAAACACCGCTTTCATAAGGATCCCTGAAAAGATTAGTGAAGTACTCATGCGGATTATTATACAATAAATGATATTCCTGGATGCCGCTGGTATGAAACCCCCAGGTATCCTGCATTTGCGCCAGTCCCCCATAGTATAACCCTATCCAACCGTAAAAAATTCCTGCCATTACTTTCAACAGGAAAATAATAATAAGCTGGGGCTTACTTAAACCGGTACGGGTAAAGTATTTTACTTTGGTTACCAGCCAGGCAAACAGAACAAGATAAACAACAAATAGCAGGTACTCCAAACAGGATGGTTTTAACCCGCAAAATAGAGATTATTATGCAGATAAAGCTGAATCATGAACTCAGTGAATGTGAGAAATCGTACTGTTTGGTTGTAAGATTATCGCGCAGAAGAAAATGAGTGAAAGAGATCATACCCGAATAAATCCATCATTTTCTCTTTTATCTCTGTGAGAGGTCTTTTTTTCAAATTGATTGTAAATTATCAAACACACGGTACCCGGTTGAAAGTATGCGCACAGAGGGAAAAGAGAGAAAGAGATCAGATCCAAATAATTCCATTTTTCTCATTTATCTCTGTACGAGGTCTATTTATGAAATGGAAAGTAAATTATCATACCCACCGGACCCTGTTGCCGTCAAGCCGGCGAAAGATAGTTTGGATCGTTGGTAGCAAGTTGTTCCTAACTTTTATTGTTTATCTGTTAGTTTTGTAACATGGAAATAACAGTAAAAACAGCGCAACAACTAAGGTTAACTGAAGAGGAATTTGAGGCAATTAAAATAAAATTAGGGCGTATACCTAATTTCAACGAGCTATGTGCATTTTCAGGTATGTGGAGTGAACATTGTAGTTATAAGAATTCTATTAAATGGCTGAAAACTTTACCCAGGGATGGAAGCAGGATGCTGGTAAAAGCCGGGGAAGAAAATGCCGGGTTGATGGATATCGGGGATGGCCTTGGCCTGGTCTTCAAAATTGAATCACATAATCATCCTTCTGCTATTGAACCGTTCCAGGGCGCTGCAACAGGAATGGGAGGTATCCACCGTGATATTTTCACGATGGGTGCACGGCCAATCGCTGCACTGAATTCATTACGGTTTGGAAACCTCGAGGAAGATAAAACGCAGCATTTGTTATCCGGTATTGTACACGGTATAGGACATTATGGGAACTGTTTTGGTGTACCGACCGTGGGGGGTGAGATTTATTTTGACGAATGTTATCATACCAATCCACTGGTGAATGCCATGAGCGTAGGGACCGTTGCCATTGGGGAAACCGTTTCTGCTATAGCGTCAGGAATAGGTAACCCCGTTATGTATGTAGGAAGTGCCACCGGTAAAGATGGAATTGGCGGAGCATCTTTTGCTTCTGCTGATATAACAGCCGACAGTACACATGACCTGCCCGCCGTACAGGTAGGTGACCCTTTCCAGGAAAAAAAATTATTAGAAGCCTGCCTCGAAGTGATCCAGACAGGAGCGGTCGTGGGTATGCAGGATATGGGCGCGGCCGGAATTATTTGTTCTACCGCAGAAATGAGCGCTAAAGCCGGGACGGGAATGCGGATTGATCTTGATAAAGTGCCGACCAGACAAAACAATTCCCCTGACAGCAGGAAAGACATGAAAGCATGGGAATTATTGTTGAGCGAAAGCCAGGAAAGAATGTTACTGGTAGCTCAAAAAGGCAGAGAAAAAGAAGTACAGGAAGTTTTTGCCAAATGGGACCTCCCCAGTTCTGTGATCGGTGAAGTGACAGATGATGGTATTCTCCAATTTTATATGAAGGATAAACTGGAAGCATCATTGCCCGCCATAGAATTAGTTTTAGGCGGTGGCGCCCCACAATATGAAAGAGTCTATACAGCGCCAGGTTATTTTGCTCTAATAAAAAAATTCGAACCGGCTGTTGTACCTGTGCCCGCCGACCTGAAACTTATTGCTGAGAAATTGATCCGGCTTCCTTCTATCGCTTCCAAACGGTGGATCTATACACAATATGACAGCATGGTAGGTACCGTTAATTCCTCTACGAATGCACCATCTGATGCCGTGGTCATAGCGATTAAAGGAACCCAAAAAGGGATTGCCATTACCACCGATTGTAACAGCCGTTATGTTTTTGCTGACCCTTATGTGGGTGCAATGATAGCCGTCAGTGAAGCGGCAAGAAATATTATTTGCGCCGGCGGCCATCCATTAGGGATAACTAACTGCCTGAATTTTGGTAATCCCTATGATCCGGAGGTTTATTACCAGTTTGTCCATGCCGTTAAAGGAATGGGCGATGCCTGCCGGAAATTTGATACCCCTGTAACCGGGGGCAATGTGAGCTTTTATAACCAGAATCCTGATGGTCCCGTATACCCTACACCCACGATAGGTATGGTGGGATTACTGGATGACATTCATAGAAAAATGACACTGGATTTTAAAAAGGAAGGAGATGTGATCTTCCTGCTGGGCGTTACCAATAATGATATCAATTGCTCAGAATATCTTCATAAGATATGCGGTATTGAATATTCTCCCACTCCGTATTTTGATCTGGAAGAAGAATACAGGCTACAGCAAAAACTGACGGAACTTATTCATAAAAGAATTGTGCTTTCTGCTCATGATATCAGTGAGGGGGGCCTTTTTGTCTGTTTATGTGAAGCAGGCTTTAACGGCGAATTAGGATTTTCGGTCATTACCAATAATAGTTGCCGTAAAGATGCTTTTCTTTTCGGGGAGGCACAGGGTCGGGCCATTGTTACAGTAGCTTTGGAAAAAGTACAGTTATTTGAATCAGTTCTAACTGATTTTCCTTTTGAAAAAATAGGAGTGGTAACAGGAAGTGAATTGGTGGTGGATGGGGATTTTTGGGGAACGATTGACTGGTGGAAGGAAAACTATGATACGGCAATTGAAACCTATTTATCAAAGGAAGAAGCGGGTTTGGCGTTGAATACAATTTAATTTGAAATCACTGGGGTACGGAAATGCGGAGATAAATTGATAATAAGCAATTGACAAAAAGGCATAACTTAAATCCATTATCTATTGCATATTGTCAATTGCCAATTGATTCCTACGATCCTGCTTCAGTAAATGAAAAAAGATGGATAAAAATTCGGTCATAATCATTACAGGTGCTGCCGGTTTTATCGGTAGTTATATGGTGGGTTATTTGAACAGGAAAGGATATGAAAATCTGATCCTCGCGGACGAATTTGATGAAGAACAAAAAGAACTCAACTTGCATGGTAAAAACTTTTTGGTAAGGGTAGAAAGGGAAAATCTTTTTGAATGGCTTGACCTGGAAAAGCCAGCTGTTGATTTTGTATTTCACCTGGGTGCAAGGACTGATACGACTGAACTCGATTCCGCTGTCTTTGACAAATTAAACCTGGAATATTCAAAGAAGATCTGGGATTATTGTGTCGGGAAAAATATTCCCCTGGTGTATGCATCCTCTGCGGCAACCTATGGTGCAGGTGAGTATGGTTACAAAGATGACCATGCTATGGTGGAAAAACTAAAACCCCTTAATCCATATGGCATCTCTAAAAATGAATTTGATAAATGGGTCTTGCGGCAACGATACGCCCCGCCGTTCTGGGCAGGGCTAAAATTCTTCAATGTATATGGCCCGAACGAATATCATAAAGAAAGGATGGCCAGTGTGATCCTGCATGCTTTTGACCAGGTTCAGACCACTGGAAAAGTAATACTATTCCGTTCGCATAAACCGGAATTCAAAGATGGCGAACAGCTCCGGGATTTTATTTATGTGGAAGATGTGGCGGCGGTATGTTGCTGGTTAATGGAAAATAAAACAAGTCATGTTCAGGTTGAACCCGGTTTATACAATCTTGGTACCGGGAAAGCAAGAACATTCAATGACCTCGCAACTGCCATTTTTACCTCTCTTGGGTTGCCGCCGCATATTGAATATATTGACACTCCAGAAGATATCCGCGATAAATACCAGTATTTTACCGAAGCCGATATGACTAAACTTCACCGGGCCGGTTATAAAGGCGAGTTTTATACTCTAGAGAAGGGGATCAAAGATTATGTAATGAAATTTCTCCAGGAAAAGAAATACTATTAGACGCTAATTACAAACAACCCTGCTGTTTTAACTTTAATTAAAAATTTCCTAATGGAAAAACGAATTGCCATCATCGGCGGTGGGAACCTTGGCATGGCTGTTGCCGAAGGTTTATTAAAAAGTAAATTCAGTAAGCCTTCTGCGATCATGGTGACCAAACGGAACCTGGCCACGCTAAAATCACTGGAAGAAAGAGGAATAGAAGTGACCGATGATAATGTTGCGGCCGTAAAAAGAAGCGATGTGATCATTCTTGCCGTGAAGCCATTCCAGGCTGCCCATGTACTTAACGGATTAAGAAAGGAGCTAAACGGTAATAAACTCCTTATTTCCCTAGTGAGTAGTATTACGATCAGTGAGATAGATACTATTATCAAAAAGAACATCCCGGTTTTCCGTGCCATGCCCAATACAGCGATTGCGATACAGGCAAGTATGACCTGTATTTGTTTTCAGCGGGCAAATGCCACCCATTTAAAATATGTACATGATCTTTTTAGTAAATTGGGTAAAGTGGTTACGATCGAAGAAAAGCTGATGGAAGCCGCCACCATTCTTGGCGCCTGTGGAACGGCGTATGCCATGCGATATATCAGGGCGAGTATTCAGGGAGGCATTGAAATAGGTTTTGATGCCACCACCGCTTCGTTGGTCGCTGCACAGACGGTAAAAGGGGCTGCTGAGTTATTATTGCAAAAAGGCACTCATCCCGAACAGGAGATTGATAAAGTCACCACTCCCAAAGGCTGTACCATCGCAGGGTTGAATGAAATGGAACATCAGGGATTTAGTTCATCATTGATCCGAGGGATAGTAGCAAGTTATAAAATGATAGCAAAAGATTAGTTTTTACCCGATGTGCCCCCCGGTTAAATACAGATAAGAGAGATCAGTACATAAACTCTATACGCATATCAAATCCCTTTCCCGGACTTGTCCTTAATTCAATATTCCCATTATAAGCATGAATGCGGTTATAGATATTGGACAACCCGATTCCTCCCGGTTTTTTAGTTTCGATCAGGTTGGCCCCCATGCCATTGTCTGAAATATGCAATAGGATCTTATTTTCCTCAATATCCAGGCTAATCGTTGCGCTACTCGCACGGGAGTGTTTTATGATATTATCGAGTTGCTCCTGACTAATGCGAAAGATGGTAAGTGAAATATCCGGGGGGATAAGATCGGCATTTCCTGAATGAATAAATTTCACTTTACAACCCCGTAGAAAGTTAATTTTATCTTTCAGATCCTCCATCGAAGCCAAAATACCCAGGTCTTTCAATTGGTGTATAGACATTGACCTGGAGAGCTTCTGGATCTCATCAATCGCAGTTTTAATATGCAGTTGGCCGGTTTCAACTGCTTCCAGGGTTTTAGTTTGATCACTGGCCTTAACCAAACCAAGATATAAGTTTGCTGATGTCAGGATTTGGTTGATATTATCATGAAGTTCTTTGCTGATATAATCTCTTTCCTGTTCCTGGCCATTGATAGCGGCTTTTAATATTTCCCTTTGATGCTGTTCTTCAATTCGCCGTAGGCGCTCCTGTTGTTCTTTTTGTTCCGTAATATCCCAACTAGTACCAATCATTCTCAGTGCTTTTCCCGTATGATCCCTTTGAATCAGAGCATTGGCTTTAATATAATGAATGGAATGATCTGGCCAGATGATCCTGAATTCAATATCAAACTCTTTCTCTCCGGATAAAGCCTGTTCAATTGCTTTTACCGCTACACTTTTGTCATCGGGATGAAACAGGTTCTCCCATGCCTCGTAAGCACCGGAAAAGTTGGATGGGATCACGCCATATAAATGATACATTTTATCATCCCAGGTGAGTTTATTGTTCGGAATGTCCCAATCCCAGATCCCGATCTTTGAACCTTTAGTGGCTAACGAAAGTCTTTCTGTTATGACTTGTAATTCTTTTGTGCGGTTATCGACAAGTTGTTCCAGGTTTTTATTGATTTCTGTAAGAGCCATTTCGGCTTCAGCCCTTTTTAGATCGATCCTGTCAAGATATTTTGCGGTGATGGAGATCAGTAATAAACTGATTAATAAAAAAGATAAAGTAAATAACGCTCCCCCAAATTCTACCGAGACTACATTGTAACGATGTGACTCCAGTCTTAAAAAGCTTAATAAAAATATTAATACAACAAAAGGGGGGAAAAGGCGTCTCGCCATAATATTACCCAATCGGTGATTTGTAAAAAGACCTGTAATTCCGAGCGAAGAGTTAATGAAAGAGGCGCCTATGGATAAAATAAAGAGCATCACAGAAGTAGGCAACGCAATCGAAGTAAGAAAGGATAATTTATACAAAGAGGGGACATTATACAGGTATCCGCATATGGCAATAATAGAAATAAGGCTTACGGAATGGAATGCATATTGTACAGCGACATTGATCTTTTTATTTTTCCTGTTTAGTAAAAGAAAAGAAAACCCAAGAAAGGTAAAAGAAAAGGAGGCTATGGTGGATAAACGACCCGGGTAAGTAAAAGCAATGGCTGATTTCGTGTTTTTATCGGCAAAGAGCAATTCATCCAGCCCCGTATTAAAACCAAATATGTCTTCAGCTAAAGAAATAATACCGATTAAAGCAATTAAAGTAGATAGGAAGGGTAGTATGACAGAAGCCGCTCTTGACCTGTCGGAATAAAAAAATAAGATTATCCCCGATAGAACAAAACAAATAGAAGTATTAAATTTCATCGAAACAAATCCGCGAAACACTGTTTTGAGAATCTCAATATTAAATACCCATCCCGTCATCACGGCAAGGCCTCCAAGGAGGCTTATTATGGCTGCTGACCGGATATAAATTGTGTAGGAAGGGGTTAATTTCATCGATAGGATTACTTTCTATTTAAATAAAAAGAATAAGGCAACGACAGCAGGACTAGCCTGTTTATTGCTTCAATCGGTCTTACAGTATCAGTCTTGCTTATGCGCAAGAGATCAAGTAAATAAGACTTATCCATTACACTATTTTAGTAAGTGAAAGTCCTCGGTTTACTTCAAAATAGAAGTAGTAGTGAAGAGTAATGATTTGTAGGATTTCAACTACGTAAGAGGTTCACTGGTATGCTTAGCCCGTTTTGTTTGAAACCTGAAGATTCCCGCTTTGCATCTTTTTTTCGGGCGAATACCGAACGTAGGAACACCTGACAAAAAGGGCAGGGATAATAAGGTGGACAAAATCTGATAGTATTATTTCCGCGTGGCAAATTAATATTTTTTCTACATCATATTTAATGGGTTGGGGTTTTATATACGATACCTTCCTTCATCACAAAAACCACTTTTCCAAAAACCTGGGAGTCTTTTAAGGGATCACCATCTACAGCGACTACATCGGCTATTTTGCCCACTTCAATACTTCCTAACTGATCTTTTATTCCCAGCAATTCAGCAGCGCTGATCGTAGCCGCCTTAATGGCTTCCATGGCCGGCATACCTGCTTCGATCATATAGGTAAATTCCAGCCAGTTCTTACCATGCTGGTACACACCGGCATCCGTTCCAAAAGCGATCTTTACACCGGCCCTGTATGCTTTGGCAAATGTGCTCTGCAACCTGGGACCGATCTCCATAGCTTTCTTTGCCACCACCGGTGGAAAATAATTGGGGATCTTTGCCGAATCTGATACCGACTTTCCGGCTATAAGGGTGGGGACATACCAGGCGCCATTTTTCTTAAACAGTTCAATGCATTCATCGTCCATCAGCGTGCCATGCTCAATAGAAATCACGCCGGCCCGCAGCGCCCTTTTAATACCTTCAGCGCCATGTGCATGAGCCATTACTTTCAGGCCATAATCGTTGGCAGTTTGCACGATCGCTTTCATTTCGGCTTCTGAGTATTGGGCGCCGGAACCATTGGAAGATACATCCAGTACGCCCCCCGTAGCCATAATTTTGATCACATCAGAACCTTCTTTGTAACGTTGACGGACAGCTTTAATACATTCGTCTACCCCATTCGCCACACCTACGCGAGGTCCGGGGTCTCCCATCAGGTCGGTGCGATAGCCATTAGTAGGATCGCCATGCGAACCGGTAGAACCAATCGGCGTTCCGGCAGCAAAAATGCGGGGACCCTCAATCAATCCTTTGTTGATCGCTTTCTTTAAGGAAAGGACAATTTCCCCACCCGCATCCCTGACCGTGGTAAAACCCGCCATCAATGTTCTTTTGGCAAATACCACACTACGGTAAGCATAATCCGCATCATTCAACTGGAATTCTTCCAGGTACCGGTTCGCATTCGTTTCATGACTTAAATGAACATGAGCATCTATCCATCCCGGAGTGACCGTTTTTGATTTCAGGTCAATTGTTTTATCAGCAGCATCCGCTGTCGAATATCCATTCTCCACGGCACTGATTTTATTTTTCTCAATGACAATGGTCATATTCTTTTTGGGTTCATTGGATATTCCATCGATCAATGTTCCACACCATATATAGGTCCTTTGCGCCTGGGAAACCGATAAGAAAGTAAAGCTGATAGTGACCAGCAGGATTTTTTTCATATTAGTGGGTTGAAATACTAAAATACTGTAATCAGAGGTTAAATAGTAATTTAAAGTATGAAACATGGCCTGACAGCATTTGCCATGGTGGCAATATTATTATTAGAAGCTGGTTGCAGTAGCCAGCCAAAAGAATTTACGGAAAAGAAATCGGTGATAGCTTCCGGAAAAACTGTCCGGATAAAGGAATTAGGTATTTCTATAACCAATAAAGGTTGCGGACGTAAGTGGATAGCTGAAAATGGAAAGCCGGAAAGTGAAATACCTTATTGTGAGCTGATAATAAAGCATGGAGACTCTTCCCTTTTTACCAGCGCCGCATTCGCGCCATTGTATATAGGAGAGGCTCAGGTAAGGATGGACAAAATAAATCCATGGGGCAGGGAAGAAGACAGTGTTCCCGCAGGAGGTTGCCGGGTAGTGGTCCGCCGTTCCCCTGCTTTTGTTTTATTGGAAAAATATGGTTGGTCGCCTGAAAAAATGCTTGGGGAAACCCAACTTCAATTTCCCGATACACTTAAAGGACTACCTTTTGTACCGTATGCATCTGCGACTCAGGCGATTGGGTTTGATATTAATTCATTGGCTGGACAGATCCTGCCTGTTTTAAAAATACAGTTGAAGGAAAAAGGCAAACGTTCAGGTACCAATATATGGGCCCATATAGTAATGGATGATGGTGAGGCCACTACAGGCTGGCTTTCCTCGCAGGTATCAACACCCGGTTTGGCACCGTTGAACATTTCAAAGGACAAACTGGGTAACTGGTAATTTTTTGAATTGGCTCTTATAATTTTCTACATGGTGAATATGAAATTTCAATGGGCAAAAAAAATGGTTTAACTTTACATGACCTCCCGGAAATTCTTCTTATTTCTACAGTTGTTGCGAAGCCTCCGCGTTGGTCAATTGGGGTGGGTACATTTTCAGTTTTTTATTGATGATCGATTTGACCTGGTTTGAATTGATGATGGAAATACCGGAAAGGGATGGATTTATATGTACCTGTTAGCAATTCATAATTAAATTGACCCTACATGGCAAAATATATTTTTGTAACAGGAGGCGTTACTTCTTCATTGGGGAAGGGCATTATCGCCGCTTCGTTGGCAAAATTGCTGCAGGCCAGAGGTCTAAGGGTCACTATTCAGAAATTTGATCCCTATATCAATGTTGACCCCGGTACATTAAATCCCTATGAACATGGAGAATGTTATGTGACGGAAGATGGCGCGGAGACCGATCTTGACCTTGGTCATTATGAACGTTTCCTTAATATTTTTACTTCACAGGCTAATAATGTAACCACGGGCAGGATCTACCAAACGGTCATCAATAAGGAAAGGGAAGGAGCCTACCTGGGAAAGACAGTGCAGGTGGTTCCTCATATCACCGATGAGATAAAAAGAAGAATGCAACTCCTTGGTCAGAATAATGATTTCGATGTAATTATTACGGAGATAGGGGGTACGGTAGGGGATATAGAAAGCCTTCCTTTTGTAGAAGCAGTCCGCCAGTTGCAATGGGAATTGCCGGAAGAAGATTCAGTGGTGATCCATCTTACCCTGATCCCCTATTTAAAAGCAGCTAAAGAATTAAAAACAAAACCAACCCAGCATAGCGTTAAGATGCTTAGCCAGGAAGGTGTGCATCCGGATATTCTCGTGTGCAGAACAGAGAGGCCCTTATCGGAAGAACTGAGGAGAAAGATCGCCTTATTCTGTAATGTGAAACAGGAAGCGGTGATAGAAGCTGCCGATGTACCGACTATTTATGAAGTGCCCGTGACTATGATGCGTGAAGGACTTGATCTGATCTGCCTTAAGAAGTTGAATATCACTGAATACAACGAACCGGACCTGGTGAAGTGGAAAGAATTCCTTGATAAATTAAAATACCCCAAAAGCAGGGTGACCATCGGTCTGATAGGGAAATACCTTGAACTACAGGATGCCTATAAATCCATTCTTGAATCATTCATACATGCCGGGGCGATGAATGAATGTGAAGTGCAGATCATTAATGTGCATAGCGAATATATTACGGATGATAATGTAGCAGAGAAACTCACCGACCTGGATGGCCTGCTGGTGGCGCCGGGATTTGGTCATCGCGGGGTGGAAGGAAAGATCGTGGCGGTTAAATACGCAAGGGAGAATGGCCTGCCTTTCTTTGGCATTTGCCTCGGTATGCAGATGGCGGTCATTGAATTTGCGAGAAATGTGCTGGGATTAAAAGAAGCACATTCCACAGAAATGAATCCCGATACCATTGACCCGGTAATAGACCTGATGGAAGAACAGAAAAAAATAACCTCAAAGGGCGGCACCATGCGATTAGGCGCTTATCCCTGTCATTTGAAAGAAGGCACACTGGCTTATAGGATCTATGGAAAGCCTGTGATCAGTGAGCGGCATCGTCACCGTTGGGAGTTTAATAATAAGTATCTCGGATTGTTTGAAAAAGCCGGAATGATCGCCAGCGGAACAAACCCGGGCACAGGGCTGGTAGAAATCATTGAACTGCCCGCTCATCCTTTCTTTATTGGTGTTCAGTATCATCCTGAATTAAAAAGCACCGTAGAAAATCCTCAACCCATATTTGTTCATTTCATTAAGGCGGCTAAAGCCTATGCAGAGAAAAAGACGGAGGTGAAGAATCCTCAGTTGCAGAGTGAGATGATTTAGCCAGTTGGGCAGTCGGTCAGTCGGTCAGTCGGTCAGTCGGCAGTCGGCAGTCGGTCAGTCGGTCAGTCGGCAGTCGTCAGCCAACAGTCTGCAATTAACTACCCACAAGGACAGAAAAAAACAATTTAAAGGCGCTAAAACATCAACCGTCATGGATTATTGCCTTGTATTTTTATTGAAAAAATGGCCACTTATAAAGATCTCCTGGTTTATAAGAAAGCTTTTGAATTGGCAATGAATATTTTTGAAATATCTAAACAATTCCCTAAAGAAGAAACGTATAGTTTAACCGATCAGATCAGGAAATCTTCAAGGTCGGTATGTGCAAATTTCGCAGAAGCATACAGAAGAAGAAAATACCCATCCCACTTCTTAAGTAAACTCACTGATTCAGATTCAGAAAATGCAGAAACCGAAGTCTGGCTGGATTTCTCTTTAGCTTGCAAATACATTAATGAAACCGAGCATTATAAGTTGGCTTCTCAAAAACAAGAAGTAGGCAGACTTTTAGGAGATATTATGAAAAACCCAGGAAAATATCTATGATCGACTTTCAAATTTCTGCAGTCTGATGCATACTGATAACTGCCGACTGCCGACTGCTGACTGCCGACTGCTGACTGCTGACTGCCGACTGACCGACTGATTACTGCCAACTGTCCGACTGAACTCCCTATCTTTGCGCTCTTTAAATTCCCTCCTCTCATGAAGTTTG
>JADGPW010000010.1 GCA_017882265.1 Chitinophagaceae bacterium | reverse complement strand
GAAATCGCCATTGGTTATTAAGTTATTTCCTGTTATTTCTGCCGTATAATAATAGGTTATTGTTCCCGGAGTAGAAGTAATAGGATTTGGAATCAATGGATTATCCAGGTAAGTGGACGGAGTCCAACAAGATTTTCCAGATGGTTGTCCGAGAAGCTGCTTAGGAGTTCCGGAACAAATAATTGTATCATTAGTAAAAACAATATTCGCAGGAATGATGGACGGGTCAAAGATCATGACGGTTGTATCAAAACAACCGGAAGACGATACGCTATACTTGATAGTATCAATTCCTGGTAATGTGAAGTTGTGAAAAACTTGATTTGTTCCATTTGCAAATGTGCCATCACCAAAATCCCAGTTCCCAAAAATTTGAGGAATGTTTATTCCGCCTCCGCTTAAGCCTATTGTTATTTGCTGAAGGCAAGGAAAATACTGAAAAGCAATGGCTGAACTGATTGCTATTGTGTTTACATTTCTTGTAATACTGTCTTTGCATCCGTTAATATCCGTGATGATCAGTTTTACAGTATAATTTCCACTGGTACTGTAAGTATGGGAAGTGTTTTGCGTAATCGCGGTATTACCATCTCCAAAATACCATTGCCAGCTATTGACAGGACTTGTGTTTGTATAGCCAAATCCTTTAAAGTCAAAACTACTGCAACCTGTGGCGCTGTCTTTAATCCTGACGGAATCAATATTCGGTTTGAAGGGAACTGTATCAGTAGGAACAACGAGGTTAAACAAAGCGATCCCATTCTGACCAGGTGTGGCTCCCCATGAATTATTGCCATCTTGTATAATGACTCCATTTAGACCGCCTGTATTCACATTTGTCAGGTTGCCAGGCAATGATACGCTTTTGAGGAAAAGCAATCCACCTCCGCCACCGCCACCACTGCCAATCCTTCCACCAGCCAATGAACCGATCATATCTGCTCCTTTGCCACCTTTGTGTTCTGCTATTGAATTATCAAGCAGTTGATTCACACTTATCAATATTGTTCCCCCGGCGCCACCGCCTCCCATACCATCATGGCAATCCGCAGAGGGTGGAATTGAACAGGCTACTCCATTGTCACCATTTGCCTGGATTTTAATTGAATTTGATTTCAAGTAATTGGAAAGTATGATAATGATGCCGGCACCATTACCTCCGCTGGATGGCAGGTTGCCAATATTATCAGAATGACCGGCTCCGCCGCCACTGCCCATATAGATCTTATTAATGGCTGTATTATAGGTCAATACATGCCCGCCTATTCCCCGGTTATCAAAAGGTGAATTACCACAGTTATCTAATTGATAACCTCCAAAACCGCCGCTACCACCGTTGGCCCCTCCTCCGCCACCACTGTTATGTCCAAGCCCGCCACCACCGCCACCTGCAGGACTCCCTTTTCCACAAATAATATTTTGTGATATGGAAGAGATACTCTCCCCTTTTTGAGCGGCGATGGTATTGCTGCTTATCGGGTAGTTATAGTTATTCTGGAAACAGCTAAGTGTATTGTTCTGTGGGTTAAAACCAATGCCTCCACTGAATCCTTTACCACTAACGTCAATGTTAGCATTTAAACTTGTTGTATCCAGTACATTCAGAACCAATACCCCACCTTTACTTCCATCCCAGGGCAAACAGGTAAGAGTGGAAGTAATAATGGCATTTGAATAATAGGGTACACGTATCAATTGAACCAATCCCGTGGGAATATCATATTGCCTGGTCAGCTGATTCTTTAATTCAATGATATTCCCGGTTTTGCTTTTTACATAATTAAATTCATAATTACCTGCATTATTATAATTAGTGATCGTGCCGAAGGCTGCTGTATTGGTTGAATCGATCACAGCGCCTTTCATCTGGATCATCAGTACGGTATCCCCGGTATTAAATGTGCTGGCATCTGCTACCGTAAGTTTATTATCGCAGGGGGTAAATCCAAGAACAGGAGTATAGGTATTGATGGTGCCGCCGATATTGGTCCCGGTAAAAGTAGCACAATCTCCATAGGCCCTTACCTCATCAATATTCAATGCCCTGTTATAAATCCTTACTTCATCCAGGTCGCCATTTAACCAGTAAGGATATTGGGGATTATTCATCTTGCCAAAGAATAAATCATACTGATTACTAAACGTAATTCCATTTGAAGGTGCCGAGACTTTTAGGACACAATTCACATAAAGTTTGGAGGTTGTTCCATCATTAGTATAAACAACACTATACCATTGACCCGTTTGAATAAATGGAGTATACCCGCCAGCTAAAGCGATATTAACTCCATAAAAATTCTGGTGATTATTATCAGGAACGGGATTTGCGCAATTTTGAAAATTAGTATAATTTCCATCATCAAACCGGAGTAAATAATTGCCCGTAAGGTAATCTGCATCGCCTTTCATAATCATACTATTTCCATGACATGGCCCCTGGTAAAATCCCGCAGGCCTGACCCATGCGCATATTGATATCTGATTCGTGAGATTTATCGATGGGCTATTGGGGATCTGCATGTATGTATTTGTGCCATTAAAAGAATAGGCACTATTTGGATTCCCAAACCGGTCTGCAGTTAGTGCGGCATTATTAAAAACAGGGTTATTGTTGTTGCCGCTTACATCATTGGCATTACCGGTAAATGGATAATAGGCTTTCAACCCCAGGTTTAGATTAACCTGCCCGGCAACTGAATAAGAAACAAACAAAATCAGGATAAGGGTTCGTATTATGCGGCCACTCATGATTTTATGATGAACTAAAGATATTCAATTATACCTTAAGTTGTTATATAACACTTCAACTAGCTCTGCTATTGCTGTTTGTAGTGGCTTTAAGAGTGAAAAATCATGTCCTATTATTCTAAACGGGATGTTAGGATCATAGTTTGATGAAAGAATGGGTCTGCATAGAACCATCAGTAAATTCGATCAACAGCTTGTAAGGCCCTGCTGTAAAATGACTGACATCCAGTGAGTATTGCCGGGGGTTTTGTAATGGCAAGATCTTCACTTCTTGCCCGCTTATTGTAAAGACACGCATAGATCTCAATTTCACGTTGCCATTGCCAGTGGAAATAAAGAGATATTTTCCTGTGGGGTTAGGGTAAAGACTCAGTGAATTGCCTTCTTCATTTTTTACAAATACGATGGAGGAATAGGATGTCTGTCCATCCATACTCATTTGCCGGACCCGATAATATGTTAGAGGCGAGTTAGCAATGAGATCGGTATAAGAATACTGTTGTATACCGCTTATATTGCGGGCAGTTATAGGTGCCCCAGTATTTTGCCAATTGGAGGCATCAAAGCTTTTTTGGATCTGGTAGTTTGCCATATTCACTTCATCGGTAGTTTTCCATATAATGTACGAAACAAGGACTACTTTATTTTCTGACGCAAACTCCCCTCGAGGAGATCTATGCGGTGACGGAAGCTCCGAATACTGCTTCGAAAAATGTTTTATTGAAAGCGGGTTTCCAGCCAGCCGGCAACCGAATGGAAGGAGAGAAGGAGTTATTGCTCTTTATGGTGAAGCGAAACAACTAAAAATATCCCTGTTTCTTTTTATCTGATCAAAGCAAAAGTCCCTTTTCTGAAAATGGCACCCTGGCAAGAGGTTGTTGCTTTGATAATAAAAACAAAAACGGCTGGGTTCTGTGGAATGCCATTATATACCCCGTTCCAGCAACCCGCAGGATCGGTGGTATGAAATACTCTTTCACCCCAGCGGTTGTAAATGTTAAAATCAAGTTGAAGGATCACTCCCCAGTATTTTATTCCATAGCAGTCATTCAGTCCGTCATTATTGGGAGTGAAGGCATTGGGCATTAAGAAGTTTCCCTTGATTCCAAAATTAATATTTACGACAACACTATCATAATTAACACACCCTGTGGCAGAAATGCCTTTTACTTTATATTGGGTAGCAGTCATGGGGCGGGCAATGGGGTTTGAGATAGTGGGATTGTTTAAAGTAGCTGTGGGTGTCCAACTATATATTATACCCCCAGTTGCATTTAGCTGGCTTTGGTCATTACTGCAATCAATATCATTGGATTTACTTGCGATAATAACTGGTAGTGGAAGTATTGTAACAATAGTCGATAATGTTGAAGTATAATTACAAACAGTATCGGTTATTTGTACGAAATAGGTAGTTGTAGTTGAAGGTGCAGCATGGGGATTAGCTACACCAGGATTATTCAATGAGCCTGCTGGTTGCCATAAATACAAATCTCCACCCGAAGCGTTCAGTTGAGTGGAATCAGCCGGACATACATTGACAGGGGTGTTGACAGTAAAAACCGGCGGGGGTTTTACAGTAACTTTTATTGAATCAATATTTGTACAAGTATTAGCTCCGGTAACGGTTACATAATAAGTTGTAGTGGTTAGTGGAGTAGCTATTGGGTTTGGGATTGAAGGATTGTTTAGGGTGGCTGCAGGCGTCCAACTATAGGATACCCCACCACCAGCATTAAGCTGTGTAGATGTGCTCTGACATATACTAGCATCACCTGATGTAATGATGGCAGGCTTCGGTTTAACAATTATTTTAATTGAATCGATATTTGTACAAGTATTAGCTCCGGTAACAGTCACAAAATAAGTTGTAGTTGTTAATGGAGAAGCTATTGGGTTGGGAATCGAAGGATTGTTTAGGGTGGCTGCAGGTATCCAGCTATATGATACCCCTCCACCTGCATTTAGTTGCGTAAAAGTACTCTGACACATATTTGCATCACCAGATTTAGTGATGGTAGGCTTAAGGTTAACAGTAATTCTAATTGAATCAATATTTGTGCAAGTATTAGCACCGGTAACGGTCACATAATAAGTTGTAGTAATTAATGGAGAAGCTATTGGGTTTGAAATCGAAGGATTGTTTAGAGTGGCAACGGGTGTCCAACTATACAATATCCCGCCACCAGCATTTAGCTGAGTAGATGTATTCTGACATATACTGGCATCACCTGATGAAGTGATGGTAGGCTTAGGGTTAACAGTAATAGCTACTGTATCCTTAGCATTACATCCATTAATAGTTGTCCCTGTTACAATATACTGAGTTGAAATTATCGGCGAGGCTATAGGATTTCCAATATTGGGGTTGCTAAGGCCCGCTACCGGAAACCAGGTGTATGTATTTGCACCTGTTGTATTTAATTGCACAGAAGTTGCCGAACAAATTGAAAGTGCATCATTTGTTATAACAACTGGTTGTTCAACTGTTATTTTTACAGAATCTCTTTTTAGAAATACAGGAGAAAAAGAAATATCATCAAGCGCAAAGTCGTTCCCTTGAACCAGAGTATTTTTATTAACAATAGAAATATTGGCTGTTGCATTATTACCTGAATTCCATGTAGTATAAAATTGTGTCCATGTACAAGTTGGCAAACTGGCCGTTATAATCGTTCCAATATCATTTCCATTGATTGAGAATTGAAGTTGAGCCGGGTTTACATTATATATCGCTTGTATCCACGTTGAAAAAGCATAATTAGTATTAGGATTAACTGGTATAGTCTGACCCCAGATCTTTACATTTGGGATTGGCGCTCCATTTACGAGCATCATATTCCCATTTCCAGTTGTGTGATCGGGACAAGGGCTCGTTGATGCATTCCAGGCCTGAGGGTTTGTTCCTACAAAATACTCACCTTCTGTTGTATTTGGATTTGCATAAGTGTATGAGGATGTGAAACCCGTATTACCGGCATTGAAATCCCCATTAATAATCAAATTATTCCCAACTCTCTCAGAGTTAAAATAATAGGTGATATTTTGTGATGTGGAAGTGATGGGATTAGGCGAAAGAGGATTATTTAAAAAAGTTGCAGGACTCCAACAGAAGTTAAGGGAAGGTGATGTGAGCAATTGTTTTGTAGCTCCAATACAAATTGTTGTATCCTGGGTAAGCAACAACTGAATGTCGGTTTGCAAGTCAACAGTAAACTGTTTTATGACTGTATCAATACAACTACCATAGTTTTGGATCATCATTACTTGGTAATTTCCTGTACTTGCATATAAATTAATGGGAGTCGCACTCCCTGTTGTAGTATTTCCATCTCCAAAATCCCATGAAATTGAATTATATCCGGTCGAATTTGTACGAAATGATACTGACAATGGGGTACAAGGATTCCTTGTATAGGTAAAATCGTTTTTCAACGCACATGGGGGTTGCGCGTATATGAAATTTGAGGTAATGATTGTAAGAAGAAATATAATTAAATTTCGAGTCATTCGCAATTGTAATTTTGAATGTGAAATTAATTAAAGGTACTTATTATCTTAGTTCCATGACTCCATTCCTGCCATTTTAGGGTTTGTCATATCGCTAGAATTTTATACTTTTGTGCCCCTTTTTATTGGTTAATCAGTTTATAGTAAAAGCACTAAAAAAACAGAAGATGGTTAAAAAAATCCTTCGAAGTTTCTTAAATAAGTTTAATTATGATATAGCTAAATTAAACTATGGATCAGAGAAGTATAAAAAAGGATCAGAGGGGGAAGGCCTTAATTTTTATGATACGCCGACCGGAAAATATTATTTGCCTGCTCATCTTAAAAAAGATATTGTTGCTAATGATATAAAAAACGGCAAATACTTCGAACCGGAAGTTATAGATATAGCTAAAGCCTATATAAAGAAAGGGACTACTGTTCTGGATGTGGGAGCTAATTATGGTCAAATGTCCGTCGTCTTTTCAGAGATGGTTGGTGCCGACGGAACGGTTTATGCCTTTGAAGCAGAGCCGATTATTTATGGTATACTGATAAAAACGTTTGCTGCCAATGAATGTAAAAATGTGAAGGCAATACCAGGCGCCGTTCATAATAAAACTGGTGAAAAACTTGTTTTCCCTGAACCGGATTTCAAAAGATTTGATTCATATGGCTCATATGGAATTGACCCAAATGCAAAGAATGGAAGAATTGTTGAATCAATAACGATTGATAGTTTGCAGATTAAAGGGCCAATCAGTTTTATGAAGGTGGATATCCAGGGCAGTGATTTATTTGCCTTACAAGGCGCCAAAGACACAATCTTAAAAAACAAGATGCCCATTTTATTTGAGTTTGAACAGCAATTACAGGATGAATTTCATACGTCTTTTGATGATTATGTGAATTTTATAAAGAGTATCAATTATAGGTTTGAAAAAATCATTATGGGAATTAACTATTTAATCGTTTCTAAGGAGTAATTACCTGTTAGTGCAATCTTATTGGAAGCATTGCGGAATTGACAACATTCCTCGCTTCAAAACCAGATTCACTTAAAATTGATGATACCTGTATAGTTATGCGGCGTGATCTTCTTCAATTCCTTCTTTATTCCGTCCCCGACTTTAAGGCTGTCAATAAACTGGTGCAGCATTTTTTTATCAATTAGTTGGTTAACTCTTGTCAGGTTCTTCAACGCTTCATAAGAATTTGGATAGTTCTCCCTTCGCAGAATGGTTTGAATAGCTTCGGCAATGACTGCCCAGTTATTCTCCAGGTCCTCATGGATCTTGACATCATTGATCACCAGTTTACCCAATCCTTTTTCTATCGAGCGGAAAGCGATTAGGGTATGGGCAAACGGAACACCGATGTTTCGCAATACAGTGGAATCAGTGAGATCTCTTTGTAATCGGGAGACCGGGAGTTTGGCAGAAAGGTGTTCATACAGGGCATTCGCCACGCCGAGGTTTCCTTCCGCGTTCTCAAAATCGATCGGGTTTACTTTATGCGGCATGGCCGATGATCCCACTTCACCCTTCTTTATTTTTTGCGTGAAATATTCCATCGAAACATAACTCCAGATATCCCGGCAGAAATCAACCAGGATATTGTTGATACGTTTCATACAATCAAAATGCGCGGCCAGGTTATCATAGTGTTCTATCTGTGTGGTGAATTGCTGCCGGCTCAATCCCAGGCGTTCGGTGAAATCGTTCCCAAATTTTATCCAGTCTACCTTCGGGAAGGCCACATGATGCGCATTGAAATTACCGGTGGCGCCGCCAAACTTACACGTAAAAGGGATGCCAATGAATTGTTCTACCTGACTCTCAATTCTTGCCACAAAGACCATGATCTCTTTGCCGAGCCTTGTCGGACTGGCGGGCTGGCCATGGGTATGCGCCAGCATGGGGATATCCATCCATTCATTCGCCAGCAATTTTAATTTAGTATTCAGGTTGAGTAAACCGGGCAGGTATTCATATTCGACAGCATGTTTCCACAATAAGGGGATAGCTGTGTTATTTATATCCTGCGAGGTCAGTCCAAAATGCACCCATTCCTTTGTTTCCTCGCCGCCATTCTTTTCTAATTCATTCTTTAAAAAATATTCAACGGCCTTTACATCATGGTTGGTGGTAAATTCAATTTGCTTGATCTCCTGGGCATCTTCGGGGCCGAAATCTTCCGCCAGTTTCTGTAAGTGTTTGATGGTCTTACCGGGAAGTTTGAAAAATTTCCTGTTTTCAAGGAACAGAAGGTATTCTATTTCTATTCCGATCCTGTACTTCATCAATGCATATTCCGAGAAATATTCATCCAGGTGCTGGACCTGTTTACGGTAACGACCGTCCACTGGAGAAATAGCGGTGAGTGTTGTGAGTTCCAAGGACCAAAAATTTTACGGGTGATGAAATAAATGTTGAAACCTTATTTTTGTCATTCAAAGATAGCAAACAGTAATTTAGAAGTAGACAGTTAAGTATACAGCTTATGAGTAAAGCAATAAAGACTTTTCATGACTCCCCATCAACCGGCGGGGTTGAGAGAATCCGTGTAGGTATTGTCAATTACCTGAATACAAGACCGTTGGTATATGGCCTATCGAGACCACCTGTCAGTGAAATGATACAATTGGTGGAAGATTACCCGGCAAGACTGGCCGACATGCTGTTGAAAGATGAAATTGATGTAGGGCTGATCCCTGTAGCCGTTATTCCTCAACTGCCCTCTTATCATATCATTGGAGATTATTGTATTGGCGCCGAAGGTGAGATAGCTTCGGTGGCCCTGTTCAGCGATGTGCCGATAACCGAAATAAAAAAAGTTTACCTGGATTACCAAAGCCGCACATCTGTTGCTTTATTATTATACCTGATGAAAGAGTCATGGGGAATCGCTCCTGAAATTATCGAGGCCAAAGATGAGTATTACCGCAGCGAAATAAAAGGAACCACGGCTGGCTTAGTGATCGGCGACCGGGCCTTTGAACAGCGGAAAATATCCACCTTCATTTATGACCTGG
The DNA here is from genome assembly GCA_017882265.1 of Chitinophagaceae bacterium. Classification (GTDB taxonomy): domain Bacteria; phylum Bacteroidota; class Bacteroidia; order Chitinophagales; family Chitinophagaceae; genus JADGPW01. The sequence goes on along the minus strand of JADGPW010000010.1, from coordinate 17,213 downwards.
GCTCCGAGTGGCGATCTATCACCGGGCTTCCTTTTGTATTTGCAGCCTGGGTGAGCACAAAAAAAATGACTGATGAATTCATTGCTTTATTTAACAAAGCCAATAGCATAGGGTTACAACATATTGACGAAATTGTGAATGAGGCAGCTTTTGAATTATACGATTTGAAAAAATATTTTACGTTGCACCTCAGCTACAGGCTGGATGAAAGGAAAATAGAAGGAATGTCGCATTTTTTGCAGGTATTAAAAGAAAATTGATTTTATTTTTCTCCACTGAAATTTTTGAGATCCGCTTCCATCATTTCACTGATCAGTTCATCTAATGTGCAGGATGGCTGCCAGCCTAATTTCTCTTTTGCCTTTGTTGCATCCCCCAGCAACAGATCAACTTCTGTGGGTCGATGATACCTTTTATCAATACTCACCACATTTTGGCCAATGGATAATTGGTATTTTGGGTACCTGCATTTAACTACAAAAGCTTTCTCATTTTCTTCTTTACCTTCAAATTTTAATTCAATACCACAGCAGGCAAAAGATTTTATTACAAAATCTCTTACCGTAGTACTGATACCCGTAGCAATCACATAATCCTCTGGCTTATCCTGCTGCATAATGCGCCACATAGCATCTACATAATCCCTTGCATGCCCCCAATCCCGTTTAGCATCCAGATTCCCGAGAAATAGTGTAGTCCTTATTCCCAAAGCAATTTCTGAAACGCCTCTTGTGATCTTTCTTGTTACAAAGGTTTCACCTCTTACGGGACTTTCATGATTGAATAAAATTCCATTACAGGCAAACATTCCATAAGCCTCCCGGTAATTCACGGTGATCCAGTAAGCATATAGTTTTGCAACGGCATAAGGTGACCGTGGATAGAATGGTGTTGTTTCATTTTGCGGAACGGCCTGTGCCAGGCCATATAACTCTGATGTAGAGGCCTGGTAAATTTTTGTTTTCTTTTCCAACCCGAGTATCCGCACGGCTTCTAAAATGCGAAGTGCCCCTATTCCGTCAACATTTGCTGTGTATTCAGGTGTTTGAAAACTAATGTGTACATGACTCATAGCCCCGAGATTATAAATCTCATCTGGCTGTACTTTTTGAATGATATGAATAATACCGGCTGAATCAGTCAGATCGCCATAATGAAGGAATAAATTCACATTATCTTCATGAATATCCCGGTACAGATGATCGATCCTGTTAGTATTGATAAGCGAAGCCCTTCTTCTTATTCCATGCACTTCATAGCCCTTGTGGATGAGCAGATCGGCCAGGTAAGCTCCGTCTTGCCCGGTAATGCCAGTTATTAATGCTTTTTTTTTCATTTGTGGGTTTTAAAATGAACCAAATGCCGGCAAAAATACAATTTTGTGGCTTATTGCATTTGATCCTAAGTTTGTATATCATTTATTATCCCGAAGGGACTCCTTTCGGAACAAAACAACAATGATGGCAGAGACCCTGGGTTCATTATGCGACAAACTCACTATTGTTAAACTAAAGCAGTATCATGCTGAAGATGTTACCAGGCAACAAAGTCTGAAATGGCAGGAAGAGCAATTGAGTAAAGAGATCGATGGTTTTGTAGCAGATGCTGTTGCCGGCCATATCCCGACCGACCGGCTGACCTTTTCCGCTAATAAAGTATATAAAGAAAAGGGGAATGAAATACGTGAGATAACCGGGATGATCGGAGATGTATTTGCTGAATTAGCCAAAGTGAATTGTGACCTTTGGCATATGCAGGAGAAAGTTTACGAGTTTGAAAATGTGGCGGTGGAACAGAAAGACGGAATAATTAAAAGACTGGCGGTGCTTAACCTCGAACGGAACAAATGCATAGATGCCATTGATCGCCAGTTTCAGTCATTGATTAAGGGTAATGAATAACTATGCAGAAAGCGCTTATATTCGGAATCAATGGCCAGGATGGATATTATTTAAACCGGTTGTTGCAGCAGCAACAGATCGAAGTGGTGGGGGTTTCAAGATCAACTGGCAACTGGTTGCAGGGTAATGTAGCGGATCACCCCTTTATTGAACAACTGATCCGGGAACAACAACCCGATTATATTTTTCACCTTGCTGCCCATTCCTCGGTACAGCATGGGCTGCTTTTTGAGCACCAGGCTACCATAGTTAATGGAGCTATTAATATTTTTGAATCTGTTTACCGCCATTCACCGCATAGCAAAATTTTTATTACCGGCAGCGGTCTTCAGTTTCAAAATAATGGGGAGCCTGTTTCAGAAAAAAATGATTTTTGCGCAACCAGTGCTTACAACTTAGCCCGTATAGAAGCAGTTTTTGCTGCCAGGTATTTTCGTACAAAAAATATAAGGATATATGTTGGCTACCTGTTTCATCACGACAGCCCGATGCGGACGCGTCAGCATCTTAACCGGCAGATAGTGGACGCGGTCAAACAAATCGGGTCAGGTAAAAAGGCTATGCTTATGATTGGTGATATAAAGGTGGAAAAGGAATTTGGCTTTGCCGGTGATATCGTTCAGGGCATATTTCAATTGATAAAACAAGATGTACTCTTTGAAGCATGCATTGGTACTGGTAAAGCATACAGCATTGAAAAGTGGCTGGAAATTTGTTTTTCTTCCATCCATAAAAAATGGCAGGATTATGTGCAATTGAAAAATGATTATGTACCCGAATTCAGAAGGCTGCTCAGTGATCCTTCGGCTATAAGAAAAATAAAATGGGAAAGCCAAACCGGGATAGAAGAACTCGCCAAAATGATGCTTACTGCATAAGGGATGCTCATGCCTGAAAACAACAAAAAAATATTGTTAGGGATTTTAATGGCAAACGGCGATTGCCTGATGGCTACTGTGCTGGCAAAGCAGATAAAAAAAGATTATCCCGGCTGTCATTTAACATGGGCGGTTAGCAATATTTGCAGACAAATAGTAGATAATAATCCATTCGTGAATGACATTTGGGAAGTATCACTAACCAATAAGAAAGAAGCCGAATATGGAGGCTGGTATAAATTCCAGGAGGATGCTTTAAAGAAAAAAGATCAGGGTGAATTCGATGAAGTGTTCTTTACACAAATATATCCAATTAATGTTTGTAATTATGATGGCACCACCCGTGGCACTATATATAATTCCTATCCTCACCCTATTACAGTAGAGGCAACTCCTGTTCTGCGTTTATACGATCATGAAGTGGAAAAGGTAAAAGAGTATGCTCTTCACCACCATTTACATAACTACAGGCATGTGATCCTTTTTGAATGTGCCCCCAATAGCGGCCAGTCATTTGTAACAGGCGATTTTGCTTTGGAGGTAGCAAATAAACTTATCCAGCAGGAAAAAGATATTGTAATTATTATTTCCACTCATCTTTCTTTAACATCACCTCATCCCCGTATCATAATTGGAAATGACCTTACGCTCAGGGAAAATGCTGAGATTTCGAAGTATTGCACTTTGCTGGTAGGCTGTTCCAGCGGTATTACATGGATATGCAGCAGCGACTGGGCCAAACAACTCCCTTCTGTTCAATTTTTAAAAAGAGCTATCGGTTTCCGTTTTGCTTCTGTTGTATATGATCATAAATACTGGAAGCTGGATCATTCACAGATAATTGAAACGACCGTTAAGAATACTGCTTTTGCGGTGCAGTTGATCAAGGATGTACTTGATAAGGGTGTGGATGCCTGCAAACCGGATTATCATAAAAATCTTCATCCTTTATTTATTTCTATGTTGAAATATTGTTTTATGTTTTTCCGGCAGGGTAAGTTTGTAAAATCGTGGAGGATTGCGAGGAATTTTATTTTGCGTAATTATATCCGTAAAGAACGACCTTATTGATTAATCTTCTTTTGTAATACTAATGTTGCAAAAGTATAGTTCAATCCTTCGAACCAGAAATCTGGTTCAGCACAATCCCAATCAGAAGTTCCGAAAATATAGCAACCAGGCATTTTAGACGGTAACCTGTGCCGTAGATCTTGTTTAGTATAAAATCTGAAATCAACATTCGGGATTTTATCCCCCGATTTATAATCTTCTTTATAATCACATGTTAATATAACAAATCCCCCCGGTTTAAGTAATCTGGCCATATCAGCAACGAAGCTCACATCATCTTCTACATGCTCAATGACTGATGTGGAGAAAATGATATCAAATTTATTTTCGGAAATGCCTGGCTTGGTAAGAAAAGTCTGCAGGTCATAATTCAGCAAAGGGTCAATTCCATCAACTGCAATACCCAATTTTTGTAAACTTAGGAAAGCCGTATCCTCATAGCAGCCGATAGAAAGGATTTCAGGGTTTTGAAATTTTTCAGCAAAATTTCTTACTGTTTCAAAAACAAAAGCCTGCTGAATATTGGCTTCCGCAATTTTCCGACTCATTTCATTAGGGCAGAGCTGAAATAGCAGGTCGATCACCCTATTGTACTCTTTTCTTGCCCGGTTATCAAGTATGCGGTTGAAAACGGTTTCATTAAAAAGTAGTGGCAAGCCTTTCTTTAATATACTTCTTTTGCCAGTAAGTATTGATACAGCTTCAGGTGCCAACATCAATTTGTCCCGATTGACTGACCGGTAGCCGGATCGGGACAAATATTTTAACAATCTACGGGCAGGCGTTTTTTGCAGGAGGTATTTTATATTACTTGAAAAAAGAGGAGATGATTCATAATGCTGAATACCTGCCGATATTATGCGTTCATAATCCCAGCACAGGTTTTTCGTGGTCCATTCTTTCCTGTACTGCTCCAGAGGTGAAATGCCCTGCTGAATAATATGCTGGAGAGAATTATCTTCAATACAAATAGAAGGTTCAGTGTGAGAAATATGGCGGAACATGTTGCTTTTGGTAATAGCCAGCGGGCGATCAACTGCTAATGCCAAATCTATTACACTAGAAATGCCCCGGTTCTTATTTCCTTCATAGAAGAATGTGTTAAGAGTGTTACCATCTAGAAAATTTAATACTTCTTCCTGTGAAAGGAAATCATGGGTGATTTGAAGTGATATACCTGGCTTGGTTATCAATTCTCTGCATTTTTCTGCATAAGCTTTTGCTCCGCTTCCTTCGGCATCTCCAAAAGTTGCAAAAGGAATATTCAGTCGGATAATGGCTTTATCAAATTCTTTCTGTACAGCTTCTATAATATGCGGGTAGCCTTTGCCTTTTGTTCCAAAGCCGAAACTGCCAATGGTAAGTTCGGGAGGAGGAGGGATCAGCGTCTTATGAGATGGAATTAATCTGCCTGTTTTAAAAACAATTGGATTGGTAAGTAAGACAGTCGGGTCAGGCGCTATATGAAAATCAAATAACACTTTATCGGCATGATTCACTCTTTCCTGTGTTACTTCATGCATTATGCCTAATTGAGGAAATTTCATTCTTCTTGTTATGCCGGGATTCAGCCACGGCAACGTAGATGCATAATAATTATAAATGATGGCGGCAGGATTATGAAGTTGAACGGCGGCTAGCAGATGAGAATATTCCGAACATTCTGAATAAATGAATTGAAATTTTTCAGATAGGGTGATAGCAGCAAAAACATTTTCGCCGAACTGGTGAACGCCGCATTGCTTTTCAATATGGTTAATGAATAAAACCTTCTTTTCCATCTTACACAATTTCAATATACGGCAGCGGGAAGATAATTTTTCCTCCTGAAGCCCTGTAATCTTTTGTTATTTCCCGTTGCAGGATATTATTGCGGAAATGCCAGGGCAGAACGAAAAAATAATCCGGTTTCATAGCTATAGCTTCCGCTTCAGATACAATTGGTATAAGAGTGCCGGGCGTATAAGAACCGAATTTTTGTTCATTTACTTCTGCAATGCAGTCAAGATACTGTATGCTGATATTACAATACTGTAACAATACATTTCCCTTGGTAGAAGCACCATAACCAATTATTTTCTTCCCATCGTTTTTTAGCTTATCCAGCAAGCTGATCAGGCTTATTCTGTGCTCCTGTGCCCTTTGGGAAAACCGGCGGTAAGGTTCAATGGTATTCAATCCCATCTTTTCTTCTTCTTCCTCCATCCATTTGATGACAGCATCATTATTCCATTGTTTTGAACTCTTTTTAACAGCAGTCACCGCAAAACTTCCTCCGTTTATATCGTTCATCTCTATGTCAATGATCTTCATATTGCATTTATCGAGTATATATTTTATGGAGATCAATGAATAATATTCCAGGTGTTCCTGACAAATGGTATCGTAGGAGTTGTTACGTAGCATGGAAGGCAGGTAGCTTTGCTCAAAATGCCAGATACCATCGTCAGCGAGTACCTGTTCAACATCCAAGGCAAATTTTACCGGGTCTTCAAGATCATATAGCATAGCTATCGAAGTAACGATCTTTGCTTTTTCCTTGGGAAAGATATTCCTGAAACTATCACCCGTAAAAAAAGCAGGCACCAGTGCAATATCAGATGGGTAATACTCTTTAAATTTATTTCCCGTCGGGTCAATTCCGATGCGCCGCAGATGAGAAGGGTAGCATTTTAGTGAAGTAGCATCATTGCTGCCAATATCCAAAATGATATCATTAGCAACAGGCTGAACTTTTCGCAACAGGGTAATTACTTTATTCTGCAAATGGTTCACCATGCTCTGGTTGAGGCCAGAACGATAACCATAATTATCTCCATACATTTCATCAGGACTATATGATTGCTTCATCTGCACCAAACCGCTATCAGGACACCAAACAATGTCCACAGGACCTTTAGTAACAGCCTGGCTTTTGGAAGTTGGGAAAACACCGGTAAGATATTGCTCCCCTAATGAGAATACATTTACTAAATTGCTGCTGCCACTGATCCTGCAACGTGAGATTTCCTGGTACATTATTGAAGTTAAATTTTAACAATATGCAAAATTAAAGATTTGAGGCTATAAAACCATTTAAGATGAGAATAGGTGTAAATGTAAGATTAATCACGGGTAATAGAATGGAAGGAGTAGGACGATTTATTATGGAAACTCTCTCCAGAATTATTGAAAGTCATAAAGAACACCATTTTGTGCTGTTTTTTGACCGTAAGATTGATAACAGCTTTTCCCGGTACGAACATGTCACTTGTGTTGTGCTTAAGCCCATGGCAATACACCCTATTCTTTGGTATGTATGGTTCGAATGGAGAATACCTCAGGCATTAAAAAAGTATAAGATCGATGTTTTCTTAAGTCCTGATGGTTTTTCTTCGTTGCGAACCCAGGTTCCAGTGTGCATGGTTGTACATGATCTTGCTTTTCTCCATTATCCTCACTTTTTTAAAAAACGAACCGCTTTTTACTATAAATTATATGTAAAAAAGTTTATTAGAAGTGCAAAGACGATAGCAGCCGTCTCTGAATTTACTAAAAAGGATATTATAGAAAATACTGGCGTAGCTTCATCCAAGGTGGAAGTAATTGGCTCCGCAGCTGGAGATGGATTTAGGCCGGTGGATGAAAATACCCAGGAAAAAGTTAAAGAGAAACTAACTAATGGCAAGAATTTTTTCCTCTTTGTTGGAGCCATCCATCCAAGAAAAAATGTACTCAATCTGATAAAAGCATTTTCCTTGTTTAAGAAAAAAACGAAATCGGATGTAAAGCTTGTGTTAGCTGGACGTATGGCGTGGAAATCAAGTAACATTCAGGAGGCAGTAAAATATTTTAAATATACCGGTGACCTTATTCATCTTGATTTTATACCAGAAAAGGAACTAACCGAAGTTATGGGTTCAGCCCTCGCTGTTGTTTATCCTTCTTTTTTTGAAGGCTTTGGTCTTCCAATTCTTGAAGCGATGCATTGCGATGTGCCTGTTATTACATCAAATGTCTCCTCTATGCCCGAAGTTGGTGGAGAGGCAGCTTTATATGTTGATCCGGCTAATATTGAAGATATAGCAACTAAGCTTAATATAATAAATGCAGATGCTGAATTAAGAAAACAACTGGTTGAAAGGGGAATAATACAACGAAATAAATTTAGCTGGGACAAGATTGCAAACAAATTGTGGGATTGTATTGTGAGATCTTATCGCACCGGTTGATCTGCTGATTCTGGTAAAGAAATAGCATAATTAACTGTTTTTTATTCAGAATGATTGGCAACCAAAGACATTTGCCAATTCCTATGGTTGGTAAGTAATAACTAATTTCGCTTCCTTAGCTGCGCTTGAATATATGCTTGGATTTATTCAGGGCATATTAAAATGTTGCGATTTGCTGAAATTTCAATTGTTGATCAGGTAACAGATTCTCCTTATAATCTTTTGCCAATAATAGGTGTTATAATATTCCTGGGGTGTTTCAATAACAAAATCTTTATTAGCAATTATGGCATCAGCAAATCCTTTCCAGTTATTATCGGGCACAATGATGAGTTTTTCTCCGCAAATAGTTTTATCCATCCCCACAGCCCCGGTTTGTGTAGAAACAACCGTGTCACCGTAAGCGATCGCTTCTACCATCTTTGTTTTAACACCGCCACCACTTTGTATAGGATTTAAAAAAAGATCAGCGGCTTTTAAATAAAGCGTTATATCATCCACAAAACCTGCGTAGATAATATTTTTACCCGCATAATCTTTTAAATCATTCAGCTTATCCGGTAACCGCTTGCCACAAATGATGATTGTATATGCGAAGGAAGACCTGGAAAGTAATAACGGGTTTATTTCATTTAAAATAGCTTTCAATGCATCCAGGTTAGGCTTATAATCAAGAAGGCCGTTAAATAAAAATATTTTTTTTTCAGCGGCGATACAATGCTTTGCCTGGATCTGGCTCCTAGAGCGTAGTCGATCTTTCGGATAATTATTTATCTCCACTCCAAAGGGCAGATCTATACATTTTTCTTTTTTTATTTTCCATATATTAATCGCGAAATCCCTGTCCTCTGGTGTAATGAAGAAAAGGGCATCTGCTTTTTTAAAACTCCATTTCTCATATATTTTTAACAGGGGCCACCACCAGCGGCCCGTAGAACGAAACCGTTGGTACTCGATATTATGTGTGTGAAGGATGGTTTGGATGGCCGTTCTATTTTTGATGCGGGAAGCCAACCACGCATAATAAGGATGCTCCCAAATGATCGTATCAAATCTTTCTTTTTTAATCAGAGTGGATATCTTTGAGACCAGGCTCAGGTCCAGGTACCTGGAAAATTTTTTTTTCAGCCATGGAATCGGGGAGTAATTTTTTGCCAGTGAAAAATCATTTTCGGCTACAGTAATAACCATAAGCTCCGTTTCTTTACCAAGCCATTCCAAAAACTGTGCAATGAGTTTCTGCCCACCTGAAAAAGAAGGCAGGTAAGAATAGGGAGCTATCACAAGCACTTTTTTCATTCGCGGGTTCAGATTGTTTTCCTGTTTTCCCACCAGGCCATAAAAAATCCTCCAATGAAGAACAGGAGAATAAAAATAGAAGCGATAAACATTATCGAAACTCCTTTTTTAACAGAAGCTGGTTCAAAAACAAATTTGATGTCATGCTGGCCTGCAGGTATGGCGAGGCCCCGCAATATATAATTGACCTTACAGTAATCAGTCTTTTTTCCATCCAGGTAAGCATTCCAGCCTTTCGGATAATATATTTCGCTGAAGACGGCAAACTGGGGATTCTTGCTGTTGGCTTCATATTCCATTACATCGTTGTCAAACTTTTTCAACCGCACCGAAGAAGCGGAATCCCATTGCGGCTGCACTACATATTGGCTGAACGATTTATCTACGATCGCTGTATCTTTTAGATTGGTATTACCTATCGCCTGTATCTCAGCTACCGGACCATTCACAATTCTCACTGTCTTTACCAGCCAGCAGGGGCCAAAAGCATCGGGATTGGTTATAACAGAACTTTGGCCTGACTTCGGATCCTGTACAATGATATATTTTGCATTTAGCATATTCAGTATGGCCGGGCTGGGTCTTACAGACAAATACTTTTCGATCACATCCTGGTAAATTCGCAATTTAGCCGGGTGATAACCGCCTATTGATTTATGAAAATATGATGTGCGGGATTCATTGTAGGTATCTCCTGCCATATTAAAGACACGGTAATCAGGATCTTTATCGCTTAATATTTGCTGATCAATTGGGCTTGGCGTGAAATTAGTATTCTTCATTTCATCAGCTGTTACATAATTCTCTTCCCCCAGATATTCTTTGCTGACCAGCGTGAGTTCAAAGGTGCTTATGATGATCAAGACTATTGCAACAACCCAGGATTTAATGCGATTGATGAGGTATAAATAAAGTATTCCTAAAAAGAGGACGCTAAACATTGCTGCTCTTAAAAGCTGTCCACCGAACATGGCTCTGCGGTCAGCCTTCAATCCTGAAACAATGAGCCGGCCAATTTCATCGGTGCCACTATTGTCCCATTTATTGGCCAGCAGCTGTTGATCGATGGGTGAATTATAATTCATCGCTACATACATCATTGCCAGCAAAGCAAATAAGCTGCCGATAGCATATAATATCTTTTTGAAATCGGCTTTCAACAGCTCTTTGTTTTTTTCTTCAAATAGTAATCGTTGTAACGCCAGTGCTGCAATAATAGCAATGGTAAATTGTGGGATCACCTGTGCCATCGAAGGAGCCCTGAATTTATTATACATCGGCAGGTGTTCGAATAAGAAAGTATTAAAGCTGGCGAAGTTCTTTCCCCATGACATAAAAATGCCCAGGATGGTAGCGGCGAGTAAACCCCAGCGCAACGGTTTTTTTATAATGACAAAACCGATCAGCCCTAATAAACAAATGATGATACCGAGGTAAGCGGGACCAGCAGTGTAAGGCAAGGCACCCCAGTATTTGGGGAGATTCCCTGCCAATTGCTGTGCCTGGTTCTCATCAATCCCTCTCGCTGTTAATTTGCTTACTACATGTGACCCTTCACCTATTACTTTGTCGCTGCCACCACCAAAAGCATTTGGCATCAGTAAGGTAGATGATTCCGTTTTACCAATACTATAAACAAATGCATAGGCTGTATCAAGTCCCGATGTTTTTTCGGCTTTAACATTATCTCCTTCTATAGAAATATCTTTTCCGCCACGCATGGTGAATTTCGCATATTCGGAGGTGGTTTTAAGCGATAAAGCGCTACCAGCCAAACCCACAATTGCAGAAATGGCAGTGATGGCTCCTGTGATGGCAATATGTTTCCAGTCTTTTTGCTTTATCCATACATACAAGTAGCTGAGAGCGACTGCGACGGCGACCAGGAAAAAATAATAACTTATCTGCAGATGGTTAACCCCGATCTGCTGGTAGGTGGCGAAGGTGCTGAGGGCAAGACCCATCCAGTATTTTTTTTCAAAAGTACAGACCAGACCGGCCAGTAATAAGGGCATAAAGGCAGTGGCCAGCATTTGTGTTTCATGCCCGGCAGCAATAATAACAGCATTATAAGTGGAGAAGGCACAAGCAAGCCCTCCTAAAATTGCAACGATCGGCCTTATCCGTAAAGTGAGACAGAGAATATAAAAACAAATACAAGCCAGGAAAAAAAAGTTGATTGGCTTGGGCATTCCCAGCGATAATATTTTTACCATGTCAGGTAAAATACTTTTGCCTTCCATGGCTATCTGGTAATTGGGCATGCCGCTGAAAAGATTAGGATTCCATAAAGGGTAATGGCCATTTTTTTGTTTATACTCAAATGCATTTTGCGCCATGCCTTTCCAGCCTATGATATCATGTTGGTTGAGTATATTCCCATCCAGTACCGGTTTGCAAAACACGATGGATACACCCATGAAAATAACAACAGCGATAATATGCGGGAGAACTTTTTTCAGCAGGGGATTTTTCATCAATACACAAGATTAGGCTGACAAAATAATGCTATTTTAGACTAAAATCCCGATGCGTTGGCTTTTATTTTTATCCCGCCTGGCTTTTATTTGCGGCATTTTTTTCCTGGTTGCCATATCATTGCTGGTAAAAGCGTGGTTACCGGATGGAAACCTGAAATCCACGATCATTATCATCGGTGATTTGATGGGGATGATTATATTCCCGGCCGTTACTCTTTGTTATTTGGGCGTTTGGATGATAAAAAGAAAAGTTCGGGAATATGTGCCTCTGTGGCTGATCATCGCCAATGTATTATTTTTATTAGCATTAATTTATTTTATATTTTACCTCAATGATCCTTACTATCATCAAAGATAAACCGACCAAGCTTTTTCTTGGCATCGCCTGTTTTTTTTGCTGTAATGCCTTAATTGCCGAAGCGATCGGTACCAAACTTTTTTCCCTGGAGAAAATATTTGATACGCACCCTGTCAATTTCACCTTATTTGGAGAAAGCGGGCTCTCCTTTACACTTACCTGTGGTGTTTTACTTTGGCCCTTAGAGTTTGTGATCACTGATATTGTGAATGAATATTATGGCCCGAAAGCGGTGAGAAGATTATCTATTACTGCTGTCATTCTGATATCTTACGCTTTTCTTATGTATTTCCTGGCGATAAGGATACCACCCGCTGATGTATGGCTTGCCAGCAGCAGCAAGCAGGGGGTGGATAATATTCAAACTTCCTTCAACGCCATTTTTGGTCAGAATATGCGGATCATTATCGGGAGTATTGTGGCTTTCCTCGTGAGCCAGATCGTGGATGTGACCATCTTTCATAAGATCAAAAGGATGACAGGTGATAAGCATTTATGGTTAAGAGCTACAGGATCTACCCTGATCTCCCAGTTGGTGGACAGTTATGTGGTCCTGTTTATCGCCTTCGGCGGAATATTCAGCTGGCAACTCATCCTCGGCATCGGGATTATGAATTATTCCTACAAATTTGTGATGGCGCTGGTATTAACACCGGCTATTTATTACGTAGAAAAACGTATCGAGAAATATGTGGGTCATGATACGGCCAAAAAAATGAAACGGGCCGCAATGGGGCAGGAGGAGATGTTTACGGATATACCGACGGCGGGGTGATGGAATTGGGAAATTTTGGAATTGGGAAATTGGGAAATTGATGCCATCTCAAAAAAAAGAGAGATGTTTGCCGCAAAGAAAAATTTCCCAATTTCCCAATTACACTTTTCCCAATTCCCTCACAATTCCGACTACTATCTTATCAATCGGGAGCGTTACAGTATCGGCTGAAAAATCATTCCAGTCAATAAAACGGAAGGTCTCTGTTTCGCCTTTGGCTTTATATACTTCCATCTGCGCTTCATCAAAATCAAATGGCTTTATACGCAGGGGCGTACAGATCGGTTCCAGCGCTTTGGCAAAATAATAGATGGAAATGATCTGGTGCGAAGGATTGAACGCTGATAACTGGAAGAAATCAGTAGTATAAATATGATCGCCAACTTCCACGTGCAGATCCATTTCTTCTTTGAATTCACGTTGAAGACAATCTCTTGTCCCTTCCCCGGATTCAAGACCACCGCCGGGGAATTTAGTGATGGGCATACCCCGGATAAGTTCGTCACTCACTAACACCTGTTTTTGTTCATTTATTAATATTCCGTAGACTCTTATATTGAACATATATATAATTTGGAACAGGACTATAAAGGTACAATTGACAATAGACAATAGGCAATTCACAATATAATCAGTAAACTATCCCATAGTCTATTGCATATTGTCTATTGTCTATTACTTCCTCATCCGTATACTCTGGAGATGGTGATGCGTATGATGGATCGTAAAATAACATAATTCCCGAAGCGTGATCTTTCCCAATAGCGGGTGCGGGGCGAGGTATTGATCGGGTTGTGGTTCTTTCCATTTCTTTTGTACACTCAACGCCAGTTTATCCATTGCTTCACTGAATTGGTGAAGCAATCTTTCTTTTCCATAGACCGGGGGTATGGGTTTTGGAATATACCTTTTGCTGGCCTGGCCGCCCTGTTGCAGTTTCAAATCATATTTTGCCACCAGTTCATCATAGGTCCCGGAGGGACGGTTGGGTCGGCCACCCACCCATCGCACTATAAACTTTGGTAGTGTAAAGGCAAGACGACAGGTATCGGTTGCTTTGATAAGGTGTTTTACCTGTTGCGCTGCCGACCATTTACCCGGCGGCTGGTAAAAGAATTGTTTATCATCTAAGGAGGAGCAATAACTGTTGAATGCGGCTGAAGCAGTATAAATCTGTTCCCCTATCTGATCGATAGTTAAATGTCCTGGCATTGTGGTTTATTTGAAACTCATTATTAGAAAAAGATAATCGACAAAAGTGTACTCAAGCCTGGAAAGATTATTACGGTTTGAAGAAACTTTTATCTATTATCTATTCACTTTTATCTATCTCCACGTTTCCTTCAAAAGATTTTTCGGCCGGGCCGCATAACCAGATATTCTGAAACCGGGTCTCGTCTACTTTGTCAAATTCCACCGTGAGGACACCACCCAATGTTTTTACTTCCACTTCATTAAAGCCATTTTCATTATGAAAGCAAACCAGGGCCGCCGCGGTGACCCCGGTACCACAGGAGAAGGTCTCGTCTTCCACACCCCGCTCATAGGTGCGTACAATGATCTTTTCCTGTTCACTTGTTTGCTCCACGAAATTTACATTGATGCCTTCTTCCTCAAACTCTTTGCTGTAACGGATATCGTGGCCCTTTTTATAAATATCCATATCCAGGACATCGTTAACCATTTTTATATAATGGGGTGAGCCGGTGTCAACGATAAAATCACTGTGAAATTTTTTGATCGTTTTTACATCTTTCATTTTCAGGGAAACAATTCCATCCAGGTCGATCTCGGATTCATGGATACCATCCGCGGCAAAGAATTTATATTTATTCCGGTGAATCCCGAGGTGGTAAGCGAATTTGGTCATGCATCTTCCTCCATTGCCACACATACTTCCTTCTTTCCCGTCCGCATTAAAGTATTTCATATCGAAATCATAACCGGGTTTACTATTCAGCAGCATTAAGCCATCCGCGCCGATCCCAAATCTTCTGTCACATAACTTTTTTATTTGCTCAGTAGAGAGCGCAAAATTATTTTTCCGGTTGTCCACCAATATGAAATCATTGCCGGTGCCCTGGTATTTGAAAAAATGTAAAAGCATAGTTAGTGCCAAATGTTAAATGCTAAATCGTAAGTGTTAAATAAAAAAGAGAATTCATGTTTGACATATAACCATTACCAGTTTTACTAACCAATTTGAGACGAAAATATCTCCAGGAAGGTTTCAATCAGTCTATCTATGGTTGCTTGCGCGTCTTTTGAAAACTCCTTCCTGACACGGTTGGCAATAATCGCATTGATGGCCAGGCAATGATGACCGAGTAATTTTCCCAAACCATAAATAGCCGATGTCTCCATTTCGAAATTAGTGATACGGTGTTGTCCAAAACGAAAATCGGTCAGGCGATCGATCAATTCCGGGTTTCGTATACCCAGGCGGAGCACCCTTCCCTGTGGGCCATAAAAACCCGGACAGGTCACCGTAATACCCTGGTGAAAACCATTCACAAAATGCTTGATCAGTGAAGCGGCGCAACTGCTGATATAAGGATTGCCGACCTGTCCATGTATCTGGGTATGGGTGACAAAAGAGTGAAGCAATTCCTTTTCCTGTTCATTCTGTTCATGACGGTAAAAATTCAACAGGTTATCGATCCCCAATCCATGCGTGGAAGCCACGAAACTATCCACGGGTATATCCGCCTGCAGAGATCCGGATGTTCCGATCCTGATCACATTGATAGACGCAGGTTTCGGTTTTACCATTCTTGTTTCAAAATCAATATTGACAAGGGCATCCAACTCATTCATGACAATATCAATATTGTCGGGGCCAATGCCGGAGGACAATACCGTCAGTTTTTTCTTACCCAGATAGCCGGTATGCGTAATGAATTCACGGTGCTGTCTTTTTACTTCCACGGAATCAAAATGCTTGCTGATTTCCTTGACCCGGTCAGGATCACCCACCGTGATCACCGTTCCTGCTATTTCTTCCGGGCGCAGGTCAAGATGATAGACCGCGCCGCGGGGATTAATGATCAACTCTGATTCTTCAATTCGGTTCATATGCCAGTCATTGTTAATGAATTAATCAGGCAAAAAATGTATATTTGCCCGCATTTCAGGTTCAAATCTAAACCCTTAATTCTGAAATTGAAAATCGGCCTGAACTTCGTCATTCTGCATTCCTTGTTCGGCGTTCGATATTCTTACTGGTCCTTTGGCCGAGTGGCTAGGCTCAGCTCTGCAAAAGCTGCTACAGCGGTTCGAATCCGCTAGGGACCTCAAAGGGAAAGCACTTAGGAATTCTTCTAAATGCTTTTCCTTTTTTTTGAAACCTTGCTCAACTTGAGTCCTGATGTTTTAATACTTCTTCTAATAGATCTTTTCTTTTCTTCGTTTGCTTCATCAGGGCGGCTTTTGGTATCAGAAGTGGCCCTCCGAATGCTATTAAAATTAATTACTTAAAACCAGGATACCCATTGGTTTTACATTCACCTGCCTGACTGGTTTTTTTGTCTTTACATCTTTGTATTTACCGTTTTGTAAAAACGCAGGAGCGAATGACACCGGTTGATTACCCCTGTTAACGATAACAATCACTTCTTCATTGGCATAGTTTCGGCTGAACGCATACAATTTTTGAGCGTCATCTGTCAACAGGGTGGTATAATTTCCCAGCCTTATTGATTTATACTGCTTGCGAAATGCTATGAATCTTTTGTACCAGTTAAATAGATCCGGATTGAATGCTACCAGATCCGGAGCGTGCCTGGTCTGGTCCGGGTTATAGGTTTCCGAATCATATTTTTTTTCTGCCCAGAGCATCGGCTTGCGACAATCAGGGTCGTTGCTGCCCCACATACCGCATTCATCGCCATAATAGATCATCGGGGAACCCAGGTATAGGATCTGGAAGGCCGCAATTAATTTTTGTTTTTGTAATTGCGTGGGAGTGGGTTTGCGTGTGTTGTAATTCTTATTGTTGCTTTTCTGGCTCCAGTTAAAATAGGGACCCCAGTTACCGAATTTTTTTCCATCAGGGTTGGCTACCGCACTGCCGATGCGGGTGGCATCATGGCTGTCCATCAGGTTTTGCATATTAAACGCAACTCCACTGCCAAACGCTTCTCTCAATTCTTTTAACCTTGTATCAAATTCTGTTACACTCGAACCAGTTGTATCCTGTACAAAAAAATCGTGCATAATAAATGCGAAGTTATAATTCATG
>JADGPW010000074.1 GCA_017882265.1 Chitinophagaceae bacterium | reverse complement strand
ACGGTGACTCCCAAAATCAAAAAGGATATTTCTTTACCTACTTTAGCCTGGCATTTAAAGTGGAGATGTGCGCGTAAATTATTAAGGCCCTGAGCATAAATAAGAACCTCGTTTAGGCGGGGTTTTTATTTATGGAAAATTCCTATTCATTAATTTTTAACCATCTTAGGTTTTTATTCCTATAGATTTCCCCGGACCGGCAAATAACCATTTTTTAATATGAACCGCTTTATTTAGATAAATTTTCAGCACACTTTCTTTTTTAAGCGCCTCCTCCACCACTTTATCTGCAAATGAATTATCAACCGGATTCTTCTTCTTTCGAATTTTCTTGTTTTCTTTCGGCAATGCATAATGCTCAAACTCTTTTAATAACACCCTTTTAATTTCTTCCTTCGCCATACCTGACCTTACCATCGTTACGGCCCGGCTTTGCATCTTACGGTCAATTCGTTTCGAATTGTCCAGTCTTTCCGGCCCAAGCCGCAATAAATAATGGAAGACCTCAGATTTGATCGTCGAGGCCTCTCCAAACCAATGGGCATTCCGCATCGTGTTGCTAAACCGTGGATCGTTCTTCACCCTTTTGCCTTCAAGAGAGCTTTTTTGTTTGGCTAAATATTCTCCATTCAACTGGTAAAAAGTGATACCTCCAATCGTGCCGGTAATGTAATTAGGTCCGCATTGTTTTGCCATATGCTATTGTTTAATATGTTTCTAAAATTTGAACATTGATCACTGAGCGTTGAACTTTGAGCATTTAAAATTTAAATATTCAATGATCAATGCTCATCTGCCCAATTGCCAACTGCCCTCTATATGCATAAATGCATTTTTCAACCACTTCGTGACACTGCTCCCAGGAAATATTTATCCACAGTGTTATTTTATCCTGGCTTGGGCAAAGGGTATTTAAGCATGATTTTACCCGTGCTGTATGCGGTAAAAACAGCGTGCCCGACACGAGAAGGATGCATCATTGATTCGGCAAGAATAGGAGAATGATTTAAGTATATCAGGGGTCTTAGTAAGGGTAAAGGCGCACAGTTGTTAGAGATAACGCCCACTTAACGGGCATCAAACGGGAAGTAAAAGCGCAGCTTAAGCGGAGCATTCCTGAATTTCGAGTAGATAAAAACTAAAAGTGATAAGATAAAAGTGTCTTGATCCCAAAATTACTTTCCGGACTAGAAAGAACCTTTATCTATTCACTTTTAACTATTATCTATCCTCCCATCTATTTCTTCACCACAAACTTTATCGTTTTTTCCTTTAAGCTAACAGTTGATCGAAGGGTTAACAGGTACACACCATCTATAAGATTGTTTACGTCAATTTTTGTGAAAGTTTCGTAAATAGGTTGCTGTAACAACAAAGCCCCTTGCATATTGTAAACCGAGATCTTATCGTATTCTGAGGGGTCCAGATTGGATACGATCAATTGGGTTTGCACCGGATTGGGATAAACGACCAGCCTCGGACTGACAATGACCTCTTCACTTATGCCTGTTTTAC
Organism: Chitinophagaceae bacterium; assembly: GCA_017882265.1. Classification (GTDB taxonomy): domain Bacteria; phylum Bacteroidota; class Bacteroidia; order Chitinophagales; family Chitinophagaceae; genus JADGPW01. The sequence continues at coordinate 12,781 of JADGPW010000074.1, read as the reverse complement.
TTTCTATCACCGTTTCAGCACTGTTTCTACCTGTTCCACATCCGGGAATAACAATCCTATAACCTGCAGCGAATGCCCGCTGGTAAGTGGACGTAAAAGTTTTGGTATCAAAATCATTGGCACTGCCAATGGCGATTAACTGGTCATAGCGGTCAATAATGCCATCTATAAGCAAATGTGATCGCTGGATAGACACGCTATCCGGAGCTTTAACATCGCCATCTGTTTGCCCGTTCTTTTTCATCCGTTGGACAAAACCTTTGGAAAAATAATTTCCAGACATTCTTTCCCCGACCACGTAAAAACGATCTGATTCATTTACGACCAGTTTCGCCAGGTAACAACTGTCCTGTTCAAACGGGAAAGAATGGTTCCAATAAATATTCCCATTACCGGGATTGATACGGCTTATTTTGACAACCTGGCCGCCTGAAGCCGGGTATAATGTGACCAGGCTGAAAATATTGCCATCCCTGTCCAGTTTCAGATCATTCAATTGCATGCCCGCTTCAGTAAAAAGCGTTTTGCTGTATATGATATTTCCTGAGTTCCGGGAGATCTTATACAGGTACATGGCCTGTGTCGTATTAGCAATAGATTTGCCGCCATACAACAGGAGATTATCATCATCATCAAGTAATGAAAAAAGGCTGAATCTTCCCGGGTCGGTGTGAATCGTTTTAGTCTGGACCAATTGTCCGTTTGCACTTATCCTGATAATATGAACGTCGGGGAAAAAAGTATAAAAATCCGCTATCACCAACACATTCCCATTCCGATCAATATGCAATTGGGCAAATGATGTCTGGCTATGATCTATCCGGCTCCATTTGTTAACCAGGTTTTTGTCTGTCTTCAACACAAAAGAAGCAGGGCTGAATCCGGGTCCATCCGGGTATTGTCCATCACCGGCGAGGTAGACATTATCATCATCGTCGGTTTCAAAGGCATTCAGGTTAAAAATAATAAAGCCATTAGGAAAGGTAATATTTCGTTGCGCTTTTATATTCAGGTTGCTGTCTAATTTAAACAGGATGTATTCAGCGTTTTGCCCCATCGGGAAATTCTGTTCTAATATAAACAACGAATTGTGTCGTCCGGGTTTAGTTTCTACCATAGCGGTGACACCTGTAATAAAAAATTGGCGCTGCTCTGTTCCGTTGATATTAGATTTTGAGATTTTCCAGGTGTACTCATCATTATTGGTACTCCAGAGGTAACAGGCAATAAATGAATGGGGTGTAAATGACTGAATGGAGGTGCCTACCGTACTGTTCGGCAGCTGGTAGCTGCCATCCTGATTTTGATACCATTGTACCTGCGCGGTCAGTGATAGCTGTAGCAATAACAAGGTTAATACCAGGGTTGGTTTAATGTGAAGGGGCTTTTTTGTAGAAGTTTTCATAGATACAGGACTTTGGTTACAGATTGTGTGAATTACGGATGATATCACAAGAACTGTGCTGGACTTGGATTTCAAGCGTATTTCCTAAGCAGTTGTAACAAGGCTTTGCAGTACTTGATACAAACCCGGAAGTAGACTTACGAAGTGAATGAGGAATGGGAGAAATACTTAGTGACAACAAAAGGCATTACCGGGCTATAGCCATTAATTCTTTTTGTGCCTCGATATTAAATCTAAGAATGAAAAAAATGATCAACAAAAACCGTTCAATTCATCAGCATCTCTCTTGCATTCTCAATAGCGGCCGATGTAGGTTTTTCGCCGCTGAGCATTTTGGCGATCGTTGTTATTCTTTCATCTGGATTAAGCGGGCGGATATTTGTTTTCACGAGGTTATTAACAATCTCTTTATATACAAATAAATGAGTATCCGCCTTGCCGGCTATTTGTGGCTGGTGCGTGATGCAGATCACCTGTCTGCGGGACGCCAGTTCTTTCATGATGATGCCGACCTGGCGGGCGGCTTCGCCGGAAATACCCGTATCAATTTCATCAAAGATCAGGGTGGGCAGGTCTATGAATTTTGCCACCAGGGATTTAATACAAAGCATGAGTCGGCTTAATTCGCCACCGCTCGCCACCTTACGCAGGGTTTGAAATTGACCGCTTTTATTCGCATCAAACAAGAATTCAATTTGGTCGGCACCATAAAGATTAAGGTCCGATGGTTTGATCACAACTTTCAATTTTGCATTGGGCATCCCTACCGGTGCGAGCAACCTGTTGACTTTGCCTTCCAATGGCTTTGCCTGCTTATACCGGTTTGCTGAAATTTTTACCGCCAGTCCTTTCGTTTCTTCATAAAGCCGGTTGGTTTCCTTCTCATTTTGAAGGATCGTTTCATCCATATTAAGAACAGCCTGCAGCTTTTCTTCCAGTTGTTGCCGGATCGCCAGTAGTTCACCGGTTGAATTAACCCCGTGTTTTTTTTGTAATTTATATCCCAGGGATAACCTTTCATTTAATTGCTCAATTTTTTCGGGATCATAATTGACCTGGTTACTGACGCGGTCCATATCATCAGCTATATCCTGTAATTCAACTTGCGCGGATTGTAAGCGCTGGATCATTCCCGCCAATGCGGGATGGTAATCAGCATAAGCATTCAACTGGTTCAGCATTCCTTTAAGCTGTTGCACCAATGGGGACTCCCTTTCCTGTAGTTCAAAATATACTTTATTTAATGCCCCTTTGATTCCTTCGGCATGACTCAGCATTTTGAGTTCTTCATTAATATCTTCCAGTTCATTGGGATGAAAATTAGCTTCTTCCAGCTCCCTGAACTGAAACTGGTTATAGTCGGCCTCTTTATCAAACTGCCATTTCCGGCTTTTTAATTCTTCAGTTTCCTTTTTAATATGTTGCCATTGCCGGTAAATAGCCTGGTATTCATCTACCACAACAAAATTCCCCGCCAGCGCATCCAGCACTTCACGTTGAAATCCGGATTCGCTTAATGTAAGGGTATCGAATTGTTGGTGCAGGTCCACCATCATGGAACTCAATTCCTGTAATTGCCCCAGGTTCACCGGTGTGTCATTGATAAAGGCCTTTGATTTTCCATTCGTCCCTATTTCCCTCCGTAGTACCAGTTCTTCTTCGGCATCCAGTTCATGATCGTGTAAGAAAGTTCTTATGGATTTTTTATTACCCGTGTTGAATACTCCTTCTACAATGCATTTTTTTTCTTTATTTACCAATACGGCTGAATCGGCCCTTTCCCCGAGTATCAATCCTAAGGCACCGACAATGATAGATTTCCCTGCGCCGGTTTCCCCTGTGATCACATTCAACTTGCCGGAAAAATCAATTTCAAGATTGTCAATGATCGCATAGTTCTGTATGGAAAGCTTCTGCAGCATGGACAGGCAAATTAAAGCGAAAAAAGAATAAATGACCAAAATCCTGCAATAAGGGTAGTGTCTTAGATTTAAAAATAGCGCGCAGAGAGCGCTAAGAACGCAGAGAATACACCTTAATTATCAAACCTCTCCATACCCTGTCCTGCAATATGCGGAATACAATTCAAATCGGTACTCTTCCTCAATTCAGAAGATCCCGGAAAAACAAAATAGCTGCCATAAATACAGCAGCTATTCAATTCATTAACCTGCATCATCCGTGGAATCCGGTTAATCAGAGTAATCCGTGATCTAATCCGTGATCTATTTTAATTCCACTTTCCTGGCCAGTTCTTCATCTACGAGGATGCGGCCGCAGTTCTCACAGATCATTACTTTTTTATGTTGCTTGATCTCGCTTTGTTTTTGAGGCGGAATGGCGTTGAAACAGCCGCCACAGGCATCCCTTTCGATCGGCACTACCGCCAGACCGTTGCGATAACTTCTGCGGATCTTCTCATAACTGGTCAGTAACCGGGCGTCCACATGTTGTTTGGCTTCTGCAGCCAGTTTATTAAAATGTTTTTCTTCTTTTTCGTTGGCCGCAATGATCTTTTCCAGTTCGCTTTTTTTGTTTGACAACACGCTTTCTTTCGCACTAATATTCTTCTTTGCTTTTTCCAGCAATATGGCCTTTTCAGCTATCTCTTCGGTAGCGTCTTTAATGTGCTTTTCTGCCAGTTTTACTTCCAGTTGCTGCATCTCGACTTCCTTATTGATCGCTTCGAATTCCCGGTTATTTTTCACATTGCTGCTTTGCTTTTCGTATTTTTTGACCAGGGCCTCCGCTTCTTTAATAGCCGTTTTTCGCTGTTCAATAAAATCGGTGACGCCATTGATCTCTTCTTCGATACGGGTCTGGCGGGAATGTAACCCCGTGATCTCATCCTCCAGATCAGCGACTTCCATGGGTAGTTCACCTTTCAGGATATGGATCTCATCCAACTTGCTTTCAATTTTCTGAAGGGTGACCAGGGAAGTCAGTTTTTCTTCCACAGAAAATTCTTTTACGTTTGCCATTGTATAGTTTAATGTTTGAAGTTGTATATATATCGGGTCATAAAAGTCAGACCTATGCTTGAATTTGATTAATATGACCTATTTGACTCTTTTGACTTATCTGACCTTTTTGACATCTTTGACCTTTCAACTAAAAGTAAAAAACCGGGTTGGTTTCTACTTCTGTTTTTAGGACGGCAAAGGTAGGGAATTTTTGCTCTAAACTTTCGTGCAGGAGGTTGATAGTGAACTGCTCGCTTTCATAATGACCAATATCGGCGATCAGTATCCTGTTATTTGCATCAAAGAATTCATGATATTTGATATCTGCAGTTATATAGGCATCAGCGCCTGCATCTAAAGCTTTGGAAATCAGGAAACTTCCTGCGCCTCCGCAAACAGCTACTTTTTTTACCAGCTTTCTCAACAAATGGGTATGGCGGACCACCGGAACTTTAAAAACATCTTTTAGTCTTGTCAAAAAAACATTTTCTTCTATCGGTTCCGGCCATTCTCCAATAACACCTGAACCAATTCCCTGATAAGAATTGGAAAGAGGAACCACATCATAGGCAGGTTCTTCATAAGGGTGGGCTGTTATCATGGATGAGATAATTCTATTTTCCAGGAAAGAGGGAAAGATAGCTTCGATCCTTAGCTCCTTTTCATGGTGGCGTTCACCTATAGCTCCAATATATGGGCTGGCTCCTGCCCCTGCTTTGAAGCTTCCGATCCCTTCCGTTTGGAAGCTACATTCAGTGTAATTTCCGATCCCTCCGCCACCGGCCTTAAAAATGGCGTTTCGGACCTCTTCGGCCTTATCAACAGGAACAAATACGAACAATTTTTTAAACGTATTTTCTTTTTGCGATAAGACCGAACAGTTTTTCAATCCCAACATACCCGCCATTTTTCCACTCACCCCTTTTATCACATTATCAAGGTTGGTATGGATCGCATAGATCGCTATATCATTTTTTATAGCTATAATAATGGTCTTTTCTACATAATTTTTCCCATTAATCTTTTTAAGCCCCCCGAAAATGATAGGATGATGCGCCACGATGCAATTACATTCTTTTACGATGGCTTCTTTTACCACATCTTCTGTAACGTCTAATGAACAGATAACGCCGGTACATTCCCATCCGGGGTCACCGGTCAATAGTCCTGCATTATCATAATGCTCCTGTAAAGAAGGAGGAGCCAGGGATTCAAGAAATGAAATAATATCGCCTATTTTCATTGGTTAAAGATACAGGGTACCGGTAAATAACAGGTTACCCGGGTATGCCGTTCCTTTGCAGAGACAGGACATGCCCTGTCTCTGCAAAGTCCCCGCCGTATCCATAATGACTGTATAACTTGTTAAAAAATGACCTTCAGTGGAATATTATTGTTTTTCGCCAAAAACTTTATTTGCGCCATCCAAATCCTTTTGTATCTTAAATTTTCTTTCCCACCCTTTGGCTAACCAGGTACCCGGAAAATAATAAAAAGTCATCATGCTGAAAAGGACCAAAGGTCGTTTCTTACTTACGTTACTCGTAGCAACGGGTTTAGCTGGAACGGTGAACAACAGTTCAGTTTCCCAAAGGGAAAGGAGCTTTGCTGTTTCCCTGATGAAGGAAAGCAGGAACGATCTGTTGAACCAGGCAAAGGGATTGTCCAATAATCAACTCAATTACAGGTCTCCTTCCAGTCAATTATCCATAAAAAAATGCCTCTTGCAGGCTGCCTGGGCTGAAAAGAAATTATGGCAAACCATTAGGTCAACGCTGAAACATCCTGCCAATCCTGAAAAAAGATCCACGATCAGGTTTACGGATGAACAGCTAATACACAGGACTGAAGAAGGGACACTTACTGCTGCCGGTGAAGCCACTTTTAAACAAGCCAATGCTCCGTGGAAAACCGTAGCGGAGGCCCTGGCCAGTTATAAAAATATGCGAAATGACCATATTAAGTACATGAAAACCTCGACCGAAGATCTACGGAATCATGTGGTACTCACGCAGGCCGGCTGGCTTGACTGTTACCAATACATATTAATACTTGCCGCCCAAAGCAATAGGTATACCCGGCAGATTGAAGAGATAATGGCAGATAAGAATTTTCCCGGGAAATAAAATGAGCCTTTTCTCAATTTCTGTACTTCTGCGGCAAATTCCGCAAATGTTGGATTTATCCATTCAATAAATTAATCTAAAAGGGTCGAAGCGATGGAGCTGAAATTGTTTTTTCGATAAATACCATTTTACCGGCTGTGGTCATTCCCTCAACTACTATTTTAAATTGTTTTGTTCTGTCGTTATTATAAAATACTACCGGCAATTTAATATTGATACCATTCACGAAAATATTGGGTAACCATTCAAGAGTAATGCGGTGATCTGTCTTCGTATTGGCCGTTTTATCTACTGTATAATCAGGTGAATAAAACTCCCTGGTAATAGAATAGCCATTGTAATTTATCTTGTCGGGTAAAGAAGGCGAATCATATCTATCGGATCCTTTTTTAGTATACACAGCCAGCACGCCACCCGCCCCGTTTCCGGTTGCCCCCACAAAACTGCTGAAGACCTTTACCATGGCGACCTCGCTGGCAGGAATGGAAGAAATAAAACCGGCGTCTGTTTCTATTTCGTTCAGGAAGAGTGTCATAGGGATCATACCCCTAGAACTTACTGCTCCAAACTGGCGGTAATAGATGCTGTAATCAGGCCCATCCTGCATTATGTTTAAACCGGGAACCCTCGACTTCAGGTATTCAAAAATATTTCTCTCAGTAACCGTTTCATTTGTATTAACAAGATCGATCGTTTTTTCAGATAGCCCCGAAAAGAGTCCGCTGGCATATTTATTTTCCAGTTCTTCTACACGGTTTTTCTTTCGAACCTTCAGGGTTACCCCCTGGAGCATCAACCCATTTGCTCTTAGTATAGCATCATAGTCATAAGCCAGTTTGGATGGCTGACTGGCAAGGATCGGATCATTTAATGTAAATAATGATCTTTCGGGAGGAGGAAGCCAAAATGACCTGTTCAATGAATCATTGGATAGCCTGACCTGTATAGACTGACTTTTTTTCCCCCGGATGTCACTGAATAATATCCGGGTATTACCAAAAAAAAGTAATGAATCAAGCCTGAAATTTCCCTCCTTATCGGTATGCAACATTTGCATACTCTTTGACGAATCGCCGGCAGCAATAAAAACGATCAATTGTTTATCTGCAAAGGGTTTTTTTGAATACTGCAGGTTTATTTTTCCCGCCAGGGTAATATAGGCCGGGTCCTTGTATGTTAAGGCCGTTGAAGCTTTCCCGGGAAGTTCATGCCAGGTAAACCTCCGCCATCCATTGGTCATCATCACGAGGTCCAAAGCATTCTTTACTGAATCATTATCCCCCGCAAAATACCAGGCCGGGTTATGAATAGTTCCTTTCAGATCGTCCGTTAGCAGCAGGCTTGAATAAATATTTTCTTCCCGGGCAGGCAACCAATCGAATCCGGCGTCGGAAATGGATGCAGAAAAACTTCCCTGCACCGTATCCTTAAATACTAAAGTGAAACGGTTCTTTGCTTTTGCAGAAAAATCAATCGTGTCAGCGATAAGCTGGGCCGGCTGAATGTATTCTTTATTATTCACAAAAACCAATCGTTCCGCAAGTGGAAGCCCTTCTTTATTAAAAAAAGTGATCTGCAAAATACCTGAACTTAGATTTTTTGTATTGATCACCCCATGAATCTCTCCCTTATCCGGAAACTCCTGCCGGAAGACTACCCGATGCTGTAACTGGCCGACCATATACGCTGCCTGGAAAGCGGGATCGCTGGTGTGTTGCTGAATATCAAAATAATTTCCCTGTGGATGAGGCAGGATGGTCAATGCAATTCCCTGGTTAACCTGTTCCGGTAAATTGTATGGATGGGCTGTGGAATCTCCATCCAGCACCACATAATATTTTTCGCCGGGGACCGGGATCAGATCGAACATTCCCATTCCATCATGGATCTCATGGAGTGAACCCAGCCATTCATTTTTTCCGTCTTGCACATGAGCGTTGATGGCTACCGGCAAACCATATTCATTGGTGGCCTTGAACGCAATCGTATTTCCGAATCCACTCACCAGGTTCCCCCCTTCAGGAAAAAATTCAAGTCTTACCGCTTTTTTTTCGGGATTTTCCTCTTTAACATTGTTGTTCATTTTTCCATAAACAATAATATTTTTTTTATAAATAAATCCTGCATCCTGGTTAAGCATGGTAGGGGAATAGGCCCGGATAATATACGAACCCGTTTTAATTGAATCAGGCAATTCGATCTGCCCATTGGTACTACCCAAAAATACCGGCAGGATCTTTCGGCTTAGGATGACCGAAGATTCATTAAGTAATTCCACATATAACGTAGTGCTGATAGTGTCTGGCAGAAAATCTGAATATAAATAGGCTTTGAACCAGGCGGTTTCACCTGCTAAATAATTTGGCCGATCAAGCTGAAGATATACTTTCTCAATGGGTGACTCGTCAGCCCAGCGGTTCAGTATCTCTTCCGGTTTTTGTGCCTGGCAGGTAGCGCAGGTCAATAGAATTGAAAATAATTTCCCCGATCCCCTTTTCATTGATGAAAGTTGCGACTATGAAATTAGTCGCTTAGGGCTAGACTGCAAAAGAGATAATAAGCGGGTTGGTTTCACGTTATTGCTTTCAGGTAAAGCCTGACTAAAAGCAGCCTATTTTATGGCAAAGCAATCTTATTGAATGTTAATTCCGTAATTTATCTATTGGTAAAACTGGCCAATATGCTTATTTTGTGACGCGCTTAATCCATGATATGAAAAAACTTGTTCTCATTTTTCTTACTGCCGTCTCTCTTTCAGGATGCAAAAAAGCTGTACAGAATCAGGCAGAAGACCTGGTCTTACAAGCGATGACCGATGGTAAATGGATCATCACAAATTTCACCCAGAACGGGACCAATATTACTACCGATTTTACCGGTTTTCAATTTCAATACTACGCCAACAAAACCGTAGATGCCATTTATAACGGAACGGTTCAAAAAACCGGTAACTGGGACGGTAGCGCTACCACGATGAGCACCTGGGCCAATTTTGCCAACCCGGCCTATCCTCTTGTTTTAATTAACGGAACCTGGCATATTGATAACAACAGCTGGACTTATGTAGCTGCCACCCAAACCAATGGCAGCGAAACAAAGACCATGCGGCTGGAGAAGCAGTAGTAAAATCACAACCCTACTTCGTTTTGTTTACTATTCATTCTTTCTTTTTAAACAATAGCATTTTTACTAAGTATATATACGTAAAAAATACTATCCCTGAACACTATCTTTAGGTGTAAGTAATTAGAACGCCAGATTAATGAATTAATCCTGCTTAGCAGGAATACTTTTTGCCGTTTGAATTGCGTTTTAAAAGATAACGCCTCAAGCCAGTTACATATTGAGGCGGAGTATTTACAATATCCGAATGAAACCGTGTGCACTAATTGCAATTATTTTTTCCGGAACAGCTGTGCTGGGACAGAGTCCTGTTTCGAACTTCACCGCCTATCCTTTGTCCGGTTGTTCACCGCTTGTAGTTGTGTTCCAGGATCAGTCAGCAGGTAACCCTACTTTATGGGTCTGGGATTTTGGTAATGGAAATACTTCAACTCTTCAAAATCCGACAGCCGCTTATTTTACCCCGGGTGATTATACCGTTACACTTACGGTGACAAATGCAAATGGATCCAATACATTGACACGTTCGCAATTTATTACAGTAAATGAACCACCCTCTATTGATTTTAGCGCCAACAATACGAGTGGCTGTTTTCCTTTAAGGGTACAATTTCAGGATCTTTCCACTGCAGGAACCGGGAATACCAACCTCAGCTGGCAATGGGATTTTGGTAATGGAACTACGTCCACACTTCAAAATCCATTAACGACATATACTACGGCGGGTCTTTTTAATGTCACCCTAAAAGTTACAAATGATAAAGGATGTTCCAAAACACAAAGTCGTCCCAATTTTATCGCTGTCACACCGGGCGTCAGCGCTGGATTTACCAATACACTACCACTGACATGCAATGCTCCTGACACAATTTCATTTACAAATACCACTACCGGGCCACCTGTCCTGAGTTACAACTGGGATTTTGGTGATGGGACTTTCTCTACGGCTCCCAATCCGGCTCATATTTATAACAGCAATGGAATTTTCATTGCAACGCTTATCGCCACCAGCACTTCGGGGTGTGAGGATACCCTGCACAGTTTACCGATCAGTATTGGGGTACGAGCTACTTCCTTTACGGCTTCCTCCGCCTGCGGTACTGATCCGGTTGTTTTTACCAATACCTCTACTCCGGCGCCAACCGGCGCGATATGGAACTTTGGCGACGGAGGAATAGCTATCGGCACAAATGCTACGCACAGTTATGCGATTCCTGGTGTGTATACGGTATGGTTAAATAATACTTATGGTATCTGCCAGGATTCAATTTCCCAAACGATCACTGTTAACCCCCGACCCGTTGCCGATTTCACCAGCCCGGTCATGTCAGGATGCCGGCCTCCGCTTACTATCAATTTCCAGGATATTTCAACCGGAGGCATTACTAGCTGGCAATGGGATTTCGGCGATGGCAATACATCAACCTTGCAAAATCCTGTTCATACCTATACCAACTTTGGAGATTTTACAGTCAAGCTGACCGTAACAAATGCCGTGGGTTGTACAGCTACCATTGTCAAACCGGCTTATATCCAGGTGCACACAACCGTATTAAGCATACCAGGTCTTCCCCTGCATGGATGTATTCCCCTTACTTATTCACCCACACCCTCTATTGTTGCCATGGAGCCCATAAGCTCATATCAATGGGATTTTGGAGATGGGGGCACTTCTACGCTGGCCATACCTTCACACACTTATACCGTCCAGGGAACGTATACAATACAATTGATCGTTATCACCAGTTCGGGATGCAGTGATACATTGACCATCCCGGATGCTATAACAGTGGGTACAAAACCAATGGCGAATTTTTCAGGTGTCCCTACCTCCGTCTGTTCCAGGAAACCCGTTGTATTTACTGACCTTTCCACCGCAGCAGATGAATGGCACTGGAATTTTGGAGATGGTAGTCATTCCACCCTTCAAAATCCTACTCATGTCTATGAGGATACGGGTTATTTTAACGTAACCCTCATTGTCGTTAATCATGGCTGCGCCGATACTTTGGTCAAGAATAATTACATCCATGTATTACCGCCTATAGCCAATTTCAGCATTACCTCGTTTTGCAACAGTAAGCTTCATTACAGTTTTACCGATCAATCGATCGGTCCCCTTACCTGGTCATGGGATTTTGGCGATGGTAGTAATTCTGCGGTGCAAAACCCATTACATGATTTCCCCGCATTAGGAACCTATAATGTACAACTGATCGTCACTAACGGCGGTTGCGCGGATACCATCATGCAAACTATCCATGCAGTGGATGAAAGAGCCGCTTTTATTGCCGATACGACAGCTTGTCTGGCCACCAATATTTCATTTCATGCGACCAACATGAATTATTCAAATGTGACCAGTTATTCATGGAATTTCGGCGATGGTGATACTGCCTTACTTTCCGTTCCTGATGTAGTCCATCTATATGCTAATTCCGGTACCTATACAGTCAAACTTAAGATCATAGATATAAATGGATGTAAAGATTCCCTTACCAAAATAAATTATATCCGTATCCATGGACCCGTCGCTGGTTTTTCGGCCACCAACCTGTCAGGCTGCACGGGTCTGGTAACCACTTTCAACGATCTTTCTCACAGTGATACAGTCAATGCGATTGTCAACTGGCAATGGGATTTTGGAGATGGGATCACCCAGAGCTTCAACGCACCTCCATTCCAACATACGTATTTGATTCCCGGAACATTTTCTGTACAATTGAAAATAACCGATGCATCTGGCTGCATGGATACCACGCGGTTGTTGAACCTCGTTACTACCAGCGATCCTGTCCCGGATTTTGTTTCTGGTGATACACTGACATGCCCCGGTGCACTTGTCAGTTTTAGTAATACTTCTTCACCTGCAGGTGTTACCAGCCAGTGGAACTTTGGTGACGGTAGCCTGTCGGCAGTTAATTCTCCCACACATAGTTTTGCCGTCACGGGACTTTATACTATTAAACTACGGATCCAGGATACTATCGGTTGCGCTGATTCGATCACCCGGAATGCCTATATACGGGTGGACCGGCCAAAAGCAGGCTTTAATGTGAGTGATTCGATCAGTTCGTGTATACCGCTTCAAATACAATTTACCAATACCTCCACTTATTATTCATCATTGTTATGGGATTTTGGACCCGGCCAGGGTACTACTT
>JADGPW010000073.1 GCA_017882265.1 Chitinophagaceae bacterium | reverse complement strand
CTGATCCTCATTCGTGATCTCACCGGTGATCTCTCCGAGGTAATGAAGACAACGGCGGATATCGAGTGAGAGCAGATCGCCGGGTAATTTATTGTCGAGGCCGTTTTTAATATCCAGCAAAGATTTCTCCACTTCTTTCAACGCATGATAATGACGTGCATTGGTGATGATGGTATTTTCAGCGTGCACCTGGCCCTGCAGGACCGTATCCACCATTCTTTCTTTCAGTACCTCGGTATGTAAATGTTGTTTGGCAGAAATAAAGATGATTTTTCCCTCCACCGGGAATTTAGAAGTGGCAAGTTTATCTCCGGTTATATCGATCTTGTTCCCCACCAATAAATAATTCAATGATTGTTGATCCATCCAGGATCTGATTTCGAGCATTCCATTGTCACCCCGAACGAAGTGAGGGGTCTCATCACTTACATCAAATACATACAACACCAGGTCGGCCTGCTTCATTTTAACAAGAGATCGCTCCATCCCCGCGCTTTCAATACTATCACCCCTGTGATCACGGATACCGGCCGTGTCAATTAAACGAAAGATGATACCGTCAATATTGATCAGCTCTTCGATCGTATCCCGCGTGGTGCCGGGTATATCGCTGACGATAGCACGGTTCTCATTCAATAAAGTATTTAATAAAGTTGATTTGCCCGCATTGGGTTTGCCGATAATAGCAACGCTCACACCGTTCCGGATCACATTTCCAAGGCGGAATGAATTCACTAATTGATGGGTGGATCGGGTTAATTCATCAATGAGCTTGTAAAATTGGTTCCGGTCGGCAAACTCCACATCCTCCTGGGAAAAATCAAGTTCAAGTTCTACCAGGGCGGAGAAACGGATCAGTCTTTCGCGCAGCGCGGAAAGATTTTCCGCAAAGCCTCCGCGTATCGTATGTAATGCTGCCCGTTGAGAAGCCGCTGAATTGGAAGCGATCAGATCGGCAACGGCTTCGGCCTGGGCCAGGTCGAGTTTGCCGTGCAGGAAAGCCCGTTGCGTAAATTCCCCGGGCCTGGCCAGCCGGGCGCCTTTCCGGATACAGGCTCCAATCACCTGCTGTTGTACATAGGGGGAGCCATGACAACTGATCTCCACAACATCTTCACCTGTATAGGAACGGGGAGATTTGAAAAGAGATAAAACTACTTCATCCAGTATCATGTCACCTTCTTTTAAAAAACCGACATGAAGTGTATGTGTTGCTTCCTGTTCAAGATCCCTGGAAAGAAATAAATCATTGGCGATCATAATAGCTTTATTACCGCTTAAGCGAATAACACCGATAGCCCCTATACCCGGAGGGGTAGCCAGCGCCACGATCGTGTCATCCCAGCCTGTTTGGGTATTCATCATGTGGCAAAAATACCGATTGAATGTCGAACAGATGAACAAGGAATGCAGAATGTAGAAGTCAGTCCGATCATTCATTACATCTTCGAAAAGCATGAATGATCACCTTCCACCTTCTTAAATCCTTGTTCATCTGTTCTGCATTCAAAAAAAATCCCCCCGTTTGTAACGAGAGGATTTAAATTATATAAGGTTTTTGTCTATTGTTGACTGCCGACTGCCAGACTGCTGACTGCCGACTGCCGACTGCCGACTGCCCAACTGCTATTCACCCTGCACCTGGAAAGTAATCGGCTGTTTACGATAAGCCTTTACCTGGCGGCCATTTTGTACGGCAGGATTCCATTTCGGTCCTTTCTGTATCGCGCGGATCGCTTCCTGTTCCATACCATAACCATGATTGGTCAGGGCTTTCACATCGCTGATATTACCTTCCTTATCTACTACAAACTGAACAATAGTGGTATACGTACCTTCCGGTGCGCCAGCATCTGTGGCTACGGATCCGTTACAGTTTCTTTCCAGGTACTGGCGCCATTTGCTGTCGCCACCAGGGAAACTGGCTTCAATTTCCACTTTGTCAAATATCTTGTTTTCGTCTTCTTCCTTCTTTTCTTCCACGATCTTTTTGCCTTCGTCCACATTGGCTGGAGCCGGGATCTCGTTATCTTTTACACCTTCCACGTTTACATCCGCGATCTTGACATCCTTTAATTCTTCCACGGGGGGTGGTGGCTTTTCCACTTCTTCATCCTTTTTGATGATAGGAGGAGTGAATTGCTTCATTTCCACTTTAGGTGGTTCCTGTTTGGGCGGGGGCGGAGGCGGAGGTTCAATCTTCTTTTCTTCCTCCTTGATATTCTGAAGGGTCACCTCGCTGATCTTTACTTTTTCTTTACCGCTGCCTTTGAAGTTACTCGCCAAGACAGAACCGAGCACGGCCAGCAGCGCAATAGAGGCAGTTATGATCAGCGCCCGGGCAATACGCCGGTTATAAGTCTTACGTAAGTCATAAGCGCCATAAGCCTTGTTCCTGTCTTCAAAGATCAGGTCAAGAATATCGGCTGATAAGATTTTGTTGGCTTCCATTATTTAAGCTTTTTAATAAGATGCTGTTTAAAGGAAATTCCATAAAACCGCCTGAAGGCAGGCAGGTCCTTTTTATTTGTTTCCCCCACTTTGTTCAGTGGCTTTGATCAGGTCATATTCCTGGGGCAGAATTTTAACCATTGCATAAGTTCTGACCCCGTTGATGGTCATTTCGTCCAGGATATCCACCGTATTCTTATACGTCGCATCCTGGTCAGGTTTAATGATGACCACAAAATCCTTGTCCCGGCAATATCCCTCAGGTTTCCCATCCGCTTTTGCCTTGGCCTCACATTCAGGGTCGGTTACATACCTTGACATGACCTCTTTCCTTTTATTGATTATGATATCCCGGATGCCTTTAAAAGTAGTTTGTTTAAAATTATTCATGCCTACATCTACTTTTAATTGCCCTTCATAATAATACACCTGGTTGCCTTTACCCAGCATGATGGTCAGGGCGCCCGATTCCTTGGCTTCATTTTGTTTCTTGGGATCATCCACATCTTTGGGCATTCTCAGGTCCATGGCCTTTGGTGTGCTCATGGTAGCCGTAAAGATGAAGAAAGTGATAAGCAAAAATCCGAGGTCTACCATGGGAGTCATATCCACACGGGTAGAAAGCTTTTTGGCTTTTTTTACGCCCGGGCCTTTTTTGTGGCTATCTCCACCACTGGTATCTATACTTGCCATAACGTTTTAATTAAGAATTAATAAAAATTATTTAGGCAGGGGTTTACCCGCCCGCTGGGCTTTCTCAAGTTCCGTACCTGTAGGGGCGTTCTCCAAAGAGGTGACAAGATTATATTTATACTCATCATTCTTTTTCAAAGCCGCTATCGTCGCCTCAAACGCCGGATATTTTGAATTCCCGTCGCCTTTGATCAGCCATTTAAGTGGTCGTTGCGCATCGACATAGGCTTTTTTAGCCGCTCCGATCCACCAGATCAGTTCATTAGCATTAGTATCTGAAATAGGTATACCCTTCATCGTCACTTTAGCCTGGTCCTCAGGAGCCAGATCAAGCAGAGACTTCAACTCCTGGAAAGGAACGCCTACGGTAGGCGTTTTTCTGAAATTGGCCATTTCTGCAGTCGTTAATCCCAGGTTTCGGCTGGTGTTTACATTTTGGATTATTTGGTCAAAAACACTTTTATCCTTTGCGGAAAGTACCGTGAAAAAGGCCCGGTTGGTCGAGTCGATGGTTACCATCACCGCGTCATTTTCAGGAAGATCCTGGGAAGAAACTGAATTAGGTATAGTGATCTGAACCGGCTCTGGCGGTTTGAACTTGGTAGCCATGATGAAAAAGGAAAGGATCAGGAAGGCTATGTCCACAAAGGGAGTCATATCCGTATCTGTACTTTTCTTATTTATTTTAACACTAGGCATTATTACAATAGTTTAGAATTGAGATGAATAAGATTCCAAATTCCATACTCTCCCACCCTATTATTTATACAGGGAAGCAAAGCTTTGGGTAAGGGTGAAACCTGATTCATCAATGCCATAAGTTATTGAATCGATCCTGGTTGTGAACACATTATACATGATCAGGGCAAAAGCGGAAGTACCAATACCGAGTGCCGTATTGTATAAGGCCTCAGAGATACCCACAGCAAGTCCAGAGGCTGCAGCTCCACCTCCTCCTTCTGCACCCAGGGCGCTGAATGAACGGATCATACCCATAACCGTACCCAACAGGGCCACAAGGGTACCTACCGAGGTGATCGTGGACAGGAAAACCAGGTTCTTTTGAAGCATGGGCAATTCTAATGCCGTGGCTTCTTCTACCTCTTTTTGAATAGAGATCACTTTTTGATCTGTGTTCAACCCGCCTTCATTGATCATTTCTTTGTAACGGCGCAAGCCGGCTTTCATGACATTACCTACAGAACCGCGTTGTTTATCGCATTCTGTTAATGCGGCATCAATATTACGGTTAGCCAGGTGGTACTGGACCTTGCGGACAAAATCCGAGATAGATCCATTTCCCAATGCCCTGCGGATCGTAAGATATCTTTCGAGAGAGAATGTAACCACCATCAGGAACATACCTATCAGGATGGGTATAATGATACCTCCCATATAAATGCCACTCAAGGCATTTGTGGGTCTGTTATGTTTGGGCCAGAACCATCCTGTGCCCTTTATTTCAAATCCACTTGGGTTTCCCAAAATGAAACGCCAGATAAAATAACCGGCCAGGATACAGAAAATGGGCGCAAGCCAGGAGATGGCATTACTGCTTTTCTTTGGTTGGACCGATGTAGCCTTAACTGATGCGGATGCAGTGGGTTTAATCTCTGCCATGATCTTAATTTTTAGTTTTTTAAATGATGAATACTAATCCCTGGTTTCAGGATTACAATGCTAAGGAAAAAGTTTATAAAAAAGCCCCATTCCGACATTATTTTTAAGGAGGGGGGGTCAAGTTAAGGAATTTTTTGAGTAAGTAAGTCAGTTGTGCAGTCGGCAGTCAGGCAGTCTAGCAGTAAGCAGCCTGGCAGTTGGCAGTCAGATTCCTCTGAAATTAGTAATATCATCATCTGTTTAGTCTGTTCGAGGACTGTTTTAGACTGCAAGACTGCAAGACTGCAAGACTGCAAGACTGCCGACTGACCGACTGACAGACTGCCGACTGCACGACTGCACGACTGCACGACTGCACGACTGCCGACTGACCGATTGTCTTTTATTCGTACCTAAGGGCATCAATCGGATTGAGTCGTCCCGCTTTGAGCGCCGGGTACAGACCTGCCAGCAAACCCACTATGCTGCAGATGATGATGCCATAAATGACCCAGTTCCAGGGAACGACAAACCCGGTTTTTAATACCATTGAAAAAAGATTTCCAACCATTACGCCAAGTACAATACCAAACAAGGCCCCCAGCACGCTGATGATAATGGCTTCCAGTAAAAACTGGCGGCTCACCATCTTACTTTTGCCGCCAATGGCCTTTATCAGTCCTACTTCCCTTGTTCGCTCGGAAACGGCTACCAGCATAATATTCATCAGGCCGATGGCGGCGCCGATCAGGGTGATCAGGCCGATCACCGTTGCCGAAACAGTCAGGAAACGAAGGCTGTTCATGGCTTTTTCAGCTATACTATCACTTCGGTCGAGTACAAAATTATCTTCCTCGGTCGTATTTAATTTACGGACAGCCCTGAACAAACCTTCGGCCTCGCCCATGGCATCGTCTACTTTCCGGATATCCGGAGTCATTACCCCGATAATAAATGAAGAGCCGGATGGAAAATTCCGGTCCACGTTGAAGTAAGTCGTGATAATAACATTATCCCTGCTAAAACCAAATGTCGACCCGCGGCTTTCCATCACCCCCAGCACACGGTATGGAATATCATTGATCCGGATCACCGCGTTGACGGCCCTTTCAATACCTTCCCTGAATAATTTTTTAGCCACATCATAGCCGAGCAGGCATACATTCCTCCCCGTTTGAACATCCATGCGGTTCAGGTTGCGGCCGATCTGTATCGAGAAACCGTTCAGCAGTAAATAATTGTCGTCCCCGCCAAAGACCATTACATTGGGGCTGGTTTTCCTGCTTCCGCTGGAAGCGATATTATTCCTGTTACCAAAAATGGAAATGCTTTTCGTACCCGGAAAATCAAACCTTTTTACAAAAAGTTCGGCTTCATCTTTCGTGATGATCTTTCCCAGGTTGGAAGTTTTCTCTTTCTTCTTTCCTTTTTTTGAAAGTTTGAGTTCAGTATTATTGTTATCCCCGCCAAAATGGATATTCCGTTCTTTAAAACGTATCGTAAACGCATTAGCGCCCATGGTAGAGAAACTCTCCGTGAATTTCTGGTTCATGGCTTTGATCGCCGTAATGATCCCTACCAGGGCCATGATACCAAACGCGATGATGGATATGGTCAGACCCGTCCTTAATTTATTGCTACGCACGGTTCGGAAAGCCAGGGAGAAGACATCGCGGAAGTTCATAATGCGAAATTAAAGAGAGATAAGAGATAAAAGTTGAATAGATAAAAGATAAAAGTGCCCTACGATCCGGAAAGTGAATTCTAGTTGTAAGATCAAGTTGTGGCTACTTCAGATAATAGTATTGTTCTATCCTGGAAGAAAATCCCGCATGGAAGAAATTTTTATCTTTTATCTATTCATCTTTTATCTCAGAAATAATACCAGGTAAGCAACAGGTTAGGAAATATCCCCAGCAGTATCACCAGGGCTGCCAATATCACCAGGGTCCATTTAAATACAGGCGTGATCTGAAGTACTGGTGGATCCCCTTCTTTAAAATACATGGCTTGTATCACACGGAAATAATAATAAACACTGACGGCCGCCATAATGACCGCAAATATCACCAGCCACAGGTATTTACCGGTACCCAGCGCTGCTTTGAGCATATAGAATTTAGCCAGGAATCCGGCGGTAAGCGGAATACCCGCCAGCGATAATAAAAAGATAGTGGTCGTAGCCGCGAGTAATGGCTGGTGTTTGGCAAACCCGTTAAATCCATCAAACGTATAATCTTTCATTTTAATAAGCACGGCAAAAATACCGATCGTGGCAAAACTGTAGGCAGCCGAATAAAGCAGTAAACCTTCTTTGGCTTCCGCGTTCATGGCGTATACCGACAACATCATAAACCCGGCCTGCGCAATACTGGAATAAGCCAGCATTCTTTTTACACTCTGCTGGAAAACAGCCGTGATATTGCCAATAAAAAGAGTAGCCACCGTAATAATAGCCATCAGCAGTTGCCATTTGTTTTGCAGGTTACCAAAAGCCTCTTCAAACAACCGGATAAAAGCAATAAATACCGCTGCTTTTACAATGGTGGCCATAAAGGAAGTGAATACAGTGGGAGCGCCATCATATACATCCGGGGCCCAGAAATGAAAAGGAGCGGCCGAAACTTTAAATGCCATTGAGAATAGAAGCAGGAGCATACCCGCCACTATTAATGCTGATGGGGTTTCCGTGATGAGGTTGATGCTGTTGGTATCAAAAGATCCTTTGTCCCCATAGATCAAGGCAATACCCATCAGCATCAGGCCGGTGGAAAAAGATCCGAGCAGGAAATATTTCAACGATGCCTCATTGCTTTTCAGGTTCCTTTTATCACTACCGGTCAGGATGTAAAGCGGGATAGAAATAATTTCAACACCCAGGAACAAAATCAGGAGTGATTTGAAGGAGGAAGTGAGCGTAATACCGCAAAGGATAAAAAATATAAGGGCAAAATAGTCGGCGTAATTGATCCCAACTTTTTCAATATCCTGTGCTGAAAGGAACAGGTATAACAAAGTGGAAAGAAATGCAATGGAATCGAACAATAAGGCAAACCTGTCGAAAACGATCATTCCTTTCGTGTCGATCCGGAAAAAGATCATCCCGCTCATTTCAAGGATATTGACTACCAGTAACAGGGCCATCCCTACAATAGCCACATTTCGGATAGCGCTTTTTGATTTCAGCCAGATCCCGCTGAACATCATCACCACTCCCAGTACTGCCGATAATAATAATGCGTTCATATTAATTGGTTCCCTTACTTAGCCGGTATGAATTGCAAAGCGTCAAATTTATCTATAATTGCATTCGAAAAATGATTCGTTACATCCAAAAACAACTGGGGATAAATGCCAATCCAAAATACCAGCATAACTATACTCCCCAACGCTAATTTTTCATTCCATTTCAAATCCGATGTTGTTTCCGTCAGTGGATTTGGCGTCCCATAAAATACTTTCCGGATCATATTTAAAATATATATAGCAGCCAGTATAATACAAATGCCGGCAAATACGGTAAACAGAATAGCGTGGACGGCAGTTGTCCTTGAGGTCAGCAGGCTGTTAAACATCAGGAACTCTCCCGGGAATGCATTCGTGAGCGGCAATGCAATATTGGCCAGCGCAATGATCACAGTAAAGGTGACCGCCACCGGCGCTTTTTGAGCCAGTCCGCCGAGATCGCTAATCTTCCGCGTTCCAAATTTCTTTTCGATCCAATCCACGATTATCCATAACCCTATTATATTGATCCCATGACTGAATAGCTGGATCATTACCCCCTGCATTCCACTCCTGTTCTCTGCAAACACAGCCGCGCACATCAATCCCATATGTGCAATGGATGTATACGCTACCAAGCGTTTCAGGTCATTTTGCTGAATAGCGATCAATGAGGCATAGACCATTCCGGTTATCGCCATCGAGGTCGCCATATCTCCCCATTCATGAAAACCCAAAGGAAGTACCGGCATCAGCCATCGGATCAATCCGAGCAAACCCATTTTTACCATGACCCCGCTCAACACCATGGTGGTGGATGCCGGCGATTGTTCGTAGGTATCAGGTTGCCAGGTATGAAAAGGAAAGATGGGCATTTTGATGGCGAATGCGACAAAGAAAAGCCAGAATAAAAATCCCTGTTGTTTGACGGACAACACCACCTTATAAAATGAATTGATATCAAAAGAATGATCAGTTGTTTGAGATTGCACATAGAGGATCCCGATCAACATCAATAAGGAGCCGATAAACGTGTAAATAAAGAATTTAAAAGTGACAGGTATTCTTTTTTCGCCGCCCCATTGCGAACAAAGGAAATACATAGGGATAAGAGCCAGTTCCC
Source organism: Chitinophagaceae bacterium (assembly GCA_017882265.1). GTDB lineage: Bacteria > Bacteroidota > Bacteroidia > Chitinophagales > Chitinophagaceae > JADGPW01. Next base: position 20,753 of record JADGPW010000073.1, on the reverse strand, counting down.
AGAAGAAATAAAATACCAGGGCATCCATGGCGACAAACACACCCATCATACCCGCCTGGGCCAGCAGCATCAATGCAAAATAATTATTGGCCTTTTTGTAAGAGCTATTCCAGGTAGCGATAAAGATCAGCGGGTAGGCTACTGCATTGAGCAAACAAAGCAACTGGCCCATTCCATCCAGGCCCACTGAAAAACTACTGCCTAAACCTGGCAGCCATTCGGACTGGTGTTGCAGGTATTTCTCCTCGTGCAGGATCGTTAACCCGAGCACGGAAATCAGCAGCGTGATCAGGGAAGAAAACAAGGCCCATAGACGAACCGATTGTTCCTTTTTTAAAAAGAAACTGATCAGCCCGGTCAGTAATGGAAAAATTATTAATAAAACTGGAATCATGCCCCTGACCCCTAAAGGGGGATTTGCCTTCTGTCCTTAAAGTGAGTTAAAAAAACTCCCAATCAGGTGAAGATGTTATTTGTTAAATTGATGAATAAACAACAGAAAATTGAAATGCGTCTTTCTTCAAACTCAGGATAAATTGATTTCATTGATATCATGAAAACAGAACCCGGAATGGAGAGTAGCAATAGACAATGCCAAAAATCTACTGCTTCTAACACAATAAAAACTTTCTTCCAAAGAACTTTTTTAAAATCAGAAAGCAAACCCGATCTAAATCCCCCCTTTAGGGGTACAGGGGCTTACTTTCTTATAAAGAATTGCAATATAAAAATCAACACCATACTTACCACCATCAATAATACATAGCTCCCCACCTGGCCGCTTTGTAATAATCGTAGTTGCCGGCTGCCATAATTAACCAATCTCCCCACTCCATTGACCAGGTCATCGATCACGGATCTTTCAAATACCGAATTAAAGAAAGCGCCCAGTTTATTCAATGGCTTCACAAATATCTTTTCATACAGCTCATCCACATACCATTTGTTCTCCAACACTTTGCCAAGCCCTTTCGATTCGGAAAAACGGGTCTTGCGGAAGAGGAACCAGGCGAATACAACCACCCCTATCACCAATAAGGAGGATATGGCCATTAATATTAATTCAGTATTATGAGAAACTATTTCACCTGCCTGCAATGGAATCACCGGCGCTAAGAATGCTGTTAGCTTATCACCACCATGCATAAATACTTCGGGGATACCCACTAATCCACCCAGCACAGAAAGAATAGCGAGAATGATCATTGGGATGGTCATCGCCCCGGGGCTTTCGTGGGTATGATCCTTTTGTTCATCCGTTCCCCTGAATGCCCCGGTGAACACAATAAACAGCAGGCGGAACATATAGAATGCTGTCAGCAAGGCCCCCAGCAAGGCAATAACATATAATATCTTGTTATGCTCAAATACAGCCAGCAATATCGCATCCTTGGAAAAGAAACCGGAGAAAGGTGGAATACCGGCAATCGCGATACACCCGATAAGGAAAGTGATATACGTGATCTTTATTTTTTTACTTAAGCCGCCCATTTTACGGATATCCTGCTCACCTCCCATGGCATGAATCACGCTTCCTGCCGCCAGGAATAGCAAGGCTTTAAAGAACGCATGGGTCATGACATGAAATACACCAGCCGAATAGGCCCCCACGCCGAGTGCAAGGAACATATATCCTAACTGACTCACGGTGGAATACGCCAGTACTTTCTTTATATCATTTTGTTTAAGGGCGATCGTCGCGGCAAGAATCGCTGTGGCCAATCCGGTTATGGCAACCACATTCATTGAAATTTGGGAAAGTGAATAAAGCGCATTGCTTCTGGCGATCATGTAAATACCTGCCGTGACCATAGTGGCGGCATGAATAAGCGCCGATACCGGCGTAGGACCCGCCATGGCATCCGGCAACCAGGTATATAAGGGTATCTGTGCACTTTTACCGGCAGCACCGGTAAAAAGAAGTAAGGTAATAATAGTAATATCCGAACTCTTAAGCCTGGCCAGGTTGGTTGCAGAAAATACTTCACTATACGAAACAGTCCCGATTTTGGCAATCAGCCAGAACAGGGCGATAAGAAATGCCAGGTCGCCGATACGGTTCATGATAAAGGCTTTGTTAGCAGCCTTGTTAAATTCATTATTCTTAAACCAATACCCGATCAGTAAATACGAACATAGCCCCACCCCTTCCCAGCCAATGAACATGATCACATAGTTGGCACCCATCACCAACAGCAACATCGAAAAAATAAAAAGATTGAGAAAGGAAAAATATCTCCCGAATTGACCGGGGTTTTCCTCCTGCATATATGAAATGGAATATACATGAATAAGAAAGCCAACGCCGGTAATTATTAACAGGAACAACGATGAAAGCTGATCCAACTGGAATGCAAACGAGATCTTCAGATCACCTACGTTGATGAAATTAAAATAATCAACTACCTGGGAATGCCCATCTTTTACCTGCAGGAATACCATAATGCTCAAGACAAAAGAGGCCAGCACAACTCCGCATCCAATGACACCTGTCATTGATTTGGATAATTGTTTCCTACCCAGGCCGTTGATCAGGAAGCCCAGGAAAGGAAGTAAAGGGATTAAAATACTTAAGTTCTTCATGTTAGCGGCCACTCCAAACTTCCCCGAAGGGAAGGCTTTCGAAATTTCATTTATTTGGTTATCCTGCGTACTATTTTGAGGCTCCGGAAGTCCCCCTTCGGGGGATTTAGGGGGCCTAATGTTTTAACCTGTTCAAAAAATTCACATCCACCGAATGTATATTCCTGTACATCATGACAATGATGGCGAGGCCCACGCTTACTTCGGCCGCTGCTACCACCATGATAAAAAATACAAATATCTGCCCGTCTGTGCCGGCGGTGGCATTGATGGCCGCATTCTTAAGATGATGCATCTTGGAAAATGCAACCAGCAATAAATTCACCGCATTCAGCATGATTTCAATACACATGAAAATAATGATCGCATTGCGGCGTGTAAGCACACCTACTATGCCAATGCAGAACAAGGCTAGAGATAAGAATATGTAATAGTTTATCGGCATAAGGCCCCTCCAAACTTCCCCGAAGGGGAGGCTTTCGAAATTTCATTTATTTAGTTACTCAACGATCTATTTTGAGGCTCCGAAAGTCCCCCTTCGGGGGATTTAGGGGGCTTTACTCTTTCTTCCCAATCACCACCGCCCCTACCATCGCACTCAAAAACAACACACTACTTATTTCAAAAGGCACCGTATAGGTGCTGAACAATTCTTTTCCCAGGTTTTGGATCAACCCAATATTCCCTTCATTTACCAACGCGTGCTCGTGTTTGAGATCGGTATCCCTTAAGGCCGCCACCAGTACCAATAATAAAGATCCGCCTGATACCGCGCCGGCCAGTTTCAATAAGCGGTGTTTCCTTGGTTCTGATTCCTTATTCAGGTTCATCAGCATAATAACAAAAAGGAATAATACCATGATCGCTCCTGCATACACAATAATGTTTACAATCGCCAGGAACTGTGCATTCAGCAGAATATAATGACCGGAAATAGAAAAAAAAGTGGCGATAAGCCATAATACACTGTACACAGGGTTCCTGGCCGTTATGACCATCAGGGCGCTGAACAGGGCCACGACGGAAAGAATCCAGAAGATTATTTGTGTAATATTCATTTCCCTATAAGCTATTAGCTACGAGCTATCGTTCTTTGCGAATTCCCAACCTGCCTGCCGGCAGGCAGGTCCCTAATTCCTTAACCATCCGCCTTTACCACTTTCTCCCCCAACGCTTTTTTATACGCCTCCGGCTGTTCTATCGGATGTGGAATTAACAGATCTTCTTTCTTATATATAAATCCTTTTCTTCCATAGTTTGCCGGTGCAAAAGTTTGCGATAAATAAATCGCGTCCTTCGGACAGGCATCTTCACAAAATCCGCAGAAAATGCATCGCAGCATATTGATCTCGTATTTAACAGCGTATTTTTCTTCGCGGTATAAATGTTCTTCTCCAGATAATCGTTCAGCGGCTTCCATGGTGATCGCTTCAGCAGGACACGCTACCGCACAGAGACCACAGGCCGTGCAGTTTTCACGCCCTTCCGCGTCCCGGTTCAATACCTGCAAACCACGAAATACTTTGGAGAAAGTTCTTTTTTGTTCAGGGTATTGAATGGTCGCCTTCTTTTTGAAAAGATGGCTTAACGTAATCATCATTCCTTTCAATATATTCCACAGGTAAATGCTCTCAAGCCCTGTCATGGGCCGGCGATCTACCTGTTTTGCTCTTTGTGTTAACATATTGAAGCTATGAGCTTTTAGCTATTAGCTATTTTAAAAGTTTCGCAAATATATTGTTTCCGGAGTCCGAAAGTCCGAAAGTCCGGAAGTCCGGAAGAAAGCTCAATTTTTTTGAAATGTCTTTCGGACTTTCTGACTTCCCGACTTCCCGACTATTTTTTCAACAATAACATCACCACCGCTGTCACGATCATATTCGCAAGAGCAAGCGGTATCAGTTTCTTCCATCCCAGGTTCATCAACTGGTCGTACCGGAAACGGGGAATGGTCCACCGGATCCAGATAAAAACGAAAAGGAAGAAAAAGGTCTTGGCAAGGAATACGATGAAACCGATTATCGCCAACCAGTTGGCATTTAGTCCCCAGCTGGCTTCATTCACAAAAGGAATATCATAAGCGCCAAAGAACAAGGTCACCATCACGGCGCTGCTGATAAACATATTGATGTATTCCGCAAACAAATAAAAGCCCAGTTTCATGGAAGAGTATTCCTGGTGATAACCGAAATTCAGCTCATTTTCACATTCAGCCATATCAAAAGGGGTCCTGTTGCATTCTGCCAGGGCACATACAAAAAATATGACAAAACCCAGTGGCTGGTAAATAATATGCCACCCATGCTGAACCTGGTTTTGTACGATCACGCTCATCTGCAAAGAACCTGTCATCATTAATACGGCTATCAGCGCCAGTCCCATGGCCAGTTCATAGGAGATCATCTGTGAAGCGCCACGGATGGCAGCCAATAAAGAAAATTTATTATTGGAGGCCCAGCCACCGACGAGGATACCATATACACCAAGGCTCACTACACCAAACACATATAAGATACCGATATTAATATCGGCTATCTGCATACTAATATTCCGTCCAAATAAATGCATAGGGGTACTCCAGGGAATAACGGCACTGGTCAATAAAGCGGTGAGCATCGCCATGGAGGGCCCCAGGATGAAGAGGAACCTGGAGGAAGCCAGCGGGATGATCTCTTCCTTGAAAAATAATTTACCACCATCAGCCAGGGGTTGAAAAATACCAAAAGGTCCGGCACGGTTAGGTCCGCGACGGTCCTGCAGCCAGGCCGCTACTTTTCTTTCTGCATAAGTGGTATACATAGCAATAAAGAAGGAAAGTGCTACGACTACTGCCACCAGCAGGCATTTTTCCAAAATCAACCACCAGTCAAGTGCGAGTAAATACATAATACCCCCAGCCCCTAAAGGGGAGTTTTAAAATCATTTAAAAATAAAATTTTCATCAAAGTGAAATTGGGTTTACTTAATCTTTTTCTCCAGTATTCGTTCCCATTCCTATATTAACTCCATTCAAATCTTTTTCAAACGTATTACTCGTTGCCGGACCCGGTAACTGGCTGATATCAACAATGTTCACGTCACTGATACTATGAATATCCATCATTAATTTCGGGTGTCTTCCTCCCATTACTTCCGAAATGGTTTCCTGGGGTTTTTTAAATCCCAGGTAATGCCCCTGTGAGATCACCGAATGGCGGTTGATCCGGGTGGGCCCTTCGATCACCCAATCATTGATATGTTTTTTGTCAAAGCGACAGGTATTGCATATCCATCCTGGTTTGCCATCATAACTCTGTACTTCACCCCAGGGATCTTTTCGTACAGTGACCCGCAACACTTCGTCGCCCCGGTTCCATAATGTAACTTTCCCACAGCATTTGTCGCAATCCCGGTGTGCATCTATGGGTCGGGTAAACCAGACCCTGTTCTTAAACCGAAATGTTCTATCCGTTAATGCACCTACCGGGCAAACATCGATCATATTGCCGCTAAAATCATTGTCAATTGCCTTGGAAATATAAGTCGAGATCTCTGCCTGATCCCCACGGTCTAAAATCCCGTGTACCCGCCGATCGGTCAACTGGTCGGCTACATAAGTACACCGGTAACAAAGGATACACCTTGTCATGTGCAATTGTATATAAGGGCCGATATCTTCTTTTTCAAATGTTCTCCTCCTGAATTCGTAACGGGTTCCTTCTTTACCATGATCATAACCGAGGTCCTGGAGATGACATTCTCCCGCCTGGTCGCAGATCGGGCAATCCAAAGGATGATTAATCAATAAGAATTCGACTACAGCCGCTCTTGCCTCCAGTACTTTTTCACTGGTGATATTTTTAACAACCATACCATCCATTACATTGGTACGGCAACTGGCAACCAATTTAGGCATGGGCCTGGGATCCGCGTTTGAACCGGCCGCTACTTCTACCAGGCAGGTACGGCATTTACCACCGCTGCCCTGGAGTTTGCTGTAATAGCACATGGCAGGGGGGGTTACATCACCGCCAATTTGCCGTGCCGCATTTAATATAGTTGTACCCGGCGGCACTTCGATTGTAATATTATCGATAGTGACCCGATAGCTATCGGGTTTAAAATTCGCAGGTGCTTCTTTTTTTATTTCTTCAGCCATGTTAATTATTTCACGCAAAGCAATATAAGGTGCAAAGACGCAAAGCTTATAAGTTATTTACTATCCTATGTAATCCGTTTTTTATCAATGGAACATTAAAGTTTACTAATAGCCCTAATTTTAAACCTGTTAGCTTTAAATATGTCTGAACCTGCTTGTAATGAATTTCGGCCAGGCTTTCTATTGATTTTAGTTCTATAATCACTTTATCATCGATAATAAAATCCGCTCTGAAACCAACCTCCATCTTTATTTCCTCATGAATCAAAGGAACAGGATGTTGCCGCTTTAGGGGAATCTCTGTTTTAGTCCATTCATAATAAAATATTTCTTCATAAACACTTTCAAACAACCCAGGCCCATATTGTTTGTGTATTCTAAAACACAAATCAACAATTAATTTTGATAATTCATTTTCGGTCATTCCTTTGCGTCTTAAACACTTAGCGCCTTTGCGTGAAATTACACCGCCACAACTTTAAGCGGCTCCGCATAATTCGCCAATCCATAATTTCTTCGTTGAGCATCATCCGGGTTGGTGATATGCCATTCAAACTCATCCCTGAAATGACGGATCGCTGCTGCTACCGGCCAGGCCGCGGCATCACCAAGCGGACAGATCGTATTGCCTTCTATTTTCCGCTGGATATCCCAAAGCAGGTCAATATCACTCATCTTACCTTTCCCATTCTCGATATTCAATAATATTTTTTCCATCCATCCTGTTCCTTCCCGGCAGGGAGAACACTGTCCGCAACTTTCATGACGGTAAAACCTGGCCAGTGTATAAGTGTGCCTGACCACGCACTGGTCCTCATCCAATACAATAAACCCTCCCGAGCCCATCATCGACCCGGATTGAAAGCCCCCATCCGCGAGGCTTTCATAGGTCATCATCCTTGAATCGCCTTTCGCTGTCTTTAATAAAAGATTGGCAGGTAGTATCGGGACGGAGGAGCCGCCGGGAATACAGGCTTTAAGTCTTCTGCCATTGGCGATACCACCACAATATTCATCACTGTAAATAAACTCTTCAACCGATATTGACATCTCAATTTCATATACCCCCGGTTTCTTAATATTGCCACAGGAAGAGATCAGCTTTGTTCCTGTTGATTTCCCGGTTCCGATTTTTGCATAGTTATCACCTCCATCATTGATGATCGGCACTACGGCTGCGATCGTTTCTACATTGTTGACCACGGTCGGGCAATCCCATAATCCCCGCACAGCAGGGAAAGGAGGTTTGATCCTTGGGTTGCCCCTCTTCCCTTCCAATGATTCCAATAAGGCTGTCTCTTCTCCACATATATAAGCGCCGGCTCCGGAATGAACATAGATCTCACAATCAAATCCGCTACCCAGGATATTTTTACCCAGCCACCCGTTATTTTTTGCTTCAGTAATGGCCTGTTCCAGGATATCAATGATCCATTTGAATTCGCCACGTATATAAATATAAGTGCGGTTGGATCCTATGGCATAAGAAGAAACGATCAGCCCTTCGATCAGCAGGTGAGGAATAAATTCCATCAGGTACCGGTCCTTAAAAGTACCGGGTTCGCTTTCATCCGCATTGCACACCAGGTAACGGGGCACGCCTTCCGGTTTAGCCAAAAAACTCCATTTCATCCCTGTAGGAAAACCAGCTCCTCCGCGACCGCGCAAGCCACTCTTCTTTACTTCCTCCATCACCGCAACCGGGTTCATTGACCGGATAGCTTTTTCTACGCTACGATAACCACCTTCACGGCGGTATACATCATAGCTCCTGATGTTTTCAATATGAACCTTGTCCAATAATAATTTACTTCCCATATTTCTCCTGATCCCTCCGTTAAGCTTGCTTTTTATCTTAACAATTCAATTTAGTTCTAATTTAATTTTACACTCTGCCTCGTCCAGAGTTGCCAGCCTTGTTTTGTTTTCGTCCACACCTGCCACACATGCAATAGTAATTGAAAACTTTTCTCGCTGGCCATTCCTTCCACATTTGTATTTGTACTCACTGTCGCCCATTTCTTTTTGACACTAACCATGGTGACGCTGTTATTTACAATCTTTGCATAAACAAGTTTTCCGCTTTTCAAATCATTCAGTATATCCTGTTTCGTTTGTACCCAGCCGTTCGAATGACCATAACTGACTTCGTCATGCAATACATCATTCAAAGCCGCCGCATCTTTTTCCAACAATGCTTTATCCAGCCTCATCATTGCTTTCTTTACTCCTGCACTATCAACCTGCGCCACAGCCACCCAACCTGAAAAGAGCAATAGTATTGTAAAATACAACCGCATTACCTAGTTATTCAATTCCGCGTTTTTCCTGCATTCATCAATAATAGCATCCACTTTCTCTTTGGTCAGATGTTCCCGGTAATGTTTTCCCAGTTGCATCATCGGGGCATAACCACAGGCAGCCATACATTCCACAGTTTTTAAGGTGAACAGACCGTCGGCACTTGTTTCCCCGGGTTTAATGCCAAGTTTTTCTCCAATGTATTTAATGATATTATCACTGCCATTCAACATACAGGGACCTGTCTGGCAGACCTCAAACATATACTTACCCACCGGTTTTAAATTATACATGCTAAAGAAAGTAGCCACCTCGTACACTTCGATCGGCTCTATTTGTAATAAAGAAGCCACATAATCCATCGTAGCCACACTCAGCCAGCCCCCAAATTCCTGTTGCGCCAGATGCAATACAGGAAGGACAGCGCTTTTCTGCTTCCCTTCGGGGTAAAAGCCGATGATGCGCTGCACTTCTTTAAGTTTCTCGTCTGAAAATTGTATCATATAATACTAATCCGCATACAGCGGAGAATTTTAATCTTCTGCGCACCTGCAAAAGATTTATTATTTAGATAAATCTATTATTAACCCTTCTGTTAAAGAACCTACCCTGATAATTAATGCAATTTCAATCTAAGTTCCCCCCTTAAGGGGGACAGGGGGTTAACTATCCATCTCCCCCGCTATCAGGTTCAAACTACTCATCGTCATAATGGCATCACTCAACATGCCTCCTTTTGTCAGTTCCTCGAATGCCTGGTAATAAATAAAACAAGGCCTGCGGAAATGCAAACGGTAAGGTGTTCTTCCCCCATCACTGATCAGGTAAAAACCTAATTCCCCGTTTGCGGCTTCAACAGAATGGTACACTTCCCCCACCGGCATTTCGATCTCTCCCATGATGATCTTAAAATGGTAGATCAACGCTTCCATTTTTGTATATACATCTTTCTTTTCGGGTAAATAATATTCGGGAACGTCTGCATGAAATATATCGGCTTCCGCTCCTTTGAATTCCTGTACTTTATGGTAGGCCTGTTCAATGATTCCAAGGCTTTGCCACATTTCCTGGCTGCGAACAAGCCAGCGATCGTAATTATCTCCGGTGGTTCCAACCGGAATATTGAATTGCATATCCTCATAACTGGAATAGGGCGTATGCACCCTCACATCATAATCCACGCCTGCCGCCCTGAGGTTGGGCCCGGTAAAACCATAGTTCATGGCCCTTTCTGCACTGATGGCGCCGGTTCCCTTGGTCCGGTCCATAAAGATCCGGTTACGCTGGAACAGGTTTTCAAATTCTTTAAGTACGCGGGGATATTCTTTAAGGAATTTCTCTAGTTTCCGGAAGGCAATATCATTAAAGTTCCTTTCGAACCCGCCGATACGGCCAATATTCGTGGTTAACCTTGAACCGCATACTTCTTCATAGATCTCGTAAATAAGTTCACGGTATTGCATGACGTATAAAAAACCGGTATAAGCTCCGGCATCCACCCCAACGATCGAATTGCAGATCAGGTGATCGGATATCCTCGCCAGCTCCATGATAATGATCCGGAGATAATCCACCCGTTTCGGTGTTTTTACGCCCAGCAGTTTTTCGCAGGTAAGATGCCAGCCCATATTATTGATCGGGGAAGAGCAATAATTCATCCTATCTGTGAGTGGTGTGATCTGGTAGAGGGGGCGGCGTTCGGCGATCTTTTCGAAAGCCCGGTGTATATATCCGATGGTTTGTTGGGTAGAAACGATACGTTCGCCATCCAATTCCAGGATATTCTGCATCACGCCATGTGTAGCCGGGTGCGTAGGCCCCAGGTTCAGTGTCGAAGTCGTTTTCTCAATACTTCCTTCCGGTAATTTGATATGATGTTCAGACATGATACCCCAAACCCCTAAAGAGGTTTTATAATTTTATTTTCAACTATTGTTTTATCTACAGGCAATTTCCTTTCCCGTATATATTCTATAACATCTGTCAATTTGAGAATTGCCATTACTCCCATAACGATTGCAGCAATTAAGTGTATCTTTTTATTCTCATTAGCTGAATAATCAAACCAATACATTACCGAACCTCCGGCAAATATTATTAAAGCAAGAATATCAAAAAGGAATTTATGTTTTCTAAAAAAACTAAACATAATTTAAACTTGCTTTTAATTTGATATGTCCATCATAATATCCGTTATCATCCATTTACGTCTCATACTATGGTTCTTCCTGCTTCATCGGGCTTATCTTCTTCAGCGATCGTGGCATGGCGATCAACCGTTATCTCGTTTCCAAATCCCGTCGTACCGCCCCGTCCAAACATTTCATCATCCTTGTCTATCCTTGACTGGTCTTCCAAAGGAAACTCTTTTCGCATCGGGAAATAATCCATTTCATCCACATTTAATATTCGTTTAAGGTTAGGATGACCAACAAAATTAACCCCGTAAAAATCATAGGTTTCTCTTTCCATCCAGTTAGCCGCAGAAAACAAACCGGTGGCCGTATATACATCCGGTTGCTGAATATCGGTGTATATTTTAAACCGGATACGGACATTTTCTGTAAGGTTATGCAGGTGGTAAACGATCGCGAGTTCTTTCCCTTTTTTATTCGGGTAATGAACCCCGCCCAGGGTAGTAAGGAAACGGAATTTCAGTTCCTCATCATCATAAAGAAAATTCAGCACTTTCAGGTTGATCTCATTCGGCGCTTCAAATGTTAGCATGCCATAGGGTTCTTCAAAATTGCTTACCCATTCAGCAAATTTCTCAATCAATCTTTGTTTGATATGTTCGTTAGTTAAACTCATAAGCCCCTCTAAACCTCCCCAAAGGGGAGGCTTAACACGCTGATTATTGAATACTATTTCAAAATTGAGCCTCTTCGTAAGCCCCTCCTTCGGAGGGGTTTGGGGAGGCCTACTGAATCCCATAACTCTCCAACAATGCCTTATACTTATCCCCGTTTCTTCTTCTCAAACTTTCCTTGCCTACCAATTCCTGGATTCTTATCAACCCATCAATTATGGCTTCAGGACGAGGCGGGCAACCCGGTACATAAACGTCCACCGGAATGACCTGGTCAATGCCTTGCAACACACTATAAGTATCAAATATGCCACCGCTGGATGCACAGGCGCCCACGGCCATGACCCAACGTGGTTCCGCCATTTGCAGGTAAACCAATTTCAGTACGGGTCCCATTTTTTTGGCAATGGTTCCCATGACCATCAGCAGGTCACATTGGCGTGGAGAAAAACCTACCCGTTCACTACCAAACCGGCCAAGATCATAATGTGAACCCATCGTAGCCATGAATTCAATACCGCAACAGGAAGTGGCAAATGGAAGCGGCCAGATAGAATTCCTTCTTGCCAGACCGATCACCTTATTTAATGAAGTGGCAAAAAATCCCTCCCCGATATTGCCGTCCGGCATATCGACCATGCTGATATCCGTTTCCAGCGGTTTATTGATAAGATTATATGATACAGGACGCGCCATAATACCCCCACCCCCTAAAGGGGAGTTTTAATCATACTTAAATGAAAACTGTTATTATTTTAAAATCAAAGACAGAACTAAATGCTCTCTTCTTTAATTAACTAACTATTTATAAGAACTCTTCGACCTGGGTTCCCCTTTAGAGGACAGGGGTTTTACTCTTCCCATTTTAATGCTCCTTTTTTAAGGATATAGATAAACCCGCAAAGGAAAAATCCTACAAAAAGCATGACCGCCCAAAAGCCATTCCATCCCAGGACCTTAAAATTGACGGCATAGGGGTAAAAAAATATCACTTCCACATCAAATAAGACAAACAAAATAGCGGTCAGAAAATATTTAATGGCCATGGGCTGACGGGCATCCCCATGTGTTTCTATCCCGCTGGAAAAATTCTGGAGCTTGTCAGTTGTTTTTCTTTTCGGGCCCAGCATATGGGTCACGAACATAAGAAATGCCACCAGGCCCGTAGCAATTATGAATTGAACAGCTACCGGCAGAAAAGAGCCTGAGTCCGCACTATTTAAACCGGTTTGCAGTAAATGAATCATTGGCACATACTAATCTGGCAAAATTAGGGTGACAACCTGAATTTACCTTGGACTAAGAGAATAAAAGAAAGAAATGTTCAGGCGGTAGTCAACAGTCATGCAGCCAGTTGTCAACAATCATGCAGCCAACTGTCAACAATCATGCAACCGGCAGTCTTGCAGTTAGCAGTCGTGCAGTCGTGCAGTCGGCAATCGTGCAGTCGGCAATCGTGCAGTCGGCAATCGTGCAGTCGGCAATCGTGCAGTCCCGTAAAGGTCTTTATTGTTATGTTATAATAGGCTTCTAAGGATTCTGACTGCCTACTGCCCTACTGCCGACTGTAGACTGCCGACTGACAGACTGCCGACTGACAGACTGCCGACTGACAGACTGCTTTACTGCCTTAGCTGGTGGACTGGGTGCCGGGTTATCTTTAGTTTTAGTTTTTGTCTTTGTCGCCGGCATTTTCTCGAGTGCTTTAATATTATTAATAATAATATCATTCGTGGGGTCATAAATCAGCATAATTTTAAGATACTCGATCGCCTTATCCCTGTCCTTTTCAATATTGGCATAGTACTGGGCAAGGTAATTGGCTACCCCTACAATATTTTTCTTATTCTTTGCTGTGTCTTTCTGTAATACTTCAAGGTATTTAATACCAAATGGAACAGCCAGCCCTTTTGCCATTGTACTATCCATTATTCGTCCGATTTGAAAGCGCATCTGCCAGCCAAAGGTTTCATCCGGCCATTTATCGGTATAATAGCCATATAAACTATCTGATCTTGTATAATTCTTTCCCTGGTAATAGGCAAACCCCGCATCAAAAATATCCCGCTGGGTGGAATTTGGTTTTAATTTCAGAAGGGCAAGCCGGATATCTCCTTCTTTATTACGGCTTACGCTGTCGCCTCTGGCTTTAAAGTAATCAGCGCCTTTTTTTAAAAAATCTATTTTGGCTTCTACTGTTGTATCTATTCCCACTCCTGCTATATAAGTATTAAACACATCATCAGGAGAGCTTTCCAGTTTTGATAATATGGCTGCCCTGTTTTCATAATCAGGAAGGATCGGATCATCCGGGTTCTTTTTGGCAAAAAATTCATCGCTGTATTTTTTTGCATTCGCATAATTTCCATTCTGGTAATAGGCATCAGCCAGCATCCTGTACACTTTGGGTTTGGTAAGATTACCCATCGCCGTTACCACGCTTTCCCCTTTTGTTATCGCGCAATCAAAATCCTTTCGGGCCCAACACAGCATTGCATACAGGTATTGGTCCTGGATATCGTTCTCAGGTAATTTGGTATCAATATATTTTTTTAACTGCTCTTCAGCTTCTGGATATTTGGTACGATAAAAATAATAGTAAAATAATTCAAAGTACCCGGCTGTGAAATTGGGATCTTTCGCTACCGATTGATTCAGGTATTGCAACACCAGTTCCCAGTTCTTTTGTGATTCAAACAGCTTAGCCAGCCGTAAATAAACAGGGGCAAAATTTGGATTTAATTGAATCGCTTTATTGTAACTCGTGTAAGCATCTCCTCCGCCTTCACCTGGCTTTGCCTTCCGGTAGGCATTCCCTAATACCAAATAAGTTTCTGCATTCTTATCTTTATCCGGTATGGTGTTCAGCTTATCAATGGCATAATTAAAATCCCCGGCCTTTGCATCCACATTGGCACGACCGATAGCTGTGATAATAGCAGGGTCGTCTCCTTTTTTGGTTCTTGACATCGTAAGAGCCGTTTCAAAACTCTGGCGGGCATCATTCGTCTTATTCTCCAGTAATTGTACCTGGCCCATTCCCACAAGAATCAACGGCGCATTTTGAGTAGCCTGCAAGGCCTTTTCATATAATTGTCGCGTTTTCTCCCGGCGGGCGCCCGCGATCTCTTCCATATTAAGATAGGCCTGGCCCAGCCAATAGGTGGCTTCTATATTATTGGGATTGGTAGCAAGCATTTTTTCAAAAACCGAAATAGCGCTGTTGTACCTTTGCGCATACACATGATTCACCCCTTCCTGCAGTGTCTGTGCCTTTACCCCGCTAATTAATAATAAGGTGGATGCTAAAAATGTGATGGTGGTCTTATTCATTTTACTGTTCACTTTTAAGAGTTCGTAAATATAACTACTTTGTCTCCGTCAGCGTGATCGCCCTGACACCAAAATTTTTTAAAACGGTTGGCACTAAGTACGCTCTTCTGAAAATCATTTGTCCTATCTCTCCACTCATAAATCCTGCAAAAAAATATCCCAGTCCTTTGTAGTTTTCTTTTAGTATATAAACCAAATCCCGTACCATAGGATAACGCTTCATGTAAATGTTTGCCTGGTATGCTTTAACATACTTGCCGGGAATGTCGGCGCTTTCTATTCCTGCTATCCTTACTTTTTTCAAAAAACTTAACTGTGCCGTGTCCTCCGGGTTCCCTATCCAGCTTACTCCTATAAAACCAATCGCATCAGGCGTTTTCGCCACATAATCAATTACTCCCTGACTACTAAGAGCTGCCCGGGCCATGGAACTGAGTGTATCCCCGTGCAATACAGAGTCGATGATAAAACGTACGGTACTGGTTGCTTTTATACCGTCAAAGACCGGGATTAAATTTTTCCTAAATTTTCCTTTCAGTATAGCTACGATATCTGTCATGGTAAAGAGCGAATCAGGCGAAGCCGGATTTACAATAACTGCCACACCATCCCGGGCAATTGTTAAACTTTGTGGTGACACCTTTAAGGAGTCCACCATGATACTTTTTTCATCGGAATTATAACGACGGGTGGCTATCACCATTCTGATGCTGTCCACGGCCAGGTCCTTCAGGCATTCAGCTTCCGGTTTATACTGTACAATGATATGGGCACCCGGATGCCTGGATTCATACACTTTCACCTGTTCATCAATGACAGGCTTGAATGATTCATCGGCGCTGACATGGATCGTTCCCCGGTCCATCGTATCGGGCTGTTCGTTGTCCTGGGTTTTATATGACTTACAGCCTGCAATCAGGAATATAAATAAAGCCAGGGCCCCAAATTTCCAGGTACGGCAAATGATCATCTGAAATATTTTTTTTTATACCCCCTGTATATTCTCCAGCTTCCGTAAAGTAAACACATCCCTGCAAAGAACTTATCTATCCAGGAAGAAGTAAACTCGGGTAAAGGTGTCTTGATCTTGTCGTGAAACAGGAAGAAAAGACCGACAATGATAATAAATATGCCCGTACCATAATCTCTTATCGAACGCATGATGGAAACCTGTTTCCGCTTCTTTTCTTCATATTCTTCAAACATCAATCTTAGTTTTCACCGGCAAATGCCTGTTTTCCGTTTATACATGAATGGACCTTGATCCCGGCCATCCAAGAGTAGCAAATTATTGAAATTTTACTGTTCCACCCCGATAAATGTTACCGGTAACACATAGCTAACCGGGACATTGACCCCATTCTGAATAGCCGGGATCCAATGGGGCATTTTTTTGCAAACTCTTTCCACTTCATTGTCAAATTCAGAGCCCCCGCTGGCCAATATTTCCAGGGTGGAAACAATCCCATCTTTGTCCACGTTAAACCTGATCTGCACCATTTTCTTTTCACCTGCTTCAAGTTCCCCGGGGGTATTGAGATTTTTCGCCAGGAATCTTTTTAGCGCTTCGGGCCCACCCGGAAATTCAGGGTCTGTTTCCATGGGTTTAAATTCAGGCCCCTGAGCTTCGGTATTTATCCCGGCATCACCAGCATTTGAAATGCCTGGCTTTCCGGTCTCCTTAGGTATACCATCATCTTTTTTACCTTCCCCGCTTACATCAGCCACTTTCCGGTCGTCCAAACTTTTTACATCAACCATTGTATTTTTTACAAGATCATCAGGCCTGATCCTAATTGTACTGGTAACTTTTTGCTGGGCCATCTTTTCAACAGGTTTTGACTTCACCGGCTCTTTTGGTTTTAAAGGCTCCTGGGGTTTATCTTTTTGAAATACGACCTCTGTAATGACTACATGTGACTTATCATCTTGTGTGTAATTGACGATCCCATTATTATTATTATTATGGCTAAATCCATTGATCATGAAAAAAAGCAGGATTAAAGACATAGCAGACCCAACCGCCGTCAGCATGCGTTTATTATAATATTTACGAAGCGCATAGGCGCCGTAGTCTTTATTCCGTCGCTCGAAAATTATATCGAGCAGATCGGCCTGCAGGATTTCTTTGTTTGTCATATCCCTTGTTTTGTAATTAGATGCCTGCTGGTTGTGAATCCATAATCAGTCGGGCAGTTGGCAGTCGGGCAGTTGGGCAGTTGGCAGTCGGGCAGTTGGGCAGTTGGGCAGTCGGGCAGTTGGGCAGTCGGCAGTCATACAGTCGGGCAGTCGGCAGTCATGCAGTCGGGCAGTCGGCGGTCATCCAGTCAGCAGTTAAGAAGTAAGGCAGTCCATAGTTGAATGGATTAGGAAAAAACAAATAATTGTCGTTAAAACAACGCTTGTAATTTATCCTTGCTATGTATTTTTATTAAAAATGGCGGGTTATAAGGATCTCCTGGTATATAAAAAAGCCTTTGAATTAGCTATGGATATTTTTGAAATATCCAAACGCTTTCCTAAAGAAGAAACCTATAGTTTAACTGATCAGATAAGGAGGAGTTCAAGATCCGTATGTGCAAATTTTGCAGAAGCATTCAGAAGAAGAAAATATCCTTCCTATTTTATAAGTAAACTTACAGATTCAGATACTGAAAATACAGAAACCGAAGTCTGGTTAGATTTTTCATTGGCATGTAAATACATTACCGATAATGAGCATAATAAACTGTCTTTTCAAAAACAAGAAGTAGGTAAACTTTTAGGAGACATAATAAAAAATCCTGAAAAATACAGATAAGTTCATTTTGTTACAACCTACTGCTGACTGCCCGACTGCCGGCTGCCCAACTGCCCGACTGCCCAACTGCCGACTGCCGGCTGCCCGACTGCCGACTGCCGACTGCCCAACTGCCCACCTGCCCAACTGCCCAACTGCCGACTGAATCCTATCTTCGTGTTATGAAAATCCTCATGGTCTGCCTGGGAAATATCTGCCGTAGCCCGCTGGCAGAAGGTATTTTACAGGATAAAGCTATTAAAGCAGGGTTGGATTGGAGTATAGAAAGCGCCGGTACCAATAGTTATCATATCGGGGAACCTCCTCATCCGCTGTCACAGAAAGTAGCCGGAATGCATGGTATTGATATAAGCAGGCAGCGTGCAAGAAGATTTACTGGTAATGATTTTGTCCTCTATGATAAAATATATGCGCTCGCCAACGATGTGCTGGAAGATATGCAGGATATGGCCGGCAACAAGTTTGATCCTTCTAAAGTTGACCTGCTGATGAATGAATTATACCCGGGAAAAGATATGGATGTGCCGGATCCCTGGTCCGGTCCGGAATCGGGTTATCATAAGGCTTTTGATCTGATCGATAAAGTATGCGATGCGATTATAGCAAAGGCCTCCCCAAACCCCTCCGGAGGAGGGGCTTTACAAGCATCACTAAATTTGAAATGACTTACGAAATGGCAAAAGTTAGTGTAAGCATACCACAGGGAACAAGAGACTTCGGATCGGAAGTCATTCGTAAAAGAGATTATATTTTTAGCACGATACGAAATGTATTTGAGTTATACGGATTTGAGCCGTTGGAAACTCCGGCGATGGAAAACCTGGAGACCCTGATGGGGAAGTATGGTGAGGAAGGAGATAAATTGATCTTCAAGATCCTGAATAACGGCCTTGATAATCCGGATAAAGAAAAACAGGTCAAAGCCGATCTTGAAAAACTGCTACAGGGAAAAACGGTAAAAGGCATCACGGAGAGAGCGCTGAAATATGATCTCACCATACCTTTTGCCCGGTATGTGGCGATGAATCACCATCAACTGGTTTTTCCATTTAAACGTTACCAGGTACAGCCGGTTTGGAGGGCGGAACGCCCCCAGAAGGGCCGCTACCGTGAGTTTTATCAATGTGATGCCGATGTGGTAGGTAGCCATTCATTATTGAATGAAACAGAACTGGCCACTATGTACAAAGCCGTATTCGAAAAACTGAATATCCCTGTTGAAATAAAAATCAACAGCAGGAAATTCTTAACCTCCTTGTCTAAACGATGTGGCGAATCCGTCAGGATTACGGATTTTACTATCGCCATTGATAAGATGGAGAAGATCGGTTTAGAAAAAGTAAAAGAAGAATTATCACAAAAAGGGTTGAATAAAGAACAGGTTTCCATTATTGAAAAATATCTTCTCATCAGCGGGAACAACCAGGAAAAAATAATACAGATAAAAGAGGTACTGGGGAATGATGAAGAATGTCAAAAAGGAATTGCGGATATTGAATTCGTATTAAACCATCTCACACCAAACATAAGTATTGTCACCCCGGGCGAAGCCGAAGGGCTGCCACCGGCCACCAGCATTGTCACCCCGAGCGCAGCCGAGGGGCTGCAACTAACGCTGGACCCCTCTCTTGCCCGGGGCCTCAACTACTATACCGGTATCATCTTCGAAGTAAAAGCAAAAGGGGTCCAGATGGGCAGTATCGGCGGTGGTGGCCGTTATGATGACCTGACCGGATTATTCGGTGTTCCCAATATTCCCGGCGTAGGGATCTCCTTTGGCGTGGACCGCATTTATGATGTAATGGAAGAACTGAACCTGTTCCCCATGCATGTGCAGGTGGGCACCCAGGTTTTATTTTTTAACCTCGGTGATCAGGAAAGCCGAAAAGCATTTGAATGGTTGCAGCAGCTAAGGCAAAAAGGCATACGAAGCGAATTGTACCATGAATTTGCAAAGTTTGAAAAGCAGTTCAAATACGCGGAGAAGAAAAAAATTCCCTGGATCATTATCATCGGTGATAAAGAACTAAAGGAAAATACCTGTACAGTAAAAAACCTCGCATTCGGCGGGCAACAAACCATCCCTGCGGGGGAATTAATTAATTTTCCATTTTAAACTACGGGCCAAAGGATGCTCAATCAGGCTCACTGCCACTCCTTCTGTCTTTGTTCCTTCCATATCGATACTTCCTACCACGATACGAACACTGGTTATTTTACTTTCTGTATTTCTTTTAAAAGTAGCCGTACCGGAATACGCTACAATTTCAAAAACATCACCCTCTGTTTTACGAAACTCGGAACTACCCATGACAGAATTACCCAGTAGTACACCGTTTTCAAGGGTTAGCGTCATTTCGGTTACCGGACTACCATCAGGGAATTTGTATTTCCCGGTATATTGCTGCAAAGAATCCGTTTGAGCATTCCCCGTTAAAAAATGTAAAGACAATATCGAAAAAAGGATAAGTTGTTTCATATCGTTTATTTAAATTCAGGTATTGGGTCAAGTTGAATTCCACGCAGGGATCGCAGAGCACGCAGAGATTTAAAACTCAAAGATTATCTCTGCGTTCTCGGCCCGCATTTTGCGGGATGATATATTTTCATAACGACAACTTTTTAAATTCCTGAAACGAAAATCCGGGAAAAAAATTTCTATCCTGAAAGTTAAATTAAATGTTTTTGTAAATGATCGCCGCTCCCTGCCCCACGCCCACGCACATGGTAGCCAGGCCCAGCCCCGCCCCACTCCTTTTCATTTCATGTAGTAAAGTGGCAGAGATCCG
>JADGPW010000072.1 GCA_017882265.1 Chitinophagaceae bacterium | reverse complement strand
CCCTGAACTCTGCACGGTTTGTTTCCTTACCGTACATCAGAGGTACTTTAACCTGAACGACAAATTTGGTTACATGGCTCTTTCATCCATTAGGTATTTATATAGACGCACGCCTCGTGGCGTACCGAATGGACACGAATTTACACGAATGAAAACACCATTCCACAGAATCCTTTCATGTTCATTAGTGTAATTTAGTGGCTATGCCTTTTATTTGAAGCGACCATTTTTAATGTGTTACAGTCAATGTAAAGCCCGTATTGACATTACAATGAGCCCCCGGATTTAGCAATAAACTTCTGATAGTAATATTGGAATTTATGACCGGAAAATTCGGTACCCCGTTATTGATCTGGACATCAGATGTGGAAACCGGTACTGTCCCACAATTCCAGTTACCCGGATTTGTCCAATCCGTATTTACAGCACCTGACCAGATTAATACCGGGCCGCAACTTAGCGGAGCAGTCCACAAACCCCGGCCATGAGTGGCGGCAGCTAATGTTTGGTCTAAAGCACGATATTGAATCATATCAGTTCGAACGGTGGGGAAAGTACTATTTGCCGTCCAAACGGTTGAAGTGCCATTAATTAAAGTTGTTTCCCATATTCCTGTTTCTGTAGCAATATAAGCTTTCGTATTGTCCCCGGGATAAAACATAGCCCACCTTACAGGCATATCCGGCAGATTGACACCATTAAGGTCCAGCGAGGTCCAGGAAGCTCCTCCGTTTATTGAAACCCAGACATTGGATATTGCATAATTGGAAAATGTCACGATCAGGTTTTGATCATTGGTACCCTGGTTAATGCAGGAAACGGTTGCTCCTGCCGGCAAACCCACTGAACGATCCGTGCCTGCAGATCCGGATGCAATAGTATTGGCATTATCAACCTGGACAACTTTACCATTATCAGTACCAAAATAAACACTGTTAGAAGTATAGGGAGACACGCTTACTGCTGTCACATTTCCCACGATGCTTGTAATATTAATTACTGCAGAAGTGCTACCTGTCTGTGGATTAGTCCACCTGCGATAGGAGTTGGCAACATCGCCGCAATACATAATATTAGCAGCATTGTCATAAGCGAAAGGATTGATAAACTGGCCGGTACTATTGTTCAAATTAACTGAGGACCATGTGGCCCCGCCGTCTGTACTTCTCCTGTATTGGTTAAAAACATAAGAACCGAATTGGTATTGAGGCTGGTCCTGGTCAATAGCTACAAATGCTCCATCACCCCCGGTTACTTCAACTGTGCTGCTTAAACCGGCGTTATTGAACTGGTGAACGCCATTATCCTGAGCGCCAGCCAAAAAATAATTTGTATTGGTTGGATGAATAGCACAGGAATAAAATTGTTTTATTCGTAAACCCGTATTCCTGTCCCTGATCGTGACGCCTTTATCAGAAGAATAATGAATACCCCCATCGCAACCAATCAATAATTTATTGCCATTGTCATACCATTTAATAATATGCTGGTCAGCATGAACATATTGCCCCGAGGTGCCTACCCAATCCGATATTTTTGACCAGGTGGATCCACCATCAGTGGATCCTAAACAATTGAGATTTCCTATGATTACATTATTTGTATTGGAAGGGTCGATATCAATGGCCAGGCAATACCATGCTTGTGCCGGAGAGTTTGTGCCGTTGTAATCTGTAATATTAGTGGCTGTTAAGGCATTACTTGTCCAGTTGGCACCTCCATCAATTGACTTGTAAACCGTTGTCACTATAGCCGAATTATTACTGGGCAGGGCATATAATGTATTCCCGGAACAGCCTAATTCCAGCCGGCAATTGGCACCCGAAGGAAATGTAAAGGGAGTGGTAGGAGTTGTCCATGTAAAAGTTGTAACAGTTGATGGGTTGTCGGTATAACGGTACGCACCTATGGCTGAATTGCCTAACCCCACACTCAAATGCAACCTGCCTGTTGAACTTATTTCAAAATCTGCTGTTCTTGAACTAAAGCCCGAAGGCGAGATCAGCGTCCATGCTGCACCACCACTGACTTTGGTAGATCTTAAAAATCCGGATCCAACTGTTCCCAAATAAATATTACCCGCCGCATCGCAAAGTATTTTTGAGCAACTTGTATATGTTGAAGTACTTGCAAGATGGGCCCAGGTTGCTCCCCCGTCAATACTTTTGAAAACGCCATTGCCGTTAACAGCATCAGAATTAAAATACGCTTCACCCGTACTAAAATACATGATATTCGTGCTGGTAGGGTCCTGGCAAATACTGGTAATGGCAAGATTGCTTAGATAATCATTTACCAGGGTCCAGGTGGGAAAAGCAACAGTAATGTCAGTTGTTTTCCATAATCCGCCATCCACACCACCCACCCAAACAGTTTTCCCTGTAGCATCGGAAAGATCGACCCAAATAGCCCTGATTCTTCCGGAGGCAATCCCGTTATTCGCCCTCGTATTACCGTTAGATGGGCCAACTACATCACTGGTAGGACCTCTTTCAACCCAGGATAAAGCATTTATATTGTCAGGCCGGTTCTGAGCATTGCTTTTGGACTCCATAGTTTGATCGAGGGCCGTTAATAATAACTCCCTTGGCACTCTCCCGGTAGCAGGGTCCTTCGTATGTTCAAATTCCATCTTAGCTGCCAGTTCGGGGCCATCATACCTATCATTTTCTTCTTCTTGTTTTTCAATTTTCTGCGTATGCTGACAACTAATAACGGCCAGCATAAAAAATGCTGATAAACAAGAAATAATAATTTTCCTGTAAGTGCTCATACTGTCAGATTGAATTTTTTTTTATAAGCTGCGAATTGATAAAAACCGGCAGCATTTGATGCCAACAAGAACTACATTGTTATATCGAACAATTTGGTAAAAAAGTTATCGAAAAAATATCACATAGCAAAAAATATCCTTAATAGGATGTCTCTCAATATGATCAACCTGCTATTTTATGTAAAACTATCCATATCAATATTATATATTCTGGCAACTGGGTTTTACCTATGACTAATTGACCCATGAATCTGGATTTCCCTGACAATTTTCATTTCGTCAGTACGGAATTCATTGTAGTAGCCTTATACAGAAGGATAAGGAATAAGCTGAACCAATCTACCCGTTTTCCAGGTGACGGTTTTCCGTTTGTATCTTCCCTTTAAAATAATTTCCTGGTTCGTTACATGTTGATTTGAGGAAATTGGAGAAAGCTGTATCTGCCAAAGAAAATTTCCTTGTAATGGTGTAATGAATACCTGATTACCTTCTTTTGAAATACCTGCCTTATATGGAGTCTGTTTAATCAGGGATGCCGTGATGAGATAGGCTTGTCCTTTTTGCCAGGCAGTATCCCATACCAGGATTGGTGTAGTTGTTTCAACATAGATTGTCACTATGGTGTTTGCCCTGATTGGTAATATCTTACCATCCGGATCGACGTGAATATTTCCGGGTAATATTTCCACATAAAACGCATATGATTTCCTGATTAGTGGTTTTGTTTGCACACTGAGAAAAAAACTCACCGGTAATAAGCAAAAAAAGATAAGGTGACCAAAGTGGTTTTTTGTAGTCAAGATCGTCAGAATGCTTATTAGTAAAAAGCTTTGTACCGTTACACCGTCATCAAATGATAAAAAAGAACGCAACACGGCTCCCCCGTCACTACAACGGAAAAATATTCCTGTTTGTTATAATAAGGTCAAAGTGAATTATAATAAATAATAGCAGCCGCGAAACTCCTTTCATCTTTACCGGAGAGTTTATTTTGTGAAAGGTATTGACTTACCCTATCCCATTTATCATTCAACAGGGTTTCGAGATCTTTTTTGGACAACCGGGTGGTAGTAAACACTCCGTTCCTAAGAAAAAAATATTGTTCCATGTCCACAAACCGTTTATACTTCGTAGCGTCTCCATATTCAGAATACTCTTCAACATCCTTTTTTGTGAATTTCAAAAAGCTGGTCTTTCCTTCCGCCAACACCTGCAGGTATTTATCAGCTGTAATAGTGCTGTTAATCGTATACCTGTTTTTAAAAACCATGCTATCCCCCCGGGCCGAATAAAGGTGAATTTCAGGGGCGGCGGCACTTACCCTGTAAGCCGTGTCATTCCTGTTGAGGGCGAACTGATTATTATATTCGTCAAATTTTAAT
>JADGPW010000071.1 GCA_017882265.1 Chitinophagaceae bacterium | reverse complement strand
CGGAAGGGGAATTGCTGGGGCTGACCCGCTATCTCAGTCCGCTTGACCTGCCCCTGGCCCTGCAAAGCAGCCTGAAAAAAACATATGCTGGTTATTGGATCAGCGATCTGTTTGAAGTAGCCAAAAACAATGGCACCTCTTATTATATTACCTTGGAAAATGCAGATACTAAAATGGTGCTGAAAGCAGCAGACGCTACTGAATGGAGCGTGTACCAGAAAACAAGAAAAGCTTAAACTAAGTTTTGGTGTGTGGTAAAACAAGCCCCGTTATCCGCCTTCGGCGGAGCGGGGTTTTGTGTTTTTATAGAGAGATGATCGCAGAGACGCTGAGGCGCGGAGACGCTGAGGAAAATATGCAATTGACAATTGGCAATTGACAAAAGAACATAAAAGCAGGTCCGTTGTCTATTGTCTCTTGCCTATTGCTCTCTGCGCCTCTGCGTCTCTGCGGTTATTATTGTTTTCAATGATGAATGGTAAATCATTTCTCCTATCGTTAAGAAAATTAACAGTGCCCTCCGCAAGTCATAATTCACTTGGGTTCGCCTTCCCGCCATACTATCTTTAATAAGTAGAAATCAAGATCAGTAACCCCGTCCGAACGGATTCATCCGGGCGGATATTAAACCTTAAGCCATGAAAAGAATTATTTTATCATTGTCATTACTGCTGACAGTAGCCATTACTACCACATTCGCCAATGGAGGAAATCCTATAAGTGACCAGGTATTGAAATCATTTAAAAAAGAATTTGCCACAGCGCAATTGGTACAATGGAACGACCTGGGCGAATACCTTAAAGCAAGCTTTGTACTGGGAGACCACCGGGTAGAAGCTTATTTCAATACCGAGGGTGAACTCCTGGGTTCTGTCCGGGGTCTTTTTTATAACCAGTTGCCCCTGGCCGTTATGACATCGCTCGACAAGCGTTTTGCCGAAGCTGATATCCTGGATGTAAATGAAATTACCAACGCTGGTGGTACCAGTTACCTGGTCAATCTTGAATTTCATGATAAAAAGTATAGAGTAAAAGCTGATCCCGGAGGAAATTTGGGTGAGATTGAAAAAGTGAGAGTAGATAAAAGTGAGAGAAGATAAAAGTTAAAAGATAATAGATAATAGTTTCTTCAGTTGAAAAGATCTTACAGCTTTGATACTTTCTTAAAGCTGTAAGATCTTTTCGAATTTGAGAACTATTATCTATTCACTATTCACTTTTATCTATTGATTATTTATTAGCTGAGTTTTTTAATTGTTCAAAATGCTACTTTTGCGGCACTTACCGCAATGTCTTGTCCCGCCTTATGCGGGATGATCTGAAGGCGGGCGAAAAAATCATTTAACATGACAAAGGGCCCGATCTCGCAATTCATCCAGCATCATTATCGTCATTTTAACGCCGCCGCCTTAATGGATGCCGCCAAAGGGTATGAGACCCACCTGGCCGAAGGGGGCAAGATGATGATCACCCTGGCCGGGGCTATGAGCACGGCGGAGCTTGGACTTAGCCTGGCAGAAATGATCCGGCAGGACAAAGTGGCGATCATCAGTTGTACCGGCGCTAACCTGGAAGAAGATATTATGAACCTTGTCGCTCATAGTCATTATAAACGGGTACCGAATTACCGTGACCTGAGTCCGCAGGAAGAATGGGACTTGCTGGAGAATCATTTCAACCGGGTTACCGATACCTGTATTCCCGAAGAAGAAGCTTTTCGTCGTTTGCAACAGCATATCCATAAGATATGGAAAGACGCTGATGATAATGGGGAACGTTATTTCCCACATGAGTATATGTATAAAATGTTATTGAGTGGTATGCTGGAACAATATTACGAGATCGATCCGGCCGATAGCTGGATGCTGGCGGCTGCAAAGAAAAACATTCCTATCGTGGTGCCGGGCTGGGAGGACAGTACCATGGGAAATATTTTCGCTTCCTATGTTATTAAGAATGAATTAAAGGCAGCCACCATGAAATCCGGAATCGAATACATGGTCTGGCTCTCTTATTGGTATCGGCACAATTCTTCAGGAAAAGGAATTGGTTTTTTCCAGATCGGGGGAGGCATCGCCGGTGATTTTCCTATTTGTGTGGTACCGATGATGTACCAGGACCTGGGCTGGCATGATGTACCGTTCTGGAGTTATTTCTGCCAGGTAAGTGATAGCACCACTTCTTATGGTTCTTATTCCGGAGCCGTTCCAAATGAAAAGATCACCTGGGGGAAACTGGATATACATACACCCAAGTTTATTGTGGAAAGCGATGCTACGATCGTTGTGCCGCTTATGTTCGCGTGGATTTTGGGTTGGTGATGAATGCAGAACAGATGAACAAGGAATGCAGAACGAAGAAGTCAGTTCGGATATTCATAAAAGGATCGAGCAGAAGGAATGTCTAACTTCTTCATTCTGCATTCCTTGTTCTTCTGTTCGACATTCCCTACCCACTCTTCTTCATTTCTTCAAATGCCCTGGCAGGTTTTAACGCACTGACCAGGTAACTGATGACGATGATTCGCACAAGGATACCGCTATACGCACCCCGGAGGCCAAGTACTGTAATAGCCACTATCCAGATAAGGATAAAGATGATCAGTCCGACGATTATAGCAGTATAAGGTTTTGTTTTTGTCCAGAATCCAAGGCCAACGAATATTCCGGATTCAATTAAAGCGATACCGATAACAAGAGGAGTTATTCCAGCCTGGCTTGCACCGGCGGAAATCATTTCACCGATAAAGATCAGGACAGCCGTTACAAATAATACATTTCTCGCTTTTTTGATGCCTCTCTGGTAGTCTTCCAGCTCCATTTTTTTGACACCTTCATAGTAATCAGCAATTTCATTTTCACTGGCAGGATTATTTGCCTGTTGATCTTCTTCCATACCCAATTTTTAATCAAGGTAATGATTATTCCATTTTAAGTCGGGCAGGCAGGAGCTAAAAAAATAACCCCTTCCGGTTTTACCGTAGGGGGTTTGTTTTTATAAGGAAAGGCTTGGATCAAGGTTTCAACGGAGCAAGGATTTTCGGTTCTCTACAAAGCCAACCATTAATAGACTTAGGCGGATGCAAACGGTTTAACCGGTATAAAAAAAGAAGCTGAGTTAAAACTGTTAAAATAAAGTTGCCGGGAAGGGCGGTAAGACGGGAAGGAGCTGCTGCCGCAGCACTGCTTCGCAGTAAAAATACAGGAACACGGATAACACGGATTGGACGGATTTACACGGATAGAGAAAAATGAGTACAATATATCCGTGTTGATCCGTCCAATCCGGTACGCCACGAGGCGTGCGTCTATATAAATACCTAATGGATGAAAGAGCCATGTAACCAAATTTGTCGTTCAGGTTAAAGTACCTCTGATGTACGGTAAGGAAACAAACCGTGCAGAGTTCAGGG
>JADGPW010000070.1 GCA_017882265.1 Chitinophagaceae bacterium | reverse complement strand
CAAAAGAGACCTGAATATACAAAAAAGCTTAAGAATGCATTAGAACGGGAAAGGCAACTGAAATTAGCCCGTTACAAAAGATGAAAAGAATTTGCCACAGATTAATTCACCAATAATGCTATATGTCCCGGGAAGCTATAATGGGTAGTTAAATCTCAAATTACTTTCTTCTTCCACCTCCCGCTCCGGATATATAGAAAGGAAAGAATAAAAATGCTTCCCCAGTATAATATTTCTGAGGCCCAGGCCCATATTAAACCCAGGTGCAGGACTTTCAGCACCGAATAGACATAAACAGTGTAAGCCAGGATCGCAATGATCTCTATGGCGAGATTAATTTTTGTATTGCCGGTACCCGTGACCGCATTCAGCCAGACCGTGGAGAAAGACATCACCATCATTCCGACGGTAACGATCCTGATCACCGGGATGGCATCCGCCACAAAACTGTTATTTCGGTCATATATACTGAGAAACAGGTCAGGAAAAAGATTGATAAGTGAGCAGAGAATCAAAGTGAAACCGATACTGAGCCACATTATCTTTTTAACAAGAATGATCACCAGTTCTTTTTTCCCCTGCCCAATGATATTGCTGACCATGGCATTTGTAGTGCTGGCAAAGGCCCAAACAAATATACCGAACAGACCAAAGATGTTTCTGATGGTATTGCTGATCGCGAGTGCTCTTTCGCCCAGGTGCTCGATAAAAATAAAAAAAAATAACCAGGCCAATATGCTGATCAGCCATTGCATCACCAGGGGAGATGATTGCTTAAAGATCAACCCCGCAACCGGTTTATCAAACCTCCGGTGATAAAACATATGGAAACGATGATTGAATTTCTTATAAAAAATTGTACTTACTACCACTACCAACCCGGCTATTTCCGAGATCACAGAGGCATAAGCCGCCCCGTTGAAACCCATACGGGGCAAACCAAAATGGCCAAATATCAATGTATAGTCGAGCAGGATATTAAGGGCGGCCATTGTCCAGAATCCATACTTAATGTAGCGACTGTTGTTCGTGCTCACTAACAAGGCATTGCACATCTGAAAGAGATATAAAAATGGCACACCGCCTATCCTTATCTTCAGAAATTCAATGGCTTCATGTTGTACGGTTAATGAATGAAGATTATGAGAAAGGAAATAGGGCGCAAAGATCCAGGTAAGCAAAATACCGGCTGCAGCAAAAAACATGGCAATCCAGATCCCCTGCATAAATAATTTACCAATTTCTTCCGGGCGGTTCTCACCAGCACGACGGGATAATAATCCTTGAAGCCCGCTATTTAAACCATTCCCCACCAGGGCAAAGATGAGATAGAATACGCCGGTGATACCTGCTGTACCTAATTCTGTTTCGCCTAACCTTCCGAGGAAAATATTATTGGTAATAAAATTGATCTGGGGTACCAGCATGGCAAGGCTGATCGGCAAAGCGATCTTTAATATCTGTCGGTTGCTGATCTCAACTTGTAAATTGGTGACAGGAGCCGTGCTTGCCATATAGTGAAAATGATACTGACCTGGTTTAAAAGAATGTCACGCAGAGAACGCAGAGAAATATTTTTTAAACCTCTGCGAGCTCTGCGTTCACTGCGTGATTCAAAACCAAAGAGGCGCAAACCTACGATATTTAAAATATTGGCTAATATTGCACAAAATAAAAACGCAACATTGAAGCAGTTGTTCCAGATCCTACCGGAAAATAATAAAGAATGTGCCCGGCCTGTTTTATCCTTAAGGTTGGGTGAAAGACATTGTTGCTTTGCTATTGACGATCATTTATCAAAAGAATTAATACAACTCGTTTATTACACCACCGAAGAAGTCAACGAGAATTTCCTGGTCGAATTATTTGCCGCACACCCCGAGCTGAATAAAGTCTTTTACAAAGTGTTGGTTTGTTATGATCACCCCCAGAGCTCATTGGTGCCAGTGAAGTATTACAAGCAAGAAGAAGCAGGAATGCTGCTGGAATCTTTATATGGGGTCAATAGTGTGGCAACCATTACATCCGAACCGGTTACTGACTGGCCATTGTATAATGTTTACGCGGTACCCAAAGAAATGGATGCGAGGTTAAGTAAACAATTTTCTTCCGCCACATTCTGTCACCAATATTCACTGAACATCCGTAACAGCAAAGCTGCCAATTCCGGAGGGCATTTACTGGTTGATTTCAGGAAGGAAGACTTCACCGTACTGGTAACAGGGAATCATCAATTATTACTGGAGCAGACATTTTTATATTCTACTCCCGGGGATGTTATATATTACGTGCTGCGGATTTGCGTGCTATTTGGATTATCCCCGATGGAAATTCAATTGGAATTATCAGGTCTGATCGACAAACAATCGGCTTTGGTGGATGCTCTGTTACAATACATCATGCATGTTGAATTCCGGGATTCTGCCTGGTCAAATTCCCATCTGGAATATCCCCCCCATTTTTTTACTTCACTTAATGATCTTTCCCGATGCGCATCATAGGAGGGGAACAGGGAGGACGAAAATTCAACCCGCCGGCTAAGATGCCGTATACAAGACCAACCACGGATATTGCGAAAGAAGGTTTATTCAATGTATTACAACATCAGCTCGGATTTGATGCATTAAAGACACTCGACCTGTTTGGTGGCACCGGTAATATCAGCTATGAACTGGCATCAAGGGGTGTGCGGGATCTGACGGTCGTGGAGAAAGACAGGACCATGTATGAATTCATTAAAAAAACAGCTCAGGAATTAAGGATTGAAAATATAAAGGTGGTGAAGATTGATGTCTTTAAGTTTATTCTGCAATGTACCCAAAAGTTTGACCTCATTTTTGCCGGCCCGCCTTATGAACTAAGGAATATTGATGACCTGCCCAAACTGATCTTTGAAAAGCAGTTATTGATTCCCGGGGGTTGGTTTATCCTTGAACATACACCCAGGAATGATTATAAAAATTATCCTTTTTATAAGAGTGAAAGGAATTATGGAACCACAGTGTTTACAACTTTTGTGAATGAGTAAAAAATTTAACCGCAGAGGCGCGGAGATGCTGAGGCGCAGAGATAGGAAATTTACCCCATACTAAACTCTGCGTCTCTGCGCCTCCGCGGTTATGTATTATAAGATTCAATTTATAAAAACCATCGGTAATCATCATGCTAAAAAAGGAAGCCAGGAAACTATATAAAGAAAAACGCTCGGAGCTTTCAGAAGAAGAAAGATCAAAATGGGATGATCTTCTGCTGATACAATTTCAAACAGCTACCCTGCCTTTTTTGCATACGGTACTTTCCTACTGGCCCATTGAAGAAAATCATGAACCCAATACTCATTTATTCACCGAATTCCTGCGTTTCAGGAATCCCGAATTAAGAATAGCTTATCCGGTATCCGATTTTTCAACGCTAACCATGACGGCCATAGCTGTGGATATTGACACAGCTTTTGAAAAAAAAGATCTCAATATACATGAACCAGTAATAGGAGAACCACTTAGTCCGGTTGATATTGATATGGTGATCATTCCGTTACTTGCTTTTGATATGAATGGCTACAGGATAGGTTATGGCAAGGGATTTTATGATAAATATCTTGCGGAATGCCGGCCAGACTGCATTAAGACCGGTTTTTGCTATTTTGATCCGGTTGAAAGGATCGGTGACTGCAACGAATTTGACGTACCTTTGGATCTTTGTATTACGCCCCAAACCGTTTATGTTTTCTAATTTTTTCCTGAAATCATTCCGTATACTTTTATTGCCTTTTGCCCTGGTCTACTGGCTCGGTATCAGCATTCGTAACTGGCTATATGACAAAAAGGTTTATACTTCCACCGCTTTCGGCCTGCCGCTGATCTGCATCGGAAATCTTTCTGTGGGCGGCACAGGCAAATCTCCCATGGTGGAATATTTAGTAGAATTATTACAAGACAAATTCAAAGTGGCGACACTGAGCAGGGGTTATAAACGAAAGACAAAAGGCTATACATTGGCGAATAAAAACAGCACCGCCCTGGAGATCGGTGATGAACCCATGCAGTTTCATTTGAAATTCCCTGACCTGGCTGTAGCCGTGGGAGAAAAAAGGATCGAAGCCATCCCGCAATTACTGCATGACAGACCGGAAACGCAGGTTATCATCCTGGATGATGGCTTCCAGCACAGAGCTATTACGGCCGGATTGAATATCTTACTCACAGATTACAGTAATTTATTTACCAGGGATTTTTACTTGCCTACCGGGGATCTCCGCGATCTGAAGAGCAGTTATAAACGGGCAGAAATCCTGGTTGTGACAAAATGTAAACCGGAGTTGGGAGAAGTAGAGAGAAAAAAATTGCTAAATGAAATTAGTCCTGCACCAGGCCAATTGGTTTTCTTTACAACCCTTGAATATGGACAAGCATTCCATATTACGAATGAAAAAAAAATTGACCTGGATATCAATACAGAAGTGCTGCTGGTTACCGGTATCGCCAACCCCGGGCCTTTAAAGAAATTACTGGAAGAACATAGCAGCAGTTATCATCTAATGTCATTCCCTGATCACCACATTTTTTCGATCGACGATCTGAATGATATCAAAAAAAGATTTGAGGATATCAGGCATAAAGACAAGATCATCCTTACTACGGAAAAAGATGCCGTCAGGTTAGTGAAGTTCAGGAACGATTTGACTGAACTTCCATTATATGTAATACCTGTACGACATCGTTTTTTATTTGGGGAAGGAGAAAAGTTTGATAAAGTTGTTGGGGAGTTTATTACAGGGTTTAAGAAGAGGGAATAGTCAGAAAGTCGGGAAGTTGATAAGATCTTGGGAATTTGTGTTCCTTTCTTTTACTGACTTTCGGACTTCGGATCTTTCGGACTTACAACATTTAATATTACAATAACAATAGAAATAAAACATGGGTAGAAAGAATTCAAAAAAGAAAAAACATAAAGAAAAGCCCGGGCAAACATCGGGCAAAATGTTGAAAGGTGTTTTGGAGATCACCCGTTCAGGTATGGGTTATGTGACAGTAGAAGATAGGGAAGTTGATATTCTGATCCGCCCGGCTGATTTCAATACTGCTTTGCATGGGGATACCGTCAGGGTATCCATCAAAGAAGAGAAAAGCGGCGGACGAAGAATGCAGGGTGTGGTGAAGGAAGTTTTACAGCGAAAACGAAGTGAATTTATCGGGCACCTGCAAATGAATAAAGGCTTTGCCTTTTTTGTCGCGGATATGGACAAACCCATGCCTGATATTTTTATACCCCTGCCCAATATTCATGAGGCAAAGGATAATGACAGAGTGGTAGTTCGGTTATTGCAATGGGACAAAGATGGCCAGCGGCCGCTCGGGGAAGTGGTCAGTGTATTGGATCCTGAAAATACGAATGATGCCGCTATGAAGGAAATCCTCCTGGAAGCGGGTTTTCCCCTGCAGTTTCCGGAAGATGCACTGGAAGAAACGGCCCGGATACCGGATACGATCTCCGCTGAAGAAATAAAGAAAAGGAAAGATATCCGTAGTGAACTCAGTTTTACGATTGACCCCTTTGATGCCAAAGATTTTGATGATGCCATCTCCTTTAAAAAATTAAAGAACGGTAATTATGAGATCGGCGTTCATATCGCTGATGTCAGTCATTACCTGGAAGCGGATACTGCACTGGATAAAGAAGCCTATCAACGGGCCACTTCCGTATATTTACCTGACAGGGTCAATCCTATGCTGCCCGAACATATTTCCAATTATTTATGTTCGCTTCGCCCGCACGAGGATAAACTAACTTTTTCCGTTATCTTCCAATTGACCCCAAAAGCAGAACTGAAACAATATTGGTTAGGAAAGACCATTATTCATTCCGACCACCGGTTTACCTACGAGGATGTACAGTCGATCATTGAAACAAAAGCCGGGGAGCATGCCGAAGCAATATTATTATTGAATGACCTTGCACAGCGGATGAGAAAAAAACGTTTCCAGCATGGGGCGATCAGTTTCTCTTCCCAGGAGGTTCGGTTCAAACTGGATGAAAAAGGCGATCCGGTCGGAATCGTGATCAAGGAAAGTAAAGAATCGCATCAATTGATAGAAGAATTCATGTTGCTGGCCAACAGGACCGTTGCGGAGAATCTTTCTAAAATAAAGATCAATAATAAACCGGTGCCTTTTCCTTACCGGGTTCATGACAACCCCGATGAGGCGAAGTTGCTGCCTTTTGTCGCCTTTGCCAAAAAATTCGGGCATACATTCGATACTTCTTCTCCGGATACGATTGCCTTCTCCTTTAACCAACTGCTGGAAGATGTGAAAGGTAAACCCGAACAGCATGTACTGGAGCAACTGGGGATTCGCACTATGGCCAAAGCAAAATATACTCCGGAAAATATTGGTCACTATGGGTTGGGATTTGACCATTATTGCCATTTTACTTCTCCCATTCGCCGCTACCCGGATGTGATAGTACACCGGATTCTACAAGAGATACTCGTGGCAAAAGAGGGTTCTGTCCCCCTCTCCGACAGGAGAGGGGTTAGGGGTGAGGCCATGGAAGAAAAATGTAAACACTGCAGTGAACGGGAAAGGGCAGCTATGGAGGCTGAACGGGCCGCCAATAAATATAAGCAGGTACAATACATGAAGAATTATCTCGGGGAGGATTTTGAAGGGGTGATCAGTGGGGTCGCCAGTTTTGGATTCTGGGTTGAAACAATAGAACATAAATGCGAAGGGTTGGTAAGTGTAAACAGTTTGTTGGAATATGATGAGTTTCGCCATGTTGAAAGTGATTATTGCCTGGTAGGCCAGCGAAGCGGGAAAAAATTCAGGATGGGAGATAAGGTCACCATTAAAGTGGTCGCGGCTAATTTGACCAAACGGCAGTTGGATTATGAATGGGTAGTGGGGAAAGAGTTAATGAAGGAGAAGAAGCCTAAGAGTAAGAAGAAATGATTGGCACGCAGAGGGCGCTGAGCTCGCAGAGAAATACATTTATATCTCTGCGAGCTTAGCGCTTTCTGCGTGAGATTATAACTGATTTTCACGCATAAAAACGCGGTGAGTCGCGTGGTAACTGACATGAATTCCTGTGTAAATCCTGTGCTTTATTAGTATCACCTAACTTAAATTGCACTCAAAGAGAATTGAGCTTATTATGTAATGTTTAGTTATTATGGAGATAAATAAGGTCACTTCGATAATAATTGAAGAAGCTATTAATATTCATCGCGAATTAGGTCCTGGCTTATTGGAATCTGTTTATGAAGAAATCTTATATTATTGTTTGATAAAACGTGGACTTGAAGTAGCGAGACAATCACCTATTCCAGTTTTCTACCAGGAAGTAAAAATGAAAATTGGTTTCAGAGCTGATCTTTTGGTTGAATCCCAAGTTGTAGTTGAATTAAAATCTATTGAACTAATTCCGCCAGTTTATTATAAGAAGCTTTTGACATATATTAAACTTGCCAAGATGAAAGTGGGACTATTAATTAATTTCCATGAGGTACTATTAAAAAACGGGATCAAACGGATGGTCAATGATTATTAATTTCTCTGCGAGCTCTGTGCCCTCTGCGTGAGTATTTCAAATCTTCCTTTATCTTCACATCATGCAATCATTCGAGCTATTATCCCAAAAATTTACTTTATACTTTGACAAACGGCATTTTCCTGCTGAGCCTGCCACCTTATATGAACCCAATGAATATTTTCTAAAACAGGGGGGTAAAAGGGTACGCCCGGTTCTATGCCTCATGGGGAATGAATTGTTTGATGAGATCAATCCTGACGCCTGGCCAGTGGCTACAGCTATTGAGCTTTTTCACAATTTCACCCTCATTCATGATGATATTATGGACAAGGCGCCTCTTCGCAGAGGCATGGATACGGTGCATACAAAATTCGGAGATAATACTGCCCTTCTTTCAGGCGATGTGATGCTGGTTGCAGCCTATGAGTATATCAATAAAATCGCCCCATTACATTTGCAAACTATTCTGCGTCATTTTAACCAGGCAGCAAAACACGTATGTGAAGGCCAGCAATTGGATATGGATTTTGAAAAGAAAAAAACAGTGAAACGTGGTGAATACTTCTCCATGATCGAACTGAAAACTTCTGTATTACTGGCGGCCAGCTTAAAAATGGGCGCCATTCTTGGTGGGGCCGGAGAAAGAAACCAGGATCTTCTGTATGAGTTTGGAAAGAAACTTGGAATTGCTTTCCAGGTGCAGGATGATTATTTAGATGCATTTGGCGATCCTCAAAAATTTGGTAAGCAGGTAGGAGGTGATATCCTGTCTAATAAAAAAACATTCCTGCTGATACATGCTTTTGAAACGGCTTCTTCCGCCCAACTGGAAGCATTGCAGGATCTTTTGAACGGAACCGCCTCCAACAAAGTGGAAAGTGTATTGCAGGTCTACCGTGATTGTAAAGTGGATGAATGGGCGTTGAAACTAAAGAATAAATATCTCGACGAGGCTCTCCATCATCTGGAAGATATAGCCGTCCTGTCTAAACGAAAAGAACCGCTTAAAGAGCTGGCCTATTTCCTTATAAAAAGGGAACACTGACTGTGAGGAAACTTCCTTCGCCGCTATCTTTTTTTTCCCTATTTTGAATGACCAAAACCAACCGCTATGGCAAATCAGCTTTTTCGTAAAAAGTCTATTCCCCATATTCTTCGTGAAGCTGAAGCCGCCGAAGGGGATAGTCGTGCGGCCGGTTTAAAGAGAGTGTTAGGTGTTCGTGACCTTACTTTTTTTGGTATTGCCGCCGTTATAGGGACCGGTGTATTTACAGCTATTGGCTCAGCAAGTTTTCACGGAGGACCGGCAGTAATTCTACTTTTTGCTTTTACTGCTGTAGCCTGCGGTTTTGCTGCATTCTGTTATGCTGAATTTGCATCCATCGTTCCGGTATCGGGCAGTGCCTATACTTATTCTTATGTAACTTTTGGTGAACTGTTTGCCTGGATCATCGGGTGGGACCTGTTAATGGAATATGCAATTGGTAACATCGCTGTAGCCGTTTCCTGGAGCCAGTATTTTGTACGTGTGCTGGAAGGTATCGGTATTCATATTCCTGCCTGGCTTACCCTGGATTCCGTTACTGCCCACCACGGATATAATGCTGCAACCGATGCAATAGCAGCCGGTACCAGCCTGGATAAGCTTGATATAGGACTACAGCATTCCTATAATGCATGGGCACACGCTCCCATGCTCGGTAATTTCCGGGTAATCATGAATATTCCTGCTTTACTGATCGTCATCCTGGTCACTTATATTGTTTATATAGGTATCCGCGAATCGAAAAAGGCCAACAATATCATGGTGATGATCAAATTGGCGATCATACTCCTGGTGATCATCGCGGGCGCATTTTATGTAAGCCCGGGCAACTGGGGCAATTTTATGCCCAATGGTTTTTCAGGTGTTATGAGCGGTGTCTCCGCGGTATTCTTTGCCTATATAGGGTTTGATGCTATTTCCACTACGGCGGAAGAGTGTAAGAATCCCCAACGAGACCTTCCACGGGCGATGTTCTATACATTATTTATCTGCACGGTGCTATATATTCTACTGGTCATTGTGATCACAGGCATGACGCATTACAGCAAACTGGATGTTGCCGACCCGCTGGCATTCGTCTTCCAGGATCAGCACACCAAACTGAGTAATATTTTAGCGGGTGTTATTTCTGTAAGCGCCATCGTGGTCATTGCATCGGTTTTATTGATCTACCAATTAGGCCAGCCCCGTATCTGGATGAGCATGAGCCGGGATGGACTATTACCAAAAATATTTTCAAGGATACATCCAAAATATAAAACACCTTCTTTTTCTACAATACTGACAGGTGTCGTAGTTGGAGTTCCTGCCATGTTCCTGAATCTTGATATTGTCATTTCATTGACAAGTATCGGGACACTGTTCGCCTTTGTATTGGTATGTGGAGGGATACTTGTCCTGCACAGGCAACCTGACAGACCGCCCAGCAAGTTCAAAGTGCCTTATCTTAACGGGCAATTTATCATTCCCGCATTATTTATCGGTGCGGTCATTCTAATTGCCAGGGAGGCCCCCGATCATTTTAAAAGTTTAATTACAAAAGAAGGTATTCCCATGGCAGTTTTCTGGGTTGTTGCTTTAATAATAACCCTGCTTACTTTCATTAGGAAATATTCGATCATCCCGGTCATGGGGTTGATCAGTTGTTTTTACCTTATGTCTCAGGAGACCAACCGGGTCTGGTTGCGATTCGTGATCTGGCTCGTGGTTGGACTAACTATTTATTTCCTTTATAGCTATAAGAACAGCAAACTGGCAAAGGAAAATAATGGAAGCATTTGATTGGCTTCCAGGTTGTGTCCGGTTTACGATTTTTGAACCACACATAGAAAACATAGGGATCATTTAGAATACTATGTGTGTATTTCTATGTAACTATGTGCCTAAGTAGTTCAAAACCGGACACTACCGGCTTCTATAGGTTATTTCGTCGCACAGAGTTCTTCAGTAACTTTGTGCGACTTTTTTATTTAGTAATCTATTAATTCTCCGCCTGCGGCGGATTAAGGGTATGAAGTACCAGGTCGGTGACATTGTCTTGATCCTCCATTCCAATGAAGAAGGCGTTGTGGTGGATATTATCAACGATAAAATGATGATGGTAGATGTTCAGGGAATTGTCTTTCCCGTTTACAACGACCAGGTCGATTTCCCTTATTTTAAACGTTTCTCGGAAAAGAAAATGTTTCCTTCAAAGAAGGAGAAGCAATACGTGGATGACCTGCGGAAAGAAAAACTAGGGCAGTCGGCCAAAGTTATTGACGGGGTATGGCTTACTTTTTTACCTGTGATGGATACAGACGAATTTGGGGATGAAGTGGTGGAAGAATTCAAACTGCACCTGGTCAACCGCACGGAAAATCCATATCATTTCGTATATAAACTTCATTTTTTCGGGAAACCTGATTTTGAATTAAAGAACGAGATCAACCCGGGGGAAGATTTCTACCTGCATGATATGGACTTTGCTGACCTGAATGATAGCCCTGTTTTTGATTTTGACTTCTCATTAATAAAACCCGATAAGAAGAAAGCGGATCATTATGAAGCCTCCGTAAAACTGAAACCAAAGCAGGTATTTGCAAAAATTGACCAGCTAAAAGAAAAGAACCAGGCCAGTTTTTCTGAACTGCTGTTTGAGAACTACCCGGATAAATTATTTGAGGATCGCGTTGAATTAGGGAAACTCGCCACAAAAGGATACAAAGCATATGATGCTTCAAAAGGAAGACAACACCTGGAACCAGCCCGCAGCATCATTGACCTGCATATTGAAAAGCTCAGCAATGACTGGAAGCATCTCAGCAATTACGAAATACTAAGTCTCCAGTTAAAGACCTTTGAAAAATATTATCATCTGGCCCTTGTTCACCACCAGCATTCCCTGATCGTGATACATGGGGTAGGAGAGGGCAGGCTAAGGGATGAGATCCACGATAAGTTGCGGTTAAAGAACGAGGTAAAATCTTTCGTGAACCAGTATGATGCAAGGTTTGGATATGGTGCTACCGAGATTTTTTTTCAATATTAGGTATACAGTTTTAAGGAATTTGGAATTGGGTATTAGGAATTTGGGCCTTACTGCCAGACTGCCAACTGCCCGACTGTTAACTGCCCGACTGACTACCCTAATAATTTTGAAACAAAATCCGAGTGCAGGCTGATCTTCATAAAAGCTGTTACTCCCAGGATAAAACCAATTAAACTTACTATCCCGGCAAACCAGAGTAGCCATTTCTTTTGTGTCAGCGAAGTAATACCAAACATGGCGATGGAAATGGTTAACAGGGCTTCGGTCATATCAAACTGGTCATCAAAAAGATTTGTGTCATCATATTCTTTGGCGAAGCTTTCCGCCTGTGATTTTATCTCTGCTTTTTCTTTATCATAACGGGCGATCTGGTCCTCGTAGTTTTTGATTATTATCGCGCTACCTGGAGCATTTTGCAGTTTTAAAAGCTGAAGCGAGTTCTCTGCAATGGCCTGTTTGGTGCTTTTGGCCTGGAAATAGGACCAGGCATCAATACTATGCGCCTGTGCCTGCGACATATTCTGCACGATATTGCCATCTTTCACATTGCAAAGCGCCATAAAGGTCGCTGTGATAGCCACGAAAAGAGCAACTCTTGAATTGATCTTGCTTTTGCCAGCTTCTTCAATTGGCTCCTGGATTGTTTCATTAATATCATTCATAGTAGTAAGTATTTTTGAATTAATAAATTATTTAAGAACTACTGCCATCGTATAAATTTAAACCAATAAGATGGAATATTTAGCAACCAGCTTACTTCGCCTATAGAATGTTCATCGAGCAAGGCTGAAGCAAAATAACATTATCAGATCAAGTCGAGTCATTTCATTAAGATTAATGAATTATAACCGCTGAGACGCGGAGACGCAGAGAAGCAATATTTCCTCTGCGCCTCCGCGTCTCGGCTTGTGTTAAGAAGTAAAGTTAATAAAAGGCTTTACAAGCTCTTTTAAAGATGATGGAAGTAGGAGTGCTACCTATTGACCCATCGGCAGCGCTGTACAGGCGGGAATTTAATAGAGATTGTATATAGTGTCAAAAGTACGAGGCGTTCCTACTATGATGCAAGTACGCTGCTTCTTGCCAAAATATATTTTGGTTCTTGCTAAGCCATATTTTTTATTTTACCGGACTAACAAAATATATAAGCATCCTACGATCAACAGTCTTCCGCAGCTATTTGAGCTGAGTGCTGCAAGGTTTCTACAGAACGCAATACACCATAATTTTTTATGGCTACCCACCAGATGTCCCGCTGGGACATACAAATGTCCTTAACAGCCCCGAATAAAATCTCTCAATCCCAAAATCCCTGTTTATTTTTGTACCCGCTACAAGCCAGGCTATCGCTCCCCGCATTGTGCGGGGGGAGGAAAGTCCGGACAGCATAGAGCAATGCACCGGTGAAGAGCCGGGTTTCGCGTAATGCGGAAACAGATAGTGCCACAGAAAATAACTGCCTTCTCCCTCTCCGTCAGGAGAGGGTCGGGGTGAGGCTGAAAATGTGAGGTAAGAGCTCACAGCTTTTGATGGTAACATCATTCGCGGGTAAACCTTGCATGCTGAAATGCCACGTATAGTACCGTTTTGAGGGCGGCTCGCCCAAGGTACAGGGTAGGCAGATTGATCCCGCAGGGTAACTTGGGGGACAGATAAATGATAGCATTAACCCGCCTGGGCCAAGGCTTCGGCGGGTGAAACAGAATCCGGCTTATCGGCTTGTAGCTTTTGTTTTTAATGCTCCTATATAGTAGTTGATAGAAAAATGCAAGGCTTTATCGTCCCAGAGGGACGACTCGTGGGTAGAGAATGTAATGATGGGTCTTAGCGTTCCATAGGAATGCTTCGT
Source organism: Chitinophagaceae bacterium (assembly GCA_017882265.1). Lineage (GTDB taxonomy): Bacteria > Bacteroidota > Bacteroidia > Chitinophagales > Chitinophagaceae > JADGPW01. The sequence continues at coordinate 1,626 of JADGPW010000070.1, read as the reverse complement.
GCTAAAAATCAATAACAGAAAGTATAGTTGCACGAGACGTTCTTACGGAACGTTGGAAATTTTCTATTTGTATTGCTACCCACGAATTGTTCCTACGGAACATTAAAACACCAATTGATTTTTGTAATACGTTAGTTGTAACTAATTGTATAATCAATGAACAATTTTCAACGCTCAATGTTAAGAGAGCTGCCATCTGTAAATTGAACATTGATAATTGAACATTGTACATTTTCTACCAGCCATTCCCAATATACCCTCCAAGCTCCATCATCCACGCTACCCCCAAATGAACCATCAATCCACCCAAAATCGAACGGGTATTATAAACAATTATACCTAATATCATTCCTCCAAAATAAGAACTGATACATTCTCCCAATGGTTTTCCAAAATGAATGGTGCAATAGAAACAAGCCATGGGCAATATGGCATCTTTACCCGCCCATTTAATGAAAGCAAGAATTAAGAAACCCCTGAAAAATAGCTCAATGGTAATGAAATCGCTGCCATAAGAAAGCTCAAATAAAAGTTTATGCCACCAGTGGATCCCCTGTTCATGATAGACCCCGGCAATTGTTTTTATTTTCGGATACACGGCCAGGAAATCGGGCTGTGTAGAAGCCGCCGCTACCAGTGGCAACATGATCAGCAGCATCAGCCCATAAGGTTTCCAGTTCATACCCTTTGTTTTTATTCCATAAAAGGGCTGATCGGTATCAACGATTTTCCAAATAATAAATAGGATACTGGTGGTAATAATAACCAGCAATGGCCAGTAAAAGACATGGTTCCAGTAATTGTTCCAATTGGCATTATCCATGAAATGTAAAGGAATATCCAGAGAGATCTTAAGGGAAAAGATCGCCGGGGCAAGGAATAACAATACTAGGAACCTGGGTTGAGCAATATATTTCTTCTTTTGCAGAAGCCGGCAAAGCAAGTAGGGCAGGGCAAATGCAAGCAGGAATATCCCATACCAGCAAAGAAAGCGTTGCGAAAATGAATAGTGCTGGCCGATATATTTCTCTATACCATAATTATAATTCAGGAATATCAACAAGGCGCTGAGTACTGAAACCAAGACCAGTATCCGCTTATCAATCGTATAAATGAATTGCTTTATGTAATCAATGATCGGCTTCATATCGTGCCGGAAAGTATAATTTTTTAACCGGGCGTTAAACTTTCTTTCCCTGTGAAGTTCCAAGATGACATAATTGAACCCGATACCAAATATTGTTATTTGCTCATATAATAATCTTGATTGTGATTAGACTCGTTTGACATGGAGTATCAGAAACAGCCAGACGGTAATCAACTTATTCTTCAATTCCGGACAGCATAAAGAGGGAAAGTAAAAGCCTGTTGCGTAAGCGGCGGGCTTTTCTGTTTTTATTTAGCCGGTAAGACCCCCGCGACCTTGTCATCCCGTACTGCTTTCAAGAGTGAACTGCTTTAGGGTTCGAGGGATCTGCCCTTCGACCGTATTTCGAAGGGTAGTTTTTATGTAAAAAGGCATGGTGCTGCAAGGCGATCGTAGTACGTCGCTAAGTTGACTAGACGATAACCATAGAGGTTTCGTAATTTTTAATCAAAAGCAGTCAACCATGCCTACAATCAAAT
>JADGPW010000069.1 GCA_017882265.1 Chitinophagaceae bacterium | reverse complement strand
GGATATTTTGGGATCATTATTCTTATCCGTGAAATCCAATAGTTATCGGAATCGTTCAACCTGCATGACGGTAGACAAGTCCGAGAAATCCGTGATCTAAAATAACAAGCATGTTTTTGACCGGCATCCTGTAACTTTAATAAGCAAAAAATCGGATAAAAATGTTGAGTAAAAGATGGGTCCTGGCTTTATGTTTCATTTGCACCGGGCTGTCAGTCACCGCGCAGAAAATCATTTATTCGGAACCGGAAAAGGATGATACCCGTCACCTCAATTTTGATGTAGCCGGGAAGATCGCAGGTAATTTTCTCTTGTACAAGAATATCCGGAACCGGAACTGGATCGTTGTACTGGATAATGATATGAAGCAGATCAATAAGGAAGAACAGGATTATGTGCCGGATAATGACCGTATGATTAATGTTGATTTTTTCCCCTATGTTGATTTTTGTTATATGATCTATCAATACCAGAAGAAGAATATTGTGTATTGCGTGGCTTCAAAGATCGATGGTAACGGGAAAAAAGTGGGTAGTGTTACCGAACTCGACACCACCCAGATCGGCTTTGCCGCCAGTAATAAGATATACACGGTGCTGACCAGTGAAGACAAAAGCAAGATCATCGTGTTCAAGATCAACAGCAAAAACAGGAAATCCTACCTGATGGCTACCGTGCTGATGAATAATAAACTGGAAGTACTGAAAAAAAGCCGCCTGCAATTGCATATGGAAGAGCGGGACGATTACCTGAGCGACTTTCACCTCGATAATGACGGGAACCTTGTATTTTGCAAATTCACCCGGAGTAATAATGATAATATCAGCAGCGCTTTATTTGCCATTAAATATGCACAGGATGATACGCTCCTGTTACGGGAACTCAATATTGACAAAACCTGGCTGGATGAAGTACATATCAAAATCGACAACTATAATAAACGTTATTTCCTGACCTCTTTTTACTACAAAGAACACAGGGGAAATATAGAAGGTTTTTATTTTTACGTTTGGGATAAAGCCACGGCTAAACCGTTGCTGGAGAACACCCAGGTCTTTAGTGATGAACTTCGGAAAGAAGCAAAGGGAGATGCCGGCCTTAAAATGGCTTTCAATGATTATTTTATCCGGAATATCATTACCCGGAAAGACGGTGGGTTCATCATAGGCTGCGAGGCCTACTATACTACCTCCCGGTTTAACAACTGGAACCGCTGGGATTACCTGTATGGATCACCTTATATGTCCTCTTACAATAATTATTATTACTCTCCGTATTATAATAATTACTGGTGGGGATCAAGGGTCAGTAGTAACCAGTCCGTTCGCTACCATGCCGATAATATCGCCGTTCTTTCGTTCAGCAATACCGGTCAACTGGAATGGACAACGGTCATTGGCAAAAGCCAGTTTGATGATGAGTCGGACGACCTGCTTTCTTTTCAACTATTGAATACAGGCGACCAGCTCCATTTCTTATTTAATCAACAGGAAAGAAAGAATAACTTATTATCGGATTATAGTATTACACCCGATGGAAAAATGGACCGCAACCCGACATTAAAGAACCTGGATAAGGGTTATGAGTTCATGCCTAAATTCGGCAAACAGGTGAGCGCCCGGCAAATGATCATACCCTGCCAGTATCGTAATTATATTTGTTTTGCCAAAGTTGACTATAATTAAATTGTGCTACATGTTAAATGGCACGCTGGGATCGCAGAGCTCGCAGAGTTTTTGATAACCTGGATATAGTCTCTGCGTGCTCTGCGTCCTCTGCGTGATATTCTTTCAAAAAGTGAAATCAGGTCATCATTAAAACCATTAATAATCTCCATTATCCGTGATTGGCATATTTAAACAGAAAAACCCGGCTACACTTCTTATCCTGCTGGTTTTTGGCGTATTGATCAAACTCCCGTTGTTCCTTCACCCGCATATAAACCCGGGCAGGCCGCAGGATGGAATTCTTTTCAAGGCCATCTTAAATTTCCTGGCACCCGGCAGCCGGTCATTTCCCGCTCTTTACCCGGTTCTTGCTTTCGTATTGTTATATGGGCAGGCTGTTGTGCTTACCCGGTTCATCAATACCCAGCGGATGATGAGCCGATCCACCTATTTACCGGGAATGGCCTACCTGCTGATCACCTCTTTATTACCGGAATGGAATTATTTTTCTGCGCCGCTTCTTGTCAACACCATTTTGTTATTTGTGCTTTCCGGCTTATTTAAGATCTACAACCAGCCTAATGCCAAAGGAGCGATTTATAATATCGGCCTGGCACTGGGGGTCGCTTCCTTTCTTTTCTTTCCTTCCCTGACCTTTATTATCTGGATATTACTGGCCCTGATGCTGATGCGCCCTTTCCGCCTGAATGAATGGGTACTTTGTATGGTAGGAGTAATAACACCATTCTATTTTTATGCTATTTATCTTGTTATCATCGGGGAATGGAACTGGCAAAACCTATGGCCCTATTTTTCGGTAAGCCTTCCATCGGTAAGGCAATCCGCCTGGCTGGCCGGCAGCATTTTTTTACTGGTGGTCCCCTTCCTGGCCGGAGGTTATTATGTACAGGATAACCTCCGCAAAATGCTGATCCAGGTACGAAAAGGTTGGAGCCTATTACTATTATATTTACTGGGCGGACTATTCATTCCCTTTGTCAACAACAGCGATACTTTTGAAAATTGGGTCATGGCTGCCATTCCATTTGCGGCTTTTCATGCCTGTACCTATCTCTATTCAAAGTGGCGGATTATCCCGTTATTGTTTTTTGGGCTGACGGTTGGGTTTATATTGGGGTACCAGTATTGGGGACCGGGCTGGTAACAGATAAAAGTTAATAGTAAATAGATAATAGTTCCTTACAGTCGAAAAGGTTTTACGATTTTAAAACTATATCAAAGCTGTAAAGTCTTTTCTGCTAAGGGAACTATTATCTACTCACTATTATCTATTCACTCTTCTCTTTTATCTATCTTTGATCCTTATTTCAAATCTCTTTTATGAAATTCGGCATAGTGGTTTTCCCGGGTTCCAATTGCGACAGAGATATGTATGATGCTCTTCATGATGACCTGGAACAGGAAGTGAGCATGCTTTGGCACAAAGACAGAGGGCTTCATAAATTCAGTACTGAAGATTGCATTATCCTTCCCGGGGGCTTTTCTTTTGGTGATTATTTGCGTTGCGGTGCTATTGCCCGCTTCAGCCCGATGATGCAAAGCGTTATTGAATTTGCCAAAGCCGGTGGTAAGGTCTTTGGCGTCTGTAATGGCTTCCAGATCTTATGTGAATCTCATTTATTGCCCGGGGCTTTACTTCGTAACGGGAACCAGTTATTTGTTTGTAAGAATGTTTTTATCACAAATGGATCGGGGTCCCTCCATAAAATCCCCGTCGCACATGGTGAAGGGAGGTATTATGCTGATGAAAAAACTCTTGATAAGCTGGAAGCCAATGGCCAGGTGATTTTTTATTACTGTGATGAAAGAGGGGAGAAGACGAACCCCGCGAATCCGAATGCCTCCATGCGTCATATTGCCGGCATTTGTAATGCCACCCGTAATGTATTTGGTATGATGCCTCACCCCGAACGGGCCTGTTCGTCCGTGCTGGGCAACACCGATGGCCGGGCCATCATCAAAACCCTGCTGATGGCTGAAGAACTGGTCTCAGATCACGGATGACACGGATTAAATAATGAACAAGGAAAAAATAGTACAAGACCATGGATTAAACGGATTCGACCGTTCAAATCGGGAAATTGCTGTTAAAATAAATCCGTGAAATCCCTTCTCGCATGATCAGTTAGGCATTTAATCCGTGCAATCCGGGATCCGGATTGTCATTTTCCTAACAAATTAATTGACCATTGTTATTTAGTTTTGATGCTATATCTTAATTCATAATTTTTGCTGAAATAAATCATATGAAGAAAATTATTACCGGATTGGCGATCTTGCTCATTACGACGAATATTCAGGCCCAGCTAAGCCCTGTTACCTGGTCATTTACGGCTAATAAGAAATCTGATAAATCCTATGAGATTCATATGAAGGCTAATATCCAGGATGGCTGGCACCTATATTCACAATCCCAGCCGGCAGATGCCATTGCAATCCCTACCGGGTTCAGTTTTAACAAGAATCCCCTGCTTTCCCTTGACGGAAAGATAAAGGAGGTCGGAACCATGGAGAAATTTCATGATGCTAAACTGGATTTATCAGCCTATCAATATTCGGGTTCAGTGGATTTTGTACAGGACATCAAGCTGAAAGTAAAGTCAAAGACCAGTATTACGGGTAACCTTGAGTACCAGACCTGTAATAATCAAAAATGCCTGCCTCCTAAAAAAGTTAATTTCAATATACCCATACAATAAAGTATTTGATAAATAGTTCAGTACGGAACGGGTTCTGTTACCGGAACTCGTTTATTTTTTAGCCAGATCAACACCATGCGAAAATCAATCCAATTATTTACGGTAGTTTTTTTGACCTTTTTTTTATATCAGCCATCTTTTGCCCAGGATTCTGAAGGGGGCGTTCAGGGCTGGAAAGTAGCTGCAAAGAAGATCGGCGAAGGTAAATTTGAATTACAATTCTCCACTACTGTTAAAAAAGGTTGGCTGGTGTATGCCCCCGGCCAAAACCTGCTGGAAGGAAATACAACCGAACTTCAATTCACGGATTCAAGTATTGTTCTGGAAGGCGGGCTGGTTGCAACTGCCAGTCCAAAAGAGATCACCAGCACCATCTTTGAAAATACCAAAGTAAGAGTGTATGATAATAATGCTGCCTGGAAAGCGGTTATCAACATTCATGGCACCATACCTGCCAAACTCCAGGGAACGATGCTTTATACCTATGGTAATAACGAAGGGGTCTATCCTTCTACGATCTTTTCTTTTGTGGTCGCGCTGGAAGGGGGTGTCGAATCCACGGCTCGTATAAAGATACCCTCCATCAATATCAGGAAGCCGGTTTCTGATTGCGGCGATGAAGGAACGGCCGGGAAAAGCATACTCGCTATATTCTTACTGGGGTTTGCCGGTGGTCTGATCGCATTGATTACCCCCTGCGTATTCCCGATGATCCCTGTCACCGTTACTTTTTTTACTAAAAAATCCGAGAGTAAAAAGCACGGGATCAGGAACGCCATGTTGTATGGATTTTTTATTTTCCTTATTTATGTCCTGATCACGATCCCCTTTCATATCGCCAGCTCCACACGGTCTGAGATCTTCAATAATATTTCGACAAGTGTGCCGCTGAACCTTATTTTCTTTTCTGTATTCGTAATATTTGCCTTATCCTTTTTTGGACTGTTTGAAATAGGATTGCCCTCCGGTCTTGCCAATAAAGCCGATTCAAAATCAGGGATCGGTAATGTCGCTGGTATTTTTTTCATGGCCGGTACGCTGGCCATAGTATCATTTTCCTGTACCGGGCCCATTCTCGGTACCCTACTCGCCAACGTAGCCGATAACGGCGCCTGGCCATTAACAGCAGGTGCGGCAGGCTTCGGTCTTGCTTTGGGACTCCCGTTTGCCTTGTTTGCTATGTTCCCTAACTGGTTACAATCATTACCAAAATCCGGGGGATGGATGACCGAAGTAAAAGTCGTGCTGGGATTTGTGGAACTGGCGCTGGCGGTTAAATTTTTATCCAATGCAGATCTTGTCAAGCAATGGGGAATATTAAAACGTGAAATATTTATCGGTTCCTGGGTCATTATTGGTTTCTGTATTGTGATCTACCTGTCCAGGAAGCTATGGGTAAAACAGGCTTCTCCCCGCAAGCGATTTCCATTTGTACGGGTATTGGCGATCCTGCTTTTCCTGGGTATGACTGGTTATATTGTTCCCGGTCTCAGCAATACTAAAATGGCCAATCTGAAATGGATCAGCGGATTTCCGCCACCGCTTTGTTACAGCATTTATAAGGACCCCGTGAATTGTATGACCGGATTTAAGCCGCTCACAGATTATGAGACCGCCCTGGCAAAAGCAAAAGCAGAAAACAAACCTTTACTGATCGATTTTACCGGCTGGGCATGTGTTAATTGCCGAAAAATGGAAGAAAGCGTTTGGACAGACCCCACCGTAGACAGCCTGATGCATAAGGAATTTGTCGTGGTCTCATTATATGTAGATGAAAGAAGAAAATTGCCGGTACAGGAACAAATTGTTTTTACGACTAAAAATGGTTTGCAAAAATCACTGGTGACCGTAGGAGATAAGTGGGCCACTTTCCAGGATGAGAATTTCGGAGCCACTTCCCAACCCCAGTATGTTATATTAAGCAAGGATGAAATGGCGCTCACAAAGCCAAAGTACTATCCCACTACACCAAAGAAATTTGCCGACTGGCTCGTATGTGGGTTGGAGACTTTCAGGAAGAAATTAGCAATAGACAATAGACAATAGGCAATAGACAATAGGCAAATAGAGTCCTTTCATTGTCAATTGTCTATTGCCCATTGTCTATTAAAAAACCGTCCCGCAATTGCGGGACGGTTCAATTTGGTGTCATTCTGTACCAACCTTCCGGTATGGCAAGCAACGCAGAAATTCTTTTTTACCAGAATTCTTTCTCCCGGGTGGAGATACAGAATGACAAGCAAGTATCACGGATTTCACTGATTGAAATAGATTTCACGGATTAGTTTTCCGGGGATCAATACATAATCCCTGCAATCCTCTTTTAATCGGTGACATCCGTGTTAAAGAGCAATTTGTTTTTGAGTCATTAACTTACGCAAGTTAATCAAACCATATCGCATACGACCTAATGCTGTGTTAATACTGCAATTGGTGGCGGCTGCGATTTCTTTAAAACTCATATCTGCATAATGCCTTAATATGATCACTTCACGCTGATCTTCCGGAAGACGTTGTAACATGTCGCGTACGCGGTCATGACTTTGCCTTCTCATCATTACTGTTTCGGCGCTATCTTCGGAAAAATTCAATACTTCAAAAATATCTTTATCCTCGCCATTACGAATGACAGGGGTACGCTTTACTTTCCGGAAATGATCAACACACAGGTTATGGGCTATGCGCATAGCCCAGGGAAGAAATTTTCCTTCCTCGGTATAACGGCCTCCGCGCATAGTATCAATAATGCGTATAAAAACATCCTGGAAGATATCTTCGGCCAGGTATTTGTCTTTGACGAGAAACAGGATAGAGGTATAGAGTTTGTCCTTATGCCGGAGAACCAGGGTTTCCAGGGCGTCGAGATTGCCACCAGTAAAAAGGTGGATCAATTCATGGTCGGTTTTTTTCAATAAAGCTTTCATAAACTCCTTGCAGGTTTTAGTGTTCAAATGGATATTGGTTACGATAAAATGGTCGGTTAAAAGCGAAGTAGAAGTTTATGCTATAGGCGGGATGAGTTTTAGGTTATTCATTTTGTGGATATTGGACTTTAAAAATAGAATATTTCGTGAAAAAATCAAATATTTGTCTGCCTGGAAGCTGATTTTATTTGCCAAAGAACTGTTAATGATTCCTCATTAAATTCTAAAGGATAAGGCATTACATTTGAATGACAGACAATGGAAACCAGCATAAAAGGGAAAAACCCCTCAAAACCAAAGACCGTAAATCCTGCAAATAATATCCTTATAAAGGGCGCCCGGGTCCACAACCTGAAGAATATCACCGTGGAAATTCCCCGGAATAAGCTCATTGTGGTGACAGGTGTGTCGGGTTCAGGCAAGTCTTCGCTCACGATTGATACGCTCTATGCCGAAGGACAGCGCCGGTATGCAGAGAGTCTCAGTGCTTACGCACGGCAATTCCTCAACCGGATGAATAAACCGGATGTGGATTATATTAAGGGACTGTGTCCCGCTATTGCCATAGAGCAAAAAGTGATCACGAGAACACCCCGGAGTACAGTGGGTAGTATGACCGAAATTTATGATTACCTGCGACTGCTTTTTGCCCGGATCGGGAAAACAATATCACCGGTTTCAGGAAAAGAAGTAAAAAAGGATGATGTCACAGATGTCCTGAATGCAATTACGGGTTTAAAAGAAGGGGACAAAGTTTTTATTTTGGCAACTTTTAAACAGCACCGTAACAGGGATATAAAAGAAGAATTGAATATCCTGGTGCAGAAAGGTTTTTCGAGAGTGTTCAGTTGGCAGCCGGCAGTTGGCAGTTCTCAGGCAGGAGAGACCTATAGAATTGAGGAGTTACTTGAATTAGGTGATAAAGACTTAAAATCTAAAAACATTACGCATATTCTTATTGACAGAATCGTAGTAAAGAATTTTGATGAGGATGATAAGCATCGCCTGGCTGACTCTATCGGCACCGCGTTTTACGAAGGCGAAGGTGATGTTTATCTTGAAGTACAGTCGTCAATAGACAGTAAGCAGTCGGCAGCCGGCAGTCGGCAGTCAGCAGCCGACAGTCGGCAGTCAGCAGCCGACAGTCAGCAGTCCTTAGTCAGTCACTCACCATTCACCACTCACCATTCACTTCTACATTTCAACAACCGTTTCGAAATGGACGGAATGCAATTTGAAGAACCGGTCCCCAATCTTTTTTCTTTTAATAACCCCTTTGGCGCCTGCCCCACTTGTGAGGGATTTTCACAAGTATTGGGTATCGATCCCGACCTGGTGATCCCCGACAGAAGATTAAATGTGTATGATGGGGCCGTGGCTCCCTGGAAAGGAGAAAAGCTGGATTGGTGGAGACAGAATTTTGTAAAAGGGGCCAAGAAATTCAATTTCCCTGTTCATAAGCCTATTGCCGATCTCACGGAAAAACAATACCGGCAACTTTGGGATGGAAGCGATGGGGTGTATGGTATCAGCGATTTTTTCAAAGATGTGGAATCGCAGTTGTACAAGGTTCAGTACCGGGTTTTGCTAAGCCGCTATCGCGGCCGTACAGAATGTCCTGATTGCAATGGCTACCGTCTTCGAAAAGAAGCTTTATATGTAAAAGTCAATGATCGTCATATAGGAGAATTGGGTAGTATGCCGGTAAAAGATCTGAAAACCTGGTTTGATGTATTAGGAAAAAAATTGAATAATCATGATAAAGAAGTAGCAAAAAGAATTCTGATCGAACTCCACAACCGTCTTGATACCTTGCTAAAGGTTGGATTAGGCTATTTAACCCTGAGCCGACTCGCCAATTCTTTAAGCGGTGGTGAAAGCCAGCGGATACAATTGACACGAAGCCTCGGCAGTAACCTGACCAACTCCTTATATATATTAGATGAACCGTCCATCGGCCTGCATTCAAGAGACACGGCCAACCTGATCAGGGTATTAAAAGAGCTGCGGGATCTGGGTAATACGGTGGTGGTGGTAGAACATGATGAAATGATGATGCGGGAAGCGGATCATATCATTGATATGGGCCCCCTGGCCTCTCATTTAGGTGGGGAAGTGGTGGCTGAAGGAGATTATAATGAGATCATTTATAATCCAGTTAGCCTTACCGGCAAATACCTGAAAGGGGATTTAAAAATTGAACCTCCAAAAACGGTTCGTAAATGGAACCGCTCTATTTCAGTAGAAGGAGCCAGGCAGCATAACCTGAAAAACATTACGGTTGAATTCCCTTTGAATATACTCTGCGTGGTCAGTGGCGTAAGCGGAAGCGGTAAAACAACCCTGGTCAGGCAGATCCTTTTTCCGGCCCTTAACAAAATAAAAGGGGAGTTTGGAGATAAAGTGGGATTTCACAAACAGCTAACCGGTGATATAGAAAGTATTTCCCAGATTGAATTAGTGGACCAGAACCCGATCGGTAAATCATCCCGTAGCAACCCGGTCACGTATATCAAAGCATATGATGAGATCAGGGATCTGTTTGCCAGGCAGCCCTTAAGCAAGATGCGGGGATTTCTTCCCAAGCATTTTTCTTTCAATGTGGATGGTGGGCGCTGCGATACCTGTAAAGGTGAAGGGGAACAGGTAGTAGAGATGCAATTCCTGGCTGATGTACACCTGACCTGCGAGTCCTG
>JADGPW010000068.1 GCA_017882265.1 Chitinophagaceae bacterium | reverse complement strand
GTTCTGCCACCAGGCCTTCCTCACCAACACCGGGGCCATGATAGCTGCAAGGGGAGGATGAGGCCACAAATTACAAACTTGCATTATACAAATTACCGGCCGTTATCATGACGGGCGGGAAATTCCGCAATATTTTGAGGTATTTATCCCCTGAAATCATTGAAAAGAATGCCTATTTTGTGCTAATAATCTATCAATTATGGGAAAGTATCGCCTTTTCTTTATTCCATTTCTGTTAATTCCTTTTTTATTCCTACCCGGTTGTAAAAAAAATTCATCCTCAGATAAGTGTTCGGGTGTAACAATTGTTGTGAGCGGTACCACTGTAAATGCCACATCGAATGACGGGAGTATTGCAGCTACCGCTAGCGGAAGTACATATTTATCTTACAATATTAATGGGGGTACATTTCAATCTTCCGGAACATTCAATAATCTTGCCCCGGGTTCTTACACTGTAATAGCTAAAAATGCAGACGGCTGTTCTGGTTCAAAAGTATTTACTGTATCTCCAACAAAAACATATCTAATTTCTCAAAGCACATGGAAATTCAGCAGCGCAACTGTTGGAGGAAGTGATGTGTCAGCTTTTCTGCAAACCTGTCAAAAAGATAATATACTGACTTTTACCATCACTGGAACCGGCACATTGAATGAAGGTGCTACTAAATGCAATCCTGGTGATCCCCAAACCAGTCCTTTTACTTGGAATTTTCAAAGCGGGGAAACAATTCTATTTATTTCTACCCCTTTATTTACAGGTGGAAGCAGCACTTTTACACTGGTAAGTTTAACAGCAACGCAAATGGTTTTATCACAAATTATTACCGTCGGAGGCATTCCTCAAACAGCTGTTGTGACATTTATTCACTAATTCAGGAAAGATATTTACCCACTATCGGTACTCTTCTTCCCATTCCAAAAGCTTTGGGAGAAATGCGAATGATCGGGCAAAACTGGTTCCGCTTGTATTCATTGATGTTCACCAACCGTAGTACTTTATCTACCAACGCCGTATCGAAACCCTGCGACTTAATGGCAGCTGGGCCCTGTCTTCTTTCAATATATTGATAGAGGAGTTTATCAAGGATGGCATAATCAGGCAATGAATCTGTATCTTTTTGCCCCGGACGCAACTCAGCTGAGGGTGGCTTTACAAGGATGGTATCGGGTATGATCTCCTGCCGGCGGTTGATATAGGTTGCCAGGGCATAAACCTGCAATTTGTAGCAATCTCCCAACACAGACAGTCCACCTGCCATATCCCCATATAAAGTTCCATAACCGGTCGCCAACTCACTTTTGTTGGACGTATTAAGTAAAATATATCCGAATTTGTTGGCCATAGCCATCAGCACATTTCCTCTTATCCTTGCCTGAATATTTTCTTCCGCTAATCCAAAAGGCAGGCCCTTATAGATCGGTTTTAATACATCCAGGAAACTTTCATAAATATTTTTGATCGGGACAATTTCACAATGATTACCTAGGTTATTGCTTAATTGTACCGCATCCGTCACGGAATGAGACGTTGAAAAGGGGGAAGGCATTAGGACAGCTGTTACATTTTCTTTCCCCAGTGCTTTACAGGCCAACACTAATGTTACGGCGCTGTCAATACCGCCACTGCTCCCTACTATCGCTTTGGTAAAACCCATCTTGGAAAAATAATCTTTAATACTCATCACAATTGCATCATGGATTTCTTCAGTACAAAGATGGGGATCAAGTGCTCGGGGTATTAGTTCAGCATCGGGTAGATCTTTCGCATCCTTCATTACCGGCAATGTGAAAGTGCCATCATCTATTAGCTCAAAAACTTCAAGGGCCTCTTTGAATAAGGGAAGCTGCCTGATGCAATTCGCATTCTTATCAAAAACCAGGGACCCTCCGTCGAAAACGATTTCGGTCTGGCTGCCCACTGCATTGCAATACAACATGGGTAATTTATATTTCGTTACATTTAACTTAATGATCGCTTTCCGGTCCTCTACATGTGTATAGTCAAACGGAGATGCAGATAAATTAAGTATCAGGTCCGGCTGTTGTTTCATTAATTCATCCATCGGGCAGTTCCTGTACAATGGATTGTCGCCCAGGTTCCATATATCTTCACAAATGGTAACAGCCAGATTTTTCCCTTTGAATTTAATGACATTCCAGTCGTAGGCAGGTTCAAAATATCGGTATTCATCAAATACATCATAATTGGGCAGGCATGTTTTATGAATAATGCTCTTTACTTCTTTTTCATACAAAAAATAGGCGGCATTAAACAGATCCTTTCCTTCCCGAACTGTATTTTTATCAGGGGCGCCAATTAATACACCGATGGAATCGGCCTGTTCTTTTATGACATCAATGGACCGGTAACACTTACTGATAAAATCATCAAATTCTAAAAAATCCCTGGGTGGATAACCGCAAACGCACAGTTCTGAAAAGACAACCAGGTCAGCTCCCTGGCGTTTGGCATCTTCAATCCCTTCAATGATCTTACGGGTGTTTGCTTCAAAATTCCCGATATGATAATTTTGCTGCGCTAACGCGATCTTCATATTGCAAATTTAAGCTATTAAGCGAAAGTGCATCCGTTGAATTCTCCGCTTTCCATTAGCGTTTTATGGTGATTTGATAATCAATGAATATACGCTGCCCGGTTATGTGAGGCCTTATTTTCAACCAGTGATTAATTATTAAAGTTTGAATTTTAGTTCCTGTTTTCTTAGCTTATTTTCGTAGTACAACATTTCTTACTCCGTTTCGTTTTCAATAACTATGAATAAAACTGGCATCTTCCTGGCATTCGGCATCCTGCTTTCCGCCTGTAATAACAAGAAGCAGATTCCTGATGTTTCTGCCATAAAAGTGGATATCAGGCTGGAAAGATTTGACAAGGATCTTTTTGCTATTGACAGCGATCATGTATTACCTGCGTTGAATCAGCTTGATCAAAAATATCCCATACTTACTTCTATTTTTCTCCGGAATATTTTAGGACTCGATAGTATTTCCACATTGCCGGGAGTAAAAAGATTTCTTCATCTTAGCCAGGGTTTATATGATACAGTAAAAAATGTATTTAGAACAACCGATGGCATAGAAAAAGATTTTCGAAAAGGTTTCCAGTTTGTTAAGTATTATTTTCCCGATTATCACGTTCCGGTCATTGCCACCATTGTGGGGCCAGTAGATGCAATGGCCCAGGCAGAAAGTGGCCCAACCCCCGATTTTCTGCGACCCGGCCTGCTGGGTATCAGCCTGCAATTTTATTTAGGTAAATCTTTTTCACTTTATAACAATGCTTTTTTTATAGATAATGTAGCGCCGGCTTACCGCAGCCGCCGCTTTAGCAAAGAATATATTATTGCTGATGCCATGCAATTAGTGGTGAATGACCTTTTTCCGGATCAGAGTGGTGGCAAACCGCTGGTCGAGCAAATGATCGAAAAAGGTAAACAATGGTATCTGTTGGATAAATTCTTACCTCTTACTCCCGATTCTGTCAAAACAGGTTATACGCAACAACAGTTGGAATGGTGCCGTGAAAACGAAGGTTTGATCTGGAGCTATATAGTTAAGAACGAAGATCTCTATTCGCTGAACCCATCTGTTATTCAAACCTATATCGGTGAAGGTCCATTTACGCAAGGGTTTTCGCAGGAACTTTCTCCCGGCAATATTGGACAATGGGTCGGCTGGCAGATCGTAAAAAAGTTTATAGACAGAAACCCAGGGTTACAACCGGGTGAAGTAATGCGAACAGAGGCAAAGCAGATTTTAGAAGAAGCCAAATACAAGCCAAAATAGTAAAATACGATAAGAGCTCTCAAATCCTGTCAGTGATTTTCTTATCTTGCGTGATACCCAGATGCGATTACTGGGTAAATTTGAATCATTACACTTATCATGAAAGCTCTTGCTATAATTACTGACCCGGTTTATAGGCCGAAAGAAAAATTCAATTGGTATGATCGTTTCTGGCTCCGGCTGATGACTGACAAAAGAGACCTCCCTTTTATTTACCTGTTAACTATCATACAGGTAACTGTACCACCCATTGCCCTATTATTATTTACAAATCTTTTTACCGGCTGGTGGTGGTGGGCAGTAGCTATCCCTTATTTCTATGTTTCTCAATTTTACTTCAAAGGCAGTTTTGGATTGATGTTTCATTGTCTTTGCCACAGAAAAACATTTAAGACTCCTTACCAAAAACCTATCCATACCTATATTACCTGGATAATCTGCCCGCTGTTTGGTCATGCCCCGGAAGGATATTTCAGTCACCATATGGGTATGCACCATATAGAAAATAATATGCCGGACGATACCAGTAGTACCATGGGGTACCAGCGGGACAGTGTCAGGGGTTTCCTGTCATATTTTCTCAAATTCATTTTTGTGGGTGTGATCAATACGATCCGGTATTTATTCAACCGTAAAAGAAAGAAATTGTACCAGCGCCTTACAGCCGGTGAATATATTTACCTGGCTTTTTGCATTGCTATGTGTTTTTTGAACCTGAAAGCCACCCTGGTCGTTTTTATTGTTCCTTTATTATTTGCAAGATTAGTGATGATGTTGGGTAACTGGACACAACATTCTTTTATTGACAGTAAGCATCCCCAAAATCTTTATACCAGTTCCATCAACTGCATCAATACCATTTATAATAAGAAATGCTGGAACGATGGCTATCATATTATCCATCATTTAAGACCCGGCATGCACTATACCGAAATGCCCGGCGAATTCTTAAAAAGAAAAGATGAATTTGCCGCGAATAAAGCCATTGTATTCGACGGTATTCATTACCTGCATATATTCAAGTGGTTGCTGACCAAACGATATGATAAACTGGCAGACAACCTTGTAAATATTAATGGCAATGCATTTCAATCACGGGAAGAAGCGATCACATTGATGAAAGAGAGGACGAAGAAGATAAAAAACCCTTCGCACCCCTTGTCGCACCCCCTATCCCCCTAAAGGGGGGAACTCAGGTCGAATAATCTTTTGCAAATTGAGAATGCTTTAAAGAAGTTGGGATTAAGGAACTCTTTGTAAGCCCCCTTTAGGGGGTTTGGGGGCGCGACAGGGGACTAATTATTCTTCATCGGCACAATCATCTCAAAAGCAGGTATGCTTACATCGAACATTTTCTTGCTATGCAGATTTTCCATCTGGTAGGTTCCCGACATCCGACCCATTTCCGTCCTAAGGTTACAACCACTGACATATTGATAGTTTTCCCCGGGTTGTAAAGTAGGCTGAATACCCACAACACCTTCACCTTCAACTTCCCGGTTACTGCCATTGCTGTCAAAAATATACCAGTGACGGCGATGAAGCTTAACCGGGAACGAGTTGTGATTTTCCAGCGTAATCCGGTAAGCAAACATAAATTCTGATTGTATCGGGTTGCTATAATCAGATTGGTAGAATGTTTCCACACTCACTTTTACACCTTCGGAAATCATACTGGTCATAAAGTAAAAGTAAACAAATTGCCGCAGATGCGATAATGTACAGGGTGTATATAAGAAATCGCACAGTTTTGATTGGTTATGTCGCACAGAGGATAAGAGAAAAAGAGGATTTACCTGGAACAGATCTCTTTTTCTCTTTCCTCTGTGCGAAGTCTTTACTTATCTACGCCGGCTTGTTATTTTACGCTGAATCCAGCCAAGGCCTTAATTTTGCGCCTCTAATTTAAACGAGAACCTCTTAACATGAAAATAGCTGTTGCCAAAGGAGATGGGATTGGGCCCGAAATCATGGATGCTGTTTTGAAAGTCTTTACCGCCGCAACAATCCCGCTTGAATATGATTTCGTGGAAATGGGTAAATGGGTATTTGATAAAGGTTTCAGTAATGGTATGACCCCTGCTGCTCAACTAACTATTGAAAATCTAGGTATCTTATTCAAAGGACCCATGGAAACACCAAAAGGGAAAGGAGTAAAAAGTGTGAATGTAACCGCCAGGAAGACCTGGAATACCTATGCTAACAAAAGGGTTTTTCAAACTTTGCATGGTGTGGAAACCGTTTTCTCCAAAGCCGGTATTCCTATCGACGTAACTGTGGTCAGGGAAAATATTGAAGACACATATGGCGGTATTGAGCATATGCTGACACACGATGTGGCGTTGAGCCGCCGCTTTATTACCCGGCCGGGCAGTATGCAAGTGATCAAATATGCTTTTGAAATGGCTAAAAAGAAAAACGCCAAACGCATCACCTGCGGACATAAAGCCAATATCATGAAGATCACGGATGGCTTATTCCTCGATTGTTTTTATGAAGTAGCGAAAGAATATCCTGAATTGAAAGCTGACGATGTGATCGTCGATGATCTTTGCCTGAAGTTGGTTACCCGGCCAGACAAATTTGATGTTGTGGTACTGACCAACCTGCAAGGTGATATTGTTTCCGATCTCTGCGCAGGTTTAGTGGGTGGATTAGGGTTTGCGCCTTCTGCCAATATCGGTGATCATATTTGCATTTTTGAAGCAGTGCATGGTACTGCACCGGATATTGCCGGGAAAAATATAGCCAATCCGACCGCTCTTTTGTTAAGCGGCGTTGCCATGATCCGTCATGTAGGCTTCATGGAAAACGCAGCCATTATTGAGAACGCTTTGTTATATACGCTCGAAAGCGGTGTGCATACCGGCGACTTTGGCGACACAACCCGACCGGCTGTCAATACAACTGAATTTGCCAATATCATTATCAGCAATTTTGGAAAGACTCCCATAGTAAATGCAAAACCTTTGCTGCCGAATATGCCGGTCACCCCCACTATCTTCAAGCTGGAGAAAAACCCTATGTTGGTTTCAAAGGAAATGGAAGATGAACATATTGTAGGTGTTGATATGTTCATTGAAAGCGCCGAACAGCCTGAAATGATCGCGCATAAATGCCAGCGACATGGGGGTGTAAAATTCAAGCTGGTAAATGTAAGTAATCGTGGCACGCAGGTATGGCCTACCGGTTCCCTGTTTACCAACCTGGTAAACCAATACAATACCCGTTTTGAAAGCCTGGATGGCTCAGCGCTTAACCAACAGGATATTATTGGCTTGTATGTAAGCCTGAGCGGCGATTTTAAGATCTGTTCACTGGAATTATTAAATAGCTGGGGCGATAAAAAAGCGTATAGCCTGGCGCAGGGACAATGAAAGATAATAGATAAAAGTGATTAGATAATAGTGTCTTTAGTGGAAAAGACTTTACAGATTTGAGAAATAATCAAAGCCACAAGGTCTTTTCGTATTGGAGAAACTTTTATCTATTCGTTCTGAGCTTAGCGAAGAATTAGTTTTTATCTTAGCCTTATGTCCAAAGAAACCTTCAAATATTCTAATGGTGAAGTAACGGTCATATGGAAACCCAATACCTGTATACATTCAACCAATTGCTGGAAAGGCCTGATCGAAGTTTTCAATCCAAAAGTTAAACCCTGGATTAAAATGGATGGAGCAAGTTCTGAGCGAATTATTGACCAGGTAAGAAAATGCCCAAGCGGCGCCTTGAGCTATTTTATGAATGATGACGGAATAACAACCGGCGAACCTGAATGAAAATCAACCTGAACGTTTTGCCTTTGAGTAGTCGTTTTTCCAAAGCCATTGTATCACTTTCTCCCGCTGATCGCCCTGCACAATTATTTCACCTTCTTTAGCAGAACCACCGGTACCACAAAAGGATTTTAATTTTTTACCTAAATCCTCAAGATCTTCTTCATTACCAACAAAACCTTCGACAAGTGTAACGACTTTACCGGCCCGGTGTTTTGCATCTAATCTAACTATTAATTTTTGTTGACCTGGGGGTAAGGTTTCGGCATTAATATCTTCCCTCCCAAACTTAAGATCTGGATTGGTAGAATAGACTAAGCCGTCATTTTTTCTTACTTTTTTCATATATAATGAATTTTCGGAAATCTCTCCGCCAACCGGCGGAAGATTTAGAGGGGTATCATCACCGCTTTCAAACTCATATCCAAACTCCGGGCCTGGTGAATCAAGGCTCCCACACTTATATAATCAACCCCTGTCCTTGCATAATCCTCAATATTTTCCAGGTTGATCCCTCCGCTGGCTTCAGTCTCAAATTCTTTTTTAACCAGCCCCACTGCGTTGGCTACTTCTTCCGGTTTAAAATTATCCAGCATAATGCGAAATACCTTGCCTTTTCCCGTGGCGACTACTCTTTTTACATCTTCTATACTTCTTGTTTCCACTTCTATTTTTAACCCGGGCTCGTTTAGCCGGGTATATTCATAAGCTTTTTCAATGGCTTTCTCGATCCCGCCGCAAAAATCAATATGATTATCCTTGAGCATGATCATGTCATACAAACCAAAACGGTGATTGACGCCGCCACCGATCCGGACCGCTTCTTTTTCCAGCAACCGGAAATTGGGGGTCGTTTTACGGGTATCCAATAACCGTGTCTTATAACCTTTTAGCCGTTCCACATATAAATGGGTCAACGTCGCTATCCCGCTCATCCGTTGCATACAGTTCAACACTAACCGTTCACATTGTAAAATGGTATGAACCAGGGCCTGGATTTCGAATGCAATCTCTCCCGGTTTGATTATATTTCCATCTTTTTTGAAAACTGTAAAAACGGAACCAGGTTCTTTATAAGTAAAAATATACGCTGCCACTCTCATTCCTGCCAGCATACCCTCTTCTTTTATTTTTAAGATCGCTTTTCCCCTTGCATCGGCAGGAATACAGCACAAAGAAGAGGGGTCGCCCTTACCTATATCTTCGTTCAGAGCTTCTTTGATAAGATGGTGCAGATGTCCGTCTTCATTCATAGTGACAAAATTACTATTTTGAACCGATGGATCGGGGCAGACCTTAACATAATAAAAAAGCCTTCCCATCCCGGAAGGCCTTGTGAAATATTTTCCTGAAAATTATTCGATAGACTGGAACCGGATCTCTTTCACCACTTCTTTTCCATCTTTTGTTTTCATAAATACATTGGTCCTGAAGTTTCCGGCATTTGTTTGAAGCGTTCCGATGCAAAAATGCCCGCCAGGAGAATCGCCCTTGTGTTTAAGATCGAATCCTTTTACTACATTATTTCCGAAAAAATCTTTTACAATAAGCTGAGCCTGTGCCTTGCTATAAGTATCGCTTTTATCAGGCAGGGTCAACTCCACATTATCATCAAAATACCTGGATAATTCCGTTGAATTTCCGGTACGCAAAGCCCCGATTACTTCATCTATGTTGCTTTGAAGGGTAAAGGGAGAAAGCAACCACACCGAAACAGCCAATACAGGAGTAAATATCTTTTTCATACAAAAATCGTTTTCATAGGTTATTAATCTAAAAACATGCCATAGTATATATGGCGATTCAACGATACTAAAATACTAAAAATCAGCTGCTTTTCGTCATACCAGCTGGTAAATCCATGATTAGAATGTAGATTTACAGTGCATTGTTACCTGAAAATGAATGGTTTTATCCCAACAATAAATTGTTATTAACAAATGCCACAAAAAAGAGTTATACTAATCATCATGGACGGTTGGGGGTTAGGCAAAATTGCTTCTGCAGATGCTATTCAGAACGCCAATGCGCCGTTTTACAGGTCGTTGTACGCAATTTACCCTAATACTATCCTGATAACCTGCGGGGAGGCAGTGGGGCTGCCAGAGGGGCAGATGGGTAATTCGGAAGTGGGCCATCTTAACCTGGGTGCCGGACGGGTAGTTTACCAGGAATTACAACGAATTAATGTAGCCCTGCGGGATGGTTCTTTTTCGAAAAATGAAGCATTGCTAAGATCAGTACGTTATGCAAAAAACAAAAATAAACCATTACACCTGCTCGGATTGGTAAGCAACGGGGGGGTTCATTCGCATATCAATCATTTAAAAGCCATCATTGATGTTTGTAAAGCAGAAGGCCAGGATAATGTATTTATTCACGCTTTTATGGATGGCCGTGATTGTGACCCGAAAAGCGGTTTAAGTTTTATTAAAGAATTACAGGAACACCTGAACAATTCAGTAGGTAAAATAGCGACAGTAAGTGGCCGCTATTATGCCATGGACCGGGACAAAAGGTGGGAAAGAGTTAAACTGGCCTATGATGCCCTTGTACATGGGATCGGCGCAAAAGCAATGGATGCACTGGCAGCCATAGAAAATTCATACCAAAATAATGTAACGGATGAATTCATTAAGCCGACCGTTATTGTGGATGAAGGACAGGAGCCTTTATCTACCATTAAAGACGGCGATGCGGCTATCTGTTTTAATTTCCGTAAAGATCGGTGCAGGGAAATAACACAGGTATTAACACAGGAAGATTTTCCCCGGTATGGAATGAAAAAACTTTTGCTGGATTACACGACGATGTCAGAATATGACCAGACCTATAAAAATATTCATGTCATGTTTGATACGGATAACCTGGTCAATACATTGGGAGAAATTATACAGCAACAGGGACTACGACAGCTACGTATTGCGGAAACAGAAAAATACCCCCATGTTACTTTTTTCTTCAGCGGCGGCAGGGAAAATCCCTTTGAAGGTGAAAAAAGGATCATGATCTCTTCTCCCAAAGTAGCTACCTATGATCTTCAACCCGAAATGAGTGCTTATGAACTGACCGATGCGGTCTTAGCTGAAATAACGAAAACAGCAGCACCGGCGGGGGGAAAAGGATCCCCAGAACCCAGTGAAGAACGATCCCCTGATTTTGTCTGTTTGAATTATGCCAATGCGGATATGGTTGGCCATACTGGTGTCTGGACAGCCGCCATTAAAGCGGTTGAAACAGTTGATAAATGTGTAGAGCGTGTTGTAAAGACGGGTTTGGAAAACGGGTATACTATTTTCCTGACAGCTGATCATGGCAACTCCGATTATATGATCAATGAGGATGGTACTCCCAATACAGCACATACGTTAAACCCTGTTCCGTTATTTATTATTGATAAAAACTGGAAAGGAAAGTTACAACCAGGAAAACTGGGGGATATCGCACCTACTATTCTTTCCATGATGGGATTACCGATACCCCGGGAAATGACCGGGAATATTTTGATTGATAAGCCATAACTTTATTACAAAACTTTTTCCATGCTGAAAAAAATTCTCATCGTTCTGCTTGCCGCCCTGGTGGTGATTCAATTCATTCACCCTAAACCAAATAAATCAACCGGGGACCAACCCAATTATATCGGGAAAATCTTCCCGGTACCTGAAGATGTAAAATCTATTTTAGCAAAAGCCTGTAATGACTGCCATAGTAATAATACGAGGTATCCCTGGTATTCAAATATTCAACCCATGGACTGGTGGATGACCGGCCATATTAATAAGGGTAAGAGGGGTATGAACCTTGATGAATTTGCAAATCGCAACCTTCGATTCCAATATAACAAAATGGGGGATGTCGTTGAACAGTTAAAAGAAGGCGATATGCCTTTAAATTCGTATACATGGATACATAAAAACGCCATACTTTCACAGGCAGAAAAGAACACGCTCATGAATTGGGCAAATTCGATAAAGGACACCATGAAAGCCAGGTATCCAATGGACAGCCTGGTGAAGAAGAAACAGTGACTCTATTTCTCGTCGGCAATAAAATGTATTAAACGGGTGAAGCCATTGGCTTTCACCCGTTTAATTTGCTGGATAGGCATGAAAATTTTACAATCATGTGCAGCATTCGTTCAGAAAAATTGTCTAAATTACAGGCAACCAAAGGAAATTATGACCGAGGAAGCCATTTTAAAAGGTTGTTTGAATAACGAGGCTACCGCACAAAGGGAACTATACAACCGGTATAGTCCAAAAATGCTGGCTGTATGTTATCGTTTTGCACATAACCGTGAGGATGCTGAGGATATGCTTCAGGAGGGTTTTATTAAGGTCTTTTTACAGATGCACACGTTTGAGAACCGGGGGGCATTTGAAGGATGGGTTCGCCGGATTGTGGTACATACCTGCATCAACATCCTTAAAAAGAATAAGAAATTCAATGAAAGTGTGGACATCATTCATGCCACCGGCGTTCAAGTAAGAGAAGACAGTGTGCCGGCCATTATCCAGGCCAAGCAGGTGGTTGAATGTATCAGGCTTTTGCCGATCGGGTATAGAACCGTGTTAAACCTATATGCCGTAGAAGGTTATAGCCACCGGGAAATATCCAATATGCTGGATATAGAAGAAAGCACCAGCCGCAGCCAGTATACAAGGGCCAAAGCTATGCTTGAAGATATTTTGATACGGAAAAAAATATTATTACAAAAACCAAAACAACAGCTTGATTGGCTTGCCGCCGTCAGCCAGGGATAAATTTTAAACGTACCCTTATTGCCGACTGGTTATGGAAAATAATTTTAATAACAGGGACTTTGAGCAGTTTGTAAAACAAAATGCTGACCAATACAGGATGTTCCCGTCTGAAAAGGTCTGGAAGGGTATTCATAGTACTCTACATACCCGCAGGTGGTGGCTCGGGATCGGCCTCGCTTTATTATTGCTGAGTACGGGCACAGTTACCTGGATCATGTTAAGCCCTGGGAAAAAGCAGGAAATATTGACCAGCCTGCCTCCTATACCTGTTACGCCTACCAAAAATCACACTGCCGATCAGAAAAAAACGGATATCATTATTTCACCCGTCAGATCCAATTCTAATAACAATAAGGTATTCATTGCCTCTCCGGACAACCTCCAGAAAAACCTGTTTTTAGCTGAACAGAATCCCAGTCCAGAAATAAATATTAAAAATGAGACATCCCTGGTTTCTCAACATGTAACGGAGCCAATTATTACACCCGTAACAATTATCCAACCGGATCTTAATAACAAACCATCATCCCCTTCGAAGGTGATCGTAGCTGCCAGGCCAACTGCCAACTTCAACCTTGCCGCTAAAACTAAGTTTGATGATATACCAGCTTTAGAGAAAAAACAAACAGAAATTGCTTTCCCTGAAAACAGGTCTTTTGAAAACAAACTTAATTCCCCGTTCACCATTGAAAGTGTACTGAATTCTTATAAGTATATACATAAAAGAAAAAAATTATCCCTGGAAGTTTATGTGGCTCCTACTATCAGTTACAGAAAACTGGAGGAAAATACAGGGTTCCTGAATTCCACAAGATCAAGATCCGTTTCTTCTAATTATTTACCAATTGCCAACATTAATAGCGTGGTAACTCATAAACCGGATATCGGTCTTGAATTGGGCTTTACTACGGGCTATCCCCTTACAAAAAGCCTAACCATTTTAGCAGGTCTCCAGTTTAATGTAAGTAAATATGATATCCGTGCTTATAGTTCTACCAGCGAGGTGGCTACCATAGCTTTAAACAGTGGCGGGGGGTCTAATTCTGTTTCTACCATGACGAACTATCGCAATTTCAATGGCACGGAAACCAGCTGGCTACACAACCTGTATATTTCAGCTTCGGCACCGGTAGGCGCCGAACTAAAACTCACCGGAAATAAGAAAACCTATATTGGTATAGGCAGTACCATTCAACCAACTTATATTCTTACAGACAGGGCTTATCTGATCTCCACTGATTATAAAAACTATGTAGAAGTGCCCTCGCTGATCCGCAGGTGGAACCTCAACAGTAGCTTTGAAATATTTGCAGGTTATTCAACCGGGAAGATCAAATGGAAAGTGGGACCACAGGTGCGTTACCAGGTCTTTTCAAGCTTCCAGGAAAAATACCCTGTTAAAGAACATCTTTTTGATTTTGGTTTGAAAGTGGGCGTGATGCTCAACAAGTAAAACCGACACTAACTGCCCGCTTTGCTTAAAAATATCCCGGTTACCATTCGGTGTCGGGATATTTATTTTAGGAACACTGGTGACAGAAATAAAATTCAATAATGATAAGATAATGGGCATTACATTCCGGGAAGACCATTACGGGTTGAATAGAATCTTTTTATCTGTTAACTTTTATCCCATTCATCCGCATTTCGTGTTTTCAACTAATTTTGCGGCATGAAAATACATGGTGTTATATTGATAGTGGTGATCCTGCCCGTTATGATAGCGTGTAAACAGAAAAAAAAAGAGTCCCCTGAAAAGGAAAACTTTTTCCCCGTACTATCATTTATTCAAAGCCAGGTGGCACATGTAGACACTTCATTATATTCCATTATGAAAATTGTTTTCCGTGACAGCCTTCGCCACGATACAACCTATGTAAGAAGAGAAGATTTCCGTGCGCAGGCAAAGGACTTCCTGGAAGTACCAGACCTCTCTTCCCGGGAATACGCAAACCGTTTTACCCAGGAAAAACTTTACGATGAAACAATGAACCGTGTTATCTGGAGTTACAAAGCCAACAATCCAGAAAAAGAAGAGATACAGAAAGAAGAAGTGCTGATCACGCCAAATGTCGCCACCGGTGATAAGGTAAACAGTATTATCATTATCAGGGTTGTCAGCAACAGGGAGGGGTTTTTGCAAAAGAATATGCTATGGCGGGTAGACAAGAGTTTTCAGGTTGTCAGTACTGAGCAAAAAACCGGTCAGCCCGAAATGTCCAGCATCACGGAAGTTATATGGAACGAGGATAAAGACGAATGACTCCTGCCGAATTTCAACATATTGCCGATACCATCCCCCGTCAACCGGGTATTTATAAATATTTTGATACCCGGGATGAATTACTTTATGTAGGAAAGGCCAAGCACCTGCGTAAACGGGTAAGTTCATACTTTACAAAATCCTTTACCAGTTACAAAACCTACGAACTGGTGCAACGCATTGCGCGCATCGAGTTTACCAT
>JADGPW010000067.1 GCA_017882265.1 Chitinophagaceae bacterium | reverse complement strand
GGAGTTTCAAAGACGGGGTATACTCACAATTGACAATTCACAAACAATTAGTAACAAACGATAAACAGAATATTATGGCCGAAATTAAACCTGATGAAATAAGTGCGATCCTACGCCAGCAGTTAAGCAATTTTAACGCAACCGCCGACCTGGAAGAAATCGGTACTGTGCTGCAGGTGGGTGATGGTATCGCCCGTGTATACGGGTTGGGAAATGTTCGTTATGGTGAATTGGTGGAATTTGAGAACGGCGTTCGTGCTATAGCCCTGAACCTGGAAGAAGACAATGTGGGTGTGGTATTGATGGGGGAGAGCGGCAATATCATGGAAGGAGCTAAAGTTCGCCGAACCGGAAAGATCGCTTCTATCAATGTGGGAGAAGGCATGTTGGGCCGTGTGGTTAACACCCTGGGCGAACCCATTGATGGCCGCGGTCCGATAACAGGTGAACGTTATGAAATGCCGCTGGAAAGAAAGGCTCCGGGTGTCATATTCCGTGAGCCTGTAAAAGAACCGTTGCAAACCGGTATCAAAGCGATCGATGCGATGATCCCGATCGGACGCGGTCAGCGGGAATTGGTGATCGGCGACCGGCAAACCGGTAAGTCAGCGATTTGTATTGATACAATCATTAACCAGAAAGAATTCTTCGCGGCCGGCAACCCGGTCTATTGTATATATGTAGCGATCGGTCAGAAAGCATCCACAATCGCGCAGGTGATGAAAACATTACAGGATGCCGGCTCGATGGAGTATACCATTATCGTAGCGGCTTCTGCATCAGACCCGGCGCCTCTGCAATTCTATGCACCTTTTGCCGGCGCCGCTATCGGCGAATTTTTCCGTGACACCGGGCGCCCGGCATTGATCATTTATGATGATCTTTCCAAACAGGCGGTAGCTTACCGGGAAGTATCCCTGTTATTGCGTCGTCCCCCGGGTCGTGAAGCCTACCCAGGTGACGTATTCTACCTACATAGTCGTTTATTGGAAAGAGCCGCCAAAGTGATCAGTGATGATACGGTAGCAAAGAATATGAATGATGTTCCGGAGAGTATCAGGCATATGGTTAAAGGCGGTGGCTCTTTAACAGCCTTACCCATTATCGAAACCCAGGCCGGTGACGTATCAGCCTATATTCCTACCAACGTGATCTCGATTACTGACGGACAGATATTCCTGGAAGGAAACCTGTTCAATGCGGGGATCCGGCCGGCGATCAATGTGGGTATTTCTGTCAGCAGGGTAGGGGGTAATGCACAGATCAAATCCATGAAAAAAGTGGCCGGTACATTAAAACTGGACCAGGCCCTGTACCGGGAACTGGAAGCTTTCTCCAAATTTGGCGGCGACCTGGATGCGGCCACGAAAAACGTATTGGATAAAGGAGCCAGGAATGTGGAGATACTTAAACAATCTCAATACTCTCCCTTTGCAGTGGAAAAGCAGGTAGCTATTATTTACCTCGGGACAAATGGTTTATTGAAAGATGTGGCCGTGAAAAAAGTAAAAGACTTCGAAGAACATTTTTTAATGGAGATGGAAAACAAACTACCTGAGGTGATGGCTGAATTCAAGAAAGGGAATTTGCCTGAGGAGGGTTTGAAGAAAATGGTGGTACTGGCGAATGGATTGATACCGCAGTATAAGGCATAATATTTTTCTTATTAATTTATAGGGCGATCCCGCATGTGCGGGATCACCTTTTTGTTTATATCGTTTCTTGTCTTCTTTAATGCGGAAAGAGATTATTAAATAACCGAAGATGATAAGAAAGCCTATACTTGTTTAAATGGAAATCCTATCCTGTCAAGTAAATCCTGGTACCGGGGATCTTCACGAAGCGCGGCCGGCGACCAGTTAATATGTTTCAGCGTAAGAATGATGGGGTCCCGGTCCGTGAACGCTTGTTCAAAATAGGCAAAAGCTTCATCAAAATTATTCAGATAAGCGGCAGAAATGCCGATCAGGGTTGTGGCCATGTATTCTTTAGCGGATCTTCCTTTTAATTCATTCATGAGGGACTGTGCTTCTTCCAGTTGCCCTAACATGCAAAAATTCCAGATAAGCCCGTTTACCGCAAAAGGATGCCGGTTGGAAACATTCATAGCGGCTTTGCACGCAATGACAGCATCTTCATATTGTTTCATCGCTGTGTATACACTCGCCCTGCTCATCAGGCAAAGAAAGGAATAAGGATCCAGTTCCAGCCCCATATCGGAAGCGATCATCGCTTCTTTGAAATCACCTGCGGCGAAAAGAATGAATGAATGATTGGCATAGGTAAGAGATGACAGGGGCTCCTGGATGACGGCCATTTCACCATGCTTTATGGCTTCCTTAAAATCCCCTTCTACCCAGGTAAGATAATTCCACCCATACCGGTAATGCGCCTCAGCATATTTGGGGTTTAACAGGATGGCTTTATTAAAATTCTTTTTTGCC
The DNA here is from genome assembly GCA_017882265.1 of Chitinophagaceae bacterium. Classification (GTDB taxonomy): domain Bacteria; phylum Bacteroidota; class Bacteroidia; order Chitinophagales; family Chitinophagaceae; genus JADGPW01. Next base: position 7,404 of record JADGPW010000067.1, on the reverse strand, counting down.
TCTTCCCAGTTCCATTCAATACAGGTATAATAAAAAGCCAATGCATGATAGGGCTCGCAAAGGGTGCGGTCAAGTTTGATGGCTGCCTCGGCGAGTTCTTTGGCTTTCGCCATCATCTGCTTCGGGGGCTTTAATCCATAAATGGCGATTAACAACTGAGCATCTGCATACATGGAATACGCCAAAGCAAAATCAGGATCCAGTTCTATGGCTTTTTGGAAATATTGAATAGATGTGAATATGGAGGCGCCACGTTTGTTTAAATTAAAAAGCCCCTTTAAATATAATTCATACGCTTCATGGTTTTGGGTAGATGTTTTGGCAATTAATTCCCTTTCATTTGTCAACAGGGTCATCTTTAAGGCTTCGGTAACCGATAAAGCAATTTCTTCCTGGATCGAAAAAATATCTATCATTTCCCGGTCATATCTTTCCGACCACAACTGGTATCCGTCTTCCACATTGATCAGCTGGGTGGTGATACGAAGCCGGTTACCCTGTTTGCGTACGCTTCCTTCCAACACCGTTTTTACACCCAGCTTTTCCCCTACTTCCTGCAAGCCTGCATTTTTGCCTTTGAATTGAAATGAAGATAGCCGCCCGGCCACTTTTAATTCCTTAATATGAGTCAGGGAATTTAAGATCTCTTCTGCCATGCCTACACTGAAATATTCCTGCTCGGGATCATTACTCATATTCACAAAGGGTAAGACGGCAATCGATTTTGAAACCTTTCTTTCTTTAAATTTCCCTGTTAAATGACCCGGATCAGGTACCTGGAAGTTTTTATTGGCCAATGCAAATATTTCCATGGGTTCGTCCACATTTTTAAATTCGAAGCTGCCCATGGAGACCAAACGGAATTCAGATTTATTCTTTACCTGGTCATTTATCTGATCGGAAAGTAATACAGATCCGGGGACACCCATGCTTTCAATACGGGAAGTAATATTGACACAGTCTCCATATATATTTCCTTCTTTAAAAAGCACATCCCCCATGTGAATACCTATACGAACCGGCACGGGTGGATTTTCCGTGAATTTTTCCTGTAGAAATTTCGCGCAGTTTACCGCATCGGCGGAATTTGTAAAAACGGCCAGGCAACCATCTCCGTAAAACTGGATAATCTCTCCCTGGAATTCTTTCGTTTTTATATAAAGCGCCTCTTTAAAGCGCTCCAATAAGCGCAGGGCCTCGTCTTCGTTATGCTGCATCAGGGCCGTATATCCAACAATATCAGCAAACATGATAACTGCAAGTCGGCGACGCTCGGACATGGACCAAAATTAAATGAGAAAGAATTAACCCCGAACTTATATAAGGGGAAAAATGATGTCTTAAATTACTGAAAATCAGGCAAGACACCAATTAATTTAAGTTAGGAGCTGTAAATTGAGAATAGCCTGATACATTGATTGAATCAATGGAAAGGTGAAAGCCGGTCTTTTCATATTGGTTCATAAACTTGTATTTTACCGATGATGTAAAGTAGATAGTTTGAAAACCGGCTTATGGATTGATTCCACATATAAAAGCATACTGCAAATTGAGATCAGTTAAGGACTGGATCGTCTTTTCATTGTCACAATAGAAAAAATTTATTTTTTCTCCAGGTGATAGATGAAGTAGATGATTTCTCCATTGGCCAACATGGCTGATTTTTTGGTACCATTCAGGACGGCATAATGCCGGAAATATTTTTTCAGGTAGCGGGGAGCTGCCATTTCCACTAACCTGTTTCTTCGCTCAGAAGCAAGCATACACGCATTTTTGACCTGTGGGGTAATGATCCTTTTTTCCGTGATGGAAAACCCGCAATCACTGATCTGCTTTTCAAGTGTATCAATGGAGCAATTTTTGACACGTCGGTAATCAGTAAATAAGAATTTGCCTTTTGCCTTCAGTATATTATGTACCCCGGAAAAGAATTTGTCCTGGTCTTTGTACAGATGACTGGATTCCACATTTATTACGACGTCTACAGAATTATGGTCTACCGGAAGTCGGTGGGCGTCGGCACAGATAAAATTTGCATTGGGGATCTGTTTGTAGGTTTTGTTACAGAAGTTGATAGCTTTTTCAGAAAAATCGATACCCGTGTAGGTTCCGGGATTGAATTTTTTCAAAAGAAATTCAGCGCCCGCTCCTTTGCCACATCCTACTTCCACCACGGCGCTTTTCTCAGGGATCAGGTATCCATGATGATTCTTTACCAGTTCCTTATACAATTGTATTCCATACTGCAGATCGGGATCGTAATGTGCTATGTCTTCGTCTATAGGGGCGTAGCCGAAATTATTTGTCCGTAAATGATGCAGATCTTTTAGCGAATAGAAGTAATTGTAGAACGATTTGGAAATGGTTGCAAAAAAACGGTGATTGGATAAGAGTCTTTTCATTACCATTTTAAAACAGGCAAAAACAATTACAAAGGATAGCAAAAGAATAGCAGCAATTTTCAAAACTAAAATCATTTGTGTTTATTATTTTTTTTTGAACCGGAAAATAAGAAGCCCGGAATATAATATCATGCACTTATTCCGGGTGAAGTAACCTGTCATACCGGGGGAAAAGTAAATGAAAAATTCAATTTCACGATTATTTTCATAATAGCCTGAAAAGGTTGAAAAAATTAAACGATTTAATTTATCTATACATTTTTTGAATACCGGCCAATCCTGTTGGTTCCGGGAAACCGATCTTATCTAAAAGTTTTTGAAAACGAGGATCATTCCGGAATGCGGGAGTACCCCATTTCCAGTATTTAAGTGTAAGTAAGATAGGCTCCCGGTCCTGGTATGCTTTTTCAAGTAAATTAAAAGCCTCATCCAGGTCACCCAGGTAGGAGGCGGATATGGCAGTAAATGTGCTGGCAATATATTCTTTTTTGTATCTCTCTTTTAGTTCATCCATCAGGACACGGGCCTTGTCGGGTTCTCCTGCCAGGCAAAGTGACCAGATCAGGCCATTGATAGTAAAGTGATGCCTGTTGAACATCTTCGCAGCAATTTCATAGGAAGTAATCGCATTTTCGTATTGTTCAAGGGCGAGGTATATAGAACCTTCATTAATACGACAGATAAATGAATTTCCATCCACTTCAATGCCCATTTTACAAACTTCAAGGGCCTCATTAAATTTGCCTGCCGTATGCAGGATCAGTGAGTGCGTACCATAACAAACGGAATGGAGGGGTTCAACTTTTATGGCAATTTTTCCATGTTCCTCTCCTTCTTCAAATTTTCCTTCTACCCAGGTCAGGTAATTACAGCCATATCTCAAATGCACTTCTGCATATCGAGGGTTTAATCCGATGGAGGTAAGAAAATTCTTTTTCGCTTCCGGCCAGTTCCATTCATAGCAGGCATAATAATAGGCGAGGGAACAATACGGTTCACAGAGTGAAGGATCCAGTTCGATAGCCCGTTCGGCTGATTCCTTAGCACGGATCATGGCCTGTTTGGGAGGCAGTAAACCATAGGTGGAGAGCAGCAGGTTTGCATCTGCATATCCGGAATGAGCGAGGGCGAAATCAGGGTCCAGCTCAATGGCTTGTTGAAAATAACGGATAGCAGTGAGAATCGAAGCGCCCCTCCTGATTGCAAAAAACCTACCTTTTAAAAATAATTCATAGGCTTGCGTGTTCCTGGTAGCCACTTTGGTAATGAGCTCACGGTCTTTCTTCATTAATCGGAGTTTAAGCGCTTCTGTAATGGCTAATGCGATTTCCTCCTGTATAGAAAAAATATCAATCATCTCACGGTCATATTTCTCAGACCATAACTGGTAACCGTCCTTCACATTTATCAACTGGGCTGTTATTCGGAGCCGATTACCCTGCTTGCGTACGCTGCCTTCGAGTACGGATTGTACACCCAGCTTTTCCCCTATTTCATTCAGGCTGGCATTTTTGCCTTTGAATTGAAAGGAGGAAATGCGACCGGCAACTTTTAATCCTTTCAAATGGGTCAGGGAATTAAGGATCTCTTCTGCCATCCCATCGCTGAAGTATTCCTGGTCGGGATCATTGCTCATGTTTACAAAAGGCAGGACAGCAATAGATTTTCCCGTATGCTCTTCCTTGAACTTTCCTGTTTCGCTTGCCGCCCCGGGAGTGGGGAAACCTTTATTCGTCAATGCAAATATCTCCATCGGTTCATCCACATTCTTAAATTCAAATTCACCCAGTGAAGTAAGCCGGAACTCTGGTTTGTTTTTGATTTGTTTGTTAACTACATCTGAAAGTAACACTGTTCCGGGAACACCCATGCTCTCAATACGGGAAGTAATATTGACACAATCGCCAAATATATTTCCTTCTTTAAAAAGCACATCTCCCAGGTGAATACCGATACGGACCGGTACCCGGGGACTTTCTCTGAATTTCTCCTGCAGGATCTTAGCACTGCCCACGGCATCGGCTGCGCTGGTAAAAACGGCCAGGCAACCATCGCCATAAAACTGGATGATCTCCCCCTGAGACTCTTTTATCCTTGCTTGAAGCTCTTCTTTGAAACGTTGCAATAAACCAAGTGCCTCCTCTTCATTGTGTTGCATTAAAGCGGTATAGCCTACTATATCAGCAAACATGATAACAGCAAGTTGTCGGTGATCTGGCATCTACCAATATTAAATGAGAAAAAGCATAGCCATTTAATTAAGGGCTTATATAGGTTACGAAAATATGTCATAAATTAATGAAACTCAGATAATAAAACAATAAATTCAACTGGTAGCCGGGTTGATTGATTGGTCAAAGGAATGCTGAAAGTTTATCGCACATCACAAGCTTGAAAATGAGGCTTGATTCTCAAAACTATTGTTGGGAAAAACCGGAATAATGGAGATGCTGAAGCCATCCTCATTATCTCCCTTTGCAGTGAAAAAGCAGAAAGCCAAAATTTGTACCGGTAACATTTGTTTGGATAAAATAGTACAGCGAATTGGGTAAAAGAGTTTGAATGATTTTTCATAATAAAAATGGTCAACAAATTACCGGATGTAATGGCTGAATTTAAGAAAGGCAATTTGAAGGAAAATGGGCCAGAACGAAAATGGAACGGTTGAACCACCGACTTGGCTAATTAGTAGTTTATAACCATTTCTTTTGGGAAACAGAATATCAGGTTAAATACTTCTGAAACATGCCTTTTACCATGCTGCTACGCACCATAGTATGAAACACATATAACGATCCAGTCATTCCTCCTTACCCGGTTTTGTTTATTACAATCGTGATTTATCGATAATATTTATCGTGTTTTTACTAATGAAAATTTATTTTTTTCTAGATAATCATCTAAAAGCTTGCAAGTAAAAAAACTAAAATCTATGTTTGTAAAAGAATCTAACTATCCTTTAGAAAGCTAAGAATCCGATACCTGAAACAGACTTCGTTAATTACGGGAATTTACTCCCGGTGTGTTTCACTTCACTCAAATCGGTTTTCATTGTTATCTAAGGGGAAAATGCTTAGGAGAGCACCTATACTAAATCTTTTACCCATAAATGGAAACCATGGATTCATTTTACTATTCAACAAAATCCAGATTTGAACCAGATTTATTACCCGTACCAATAAAAAAACGGGCATTCAAATCAATTCAGGTCCCCGCCATCACTTTCATATTATGGGTACTGATGAGTCCTTCTGCGTTGGCGCAATTAGGGGTTTATAGTTTTACCGGAGCCGGCACTTGCCCTAATCAAAACCCTGCAGTAACCGCGCAACCCCTTAATGCGACTTTCAGTAATTATTCGAATTCAAATACAACTTGTATAGTTGCAACAGATGTTTTCCAGACCAATGGAGTGAATAATTCAAATACCTTAGACCTAACCAAATACAACCAGTTTAGTATTACACCAAATGCCAATTATGTTTTAAATTTAACTTCTATAACATTCACAGAATTAACCGACGAAAATGCATCCGGTGGTACAACCTGGTCACTTCGTTCAAGTATCGATAATTACGCTACTGATATAGCAACAGGTTCAGCAACAACAACCTCTCAAACAGTTACTGCAACATTACCCTCTTCAAGTTTTACAAATACAGGTTCTGTTACTTTCAGACTTTATATAATAAATGCTAAAACTCCTAATACAAACTGGATCAATGATGATGTTACGCTCAATGGTTCAGTGGTTCTTTTGCCTGCTAACCCGGGAAATCCCACATCCAATTCTCCTCAATGTTCAAATCCTGGTGTTACACTTACATCAAATGGTACAGCCCCAGGCGGCGAAACCTGGTATTGGCAATCAAGTGCAACCGGTACCAGTACTAGTAATTCCGGATCAACATATACTGTTTCAACTTCGGGTACATATTATATACGGTCGCAGGATAATACTACACTGGCATGGAGTAATGGCGCCGGCAGTATTACAGTAACAGTTACCCCAACTGTTGGCACACCGGTATTTGCATTAGGTGGCACATCCTCCCGTTGTCAGGGAGCAGGAACAGTAACTTATACAGCAACTGCGACGAATAATACGGGAATAACGTATAGTCTTGATGCTGCCAGTATCACAGGTGGTAACACGATCAACTCCTCTACGGGAGACGTTACTTTTTTGGCAGGCTGGAGCGGTACTTCAATAATTACTGCAAGTGCAACAGGTTGCACTGGACCAACTACAGCAACCCATTCTGTTACGATCACTCCAACAACAGGTACTCCGGTTTTTACAATGGGAGCCACCTCCACCCGCTGTCAGGGAGCAGGAATCGTAACCTATACCGCAACCGCAACCAATACTACTGGAATAACATATAGTCTTAATGCAGCCAGTATCACAGGCGGCAATACGATCAACTCATCCACAGGAGATGTTACCTATGCAGCAGGCTGGAACGGTACATCAATCATTACTGCAAGCGCAGCAGGCTGCAATGGCCCGAAAACTGCAACCCATACAGTTACGATCACTCCCACAGTGGGCACACCTGTATTTACATTAGGTGCCACATCCACCCGTTGCCAGGGGGCCGGAACTGTAACGTATGCAGCAACTGCAACAAATAATACTGGAATAACATATAGCCTTGATGCTGCCAGTATCACAGGTGGAAACACGATCAACTCCTCTACGGGAGATGTTACTTTTTTGGCAGGCTGGAGCGGTACTTCAATAATTACTGCAAGTGCAACAGGTTGTAATGGTCCAAAAACTGCAACGCATACGGTAACGATTATAAACACTATTGGCGCACCTGTATTTACATTAGGTGCCACATCAACCCGTTGCCTGGGAGCCGGAACAGTATCCTATACAGCAACAGCAACTGGGGCTACCGGTATCAGCTATGTACTGGATGCTGCCAGTATCGGTGGCGGTAACAGTATCAACGCTGCTACCGGTGTGTTAACATATGTGGCTGGCTGGAGC
>JADGPW010000066.1 GCA_017882265.1 Chitinophagaceae bacterium | reverse complement strand
TTTCAACGTATCTGATAAAATATTAACTTTGTTTTCAGCCTTGGTATTCATTGTCGGAAATAGTATTGGTGATACAATTCCAACTAATTGAATATCACGGTTTTATCCTAATAATCAAGCACGTTTTTATTAACATTAATCATATAATTTATTAACAATCAGCGCATTAGTGTTTTTTGTCATGTACTAAGTTAAAAAAATTAATAAAAATATAGGATATTATAAAATTGTGTTATATTTAACGTGCCAAATATGTAATAGCAATTCTGATCGGGGAATTTTTAAATATAAAAAAAGAAATCGTAACCAAAATTTTCTGAAACCCTATATTTATATTCTAAACCTAAAAACAACAAATTTATGAAAAATACCTTATCTTTTGGGGGATTGTCTGATCCTTCTCTTAGAAAGACTTTACTTTTTATGGTTATTGCTTTTTTATTGCTGATTACCGGGGTCCTGCAATTACAGGCTTCCGAAGGTTCTCAACAAAAGCAGGTTGCAGTTTCCGGAACTGTAACTGATGAAAAAGGCAATCCATTGCCGGGAGTTACTGTAACTGTTAAAGGAACCACGATCGGTACCCTTTCTGATGCGTCAGGTAAATACACCTTAAACAATTCACCTCAGAATGCCACACTGATCTTCTCTTTTGTCGGCATGGCACCACAGGAAATTCCATCAAACGGTCGAATGCAGATTGATGTTGTGTTGAAAGAGGCGTTCATTGGACTGGATGAAGTAGTGGTTGTTGGGTATGGCACCCAAAAGAGAAAAGATTTAACTGGTGCATTTGCCCAGGTGAAAAGCGAAGACCTTTTAAAAACGTCAGTTATCAGCTTAGACCAGGCGCTCCAGGGCAAGATGGCGGGTGTGCAGGTTACCAATAACAGTGGCGAACCGGGAGGAAGCATCTCTATCCGTATCCGTGGGGTGGGCTCGATCAATTCGAGCAATGAACCTTTATACATCGTTGACGGTATACCCTCTAGCTCCCTGACTGCCATAAACGTAAACGATATTGAACGCATAGATGTACTAAAAGATGCTTCGGCCGCATCCATCTATGGGTCAAGGGCTTCGAACGGGGTGGTACTGGTAACCACAAAGCACGCGGAAAAAGGATTTTCGGTCAGCTTTGATGGATATGGAGGAGTGCAAAGCGTTGTCAAAAAATTAGATTTGCTTAATGGCTCGCAGTTTGCTCTATTGGCTAACGAAAACCTTGTCAACGGAGGGCTACCTGCTAACCCCATGTGGAGCAGCCCGTCAACTGTTCAGAATAATGACTGGCAATCGGCTCTTTTCCAACCCGCTCCCATGCAAAATTATAATCTCACTATTTCCAGTGGTGGGGATAAATCATCTACCCTGTTTTCATTCGGTTACCTTGATCAGGGAGGTGTCGTAGTTGGTTCTGCCTATCAACGCTATACGTTCAGGTTAAATACTGATTACAACATATCAAAAAAATTGAAAGCAGGTATTAGGTTGAATGGCGCTTTCGACAAAAAGGAAAACGCCAGTTCAGCAGGTGATATGTCTTCTATAAATGCAGCCATTTCTATGGCCCCCACTACTCCTATCACCACCAGCCAGAATGGTTTATTTGGACTGAACCCCGATGGCAGTATTGATCCTAATGGTAATTCTTTTTATGGATATGACGGATATGCTTACCATACCAGATTTTCGAATGTCAACTATTTCCCGCAAAACGTTGAAAATCCTGTGGGCCTTAATAAACGTTATTTGAATAACCCAAATAAATCCCAGCAGATCTTAGCCTCAGCTTTTGCTGAATATGAAGTAATCGAGGGCTTAAAAATTAAAAGTACGTTCAGCTCTACATTAGAACAGGGCTATTCCGAAAGCAGTAGGAAAGCCGCACCTGACGCACTTAATATGATGGCGCAGTTAAATTCAATGGCTACTTATAGTGAGAATTGGAGTCAATCAAACCAATGGAACTGGATCAACACCATTTCTTACAACAAAAGCTTCGGGAAACACAATATCGCAGCCATTGCCGGGATAGATGCTCAGAAGGATAATTCCCGGTATGTGAGTGTCAGTACATCTAAAACTCCTGCCGACCAGCAGTCCATTAGCGCTTCAGATGTGGATACCCGTATAGTGACGGGTTATCCGAGCGATTATGGTCTGTTATCTTATTTCGGCCGGGCATCTTACGATTATGAAGGTAAATATTTATTTTCCGGAACCATGCGGAGAGATGGATCTTCCAATTTTGGGACTGCTAATCAATATGGGGTGTTCAGTTCTGCCTCTGTTGGATGGAGAATCTCCCAGGAAGACTTTATGAAATCGGTTGAGGCAATCAATGATTTAAAAATAAGAGCAAGCTACGGAACTGTGGGTAACCAAAACATCCCCCCTTTCAAGTACCTGAGTACTTATAGTACAGACGCCGGAACCTATCAGTACACTCTCGGACCAGATAAAACTAGTGTCAGTGCGATCTATCAGAATAATATCGGGGATCCCAACATCCACTGGGAAAAATCAATACAGACCGACGTGGGTCTGGATCTCGCTGTCCTGAAAAGCAAGCTCTCTTTGACCGCAGATTATTATATTAAACAACTAAGCGATCTGCTGGGCTATTTCCCTGTGCCATCTTACACGGGGGTATACGGGTCGTCTGTGCTTAAAAATGGTTTTTCAATGGAAAACAGGGGCTTTGAACTTACTCTGGATTATCGCGAGCACATCGGCCAGGTAAATTTTTCTGCAGGTGCAAATTTTTCCATCCTTAATAATAAGATTACCAAACTAACGGATGACATGGCGGCTTATGTAACTCAAAGTATTTCCCTTAACGGCCATGATGGGGGTGCCATAACCCAAACCAAGGTAGGAGGTCGTATCGGTGATTTTTTGGGATACCTGACTGACGGGATCGTTCAAACCGCAGCAGAAGCGGCCTCCAACCCATTGGGTGGACTTTCAGCAGGCGACAGGAAATATAAGGATGTAAACAAGGATGGTCTTATAAATGCCAGTGACAAAGTGGTGCTGGGAAATGGATTGCCGAAATATACTTTTGGAATGAATTTGAAAGCCGATTACAAAGGTTTTGATGTCTCTGTTTTTCTCAACGGGCAGGCAGGCGTTAAAATAGCTAATATGTTACGCGCGACAATCTATGATATGCGATACAACAACTCTACCGGTATAGTAAACGGCTCGGCAGATCTGATGAATAGGTGGACCGGAGAGGGCACATCAAATACTATGCCCCGCAATGACTATACAGCGCCTATTTCAAATGACTGGTTTTCAGATGTCTACATTCAAGACGGCACTTTTGTACGTATAAGTAATTTGCAGATCGGATATACCCTGAATGAAAGTTTGTCAAGCAAGGTAGGTATCAGCCGTGTAAGGGTTTACATATCAGGACAAAACCTGTATACGTTCACCAGATACACTGGCTACGATCCTGAAGTGGGAAGCAATAACCAAAACGTGCTGCAAACCGGTGCAGACTTCGGTCGTTACCCCTTAGCCAGAATGTTCAGCGTAGGGGTCAATTGTAAGTTTTAATAAATGAAGCGTATATAATATAAAACATTAATAGTATGAAAAAGATTAAATATATTTTTTTATGCTTAGGGGTTATCCTTTTGATAGCAGCCTGCCATGATTTTCTAGATACCACACCTAAAAGCGGTATTGTAACTGATGCCAGCTTTTTTAAGACCACGGCAGATTTTGATTCTTATATTTATGGTGCTTATGTTGATATAGGTGGCTCTTTCGACGGATCAGGAGTTGGCAACTGGATTAAAGTTGAGGGTTTTATTTCCCAGGAAATAACAGGACCTGATCAGCTTCCAAAAATCCTGTCACAATATATGACGGCTTCTAATGACCAGATAACAGCTTTTTGGACAACATTTTTTCACATAAATGCCAAAGCCAACCAGGTATTGGCAAAATTGAAAGATGCGACCATTCCTGATGCAGACAAGACAAGATTGGAAGGCGAAGCACTCTTTATGAGAGGGTTTGCCTATTTTAATCTTGGCAGGGCCTATGGTGCTGTTCCTTTAATCCTGAAACCTTATGAGGCATCTCAGAATTTTATGAAAAGCACATCGGAGGACTCTATTTGGATTCAGGTTATTGCGGATTTGTCTGCAGCGGCAACGAAAATACCAACACTGGAACAATGGGGAAATGCTAACTTGGGGCGCGCCACTAAGGGTGCTGCATACGCCTACCTGGCCAACGCCTATATGTATAAAAAAGATTGGGCTAACGCAGAGACAGCTTCGAACAGCCTGATTGCCCTTGGTACCTATAGTCTTATGCCTACGGTCAGGTCCGTATTTTCGCTGACAACCCAAAATAATGTTGAATCTATACTTGAGGTACAATACAGAGATATTGCAGACGGTAAAATCAATTGGAGTGGGCATGAAGCCGGATGCAACCTTCCGGAATATACCTCTCCCAGGAATATTGGCAATGAATGGGCCCCGGCAGCTGGTTGGGGTGAAATGTCTGGGAACCGTAAACTCGCTGACTCTTTTGAACCGGGCGACGATCGAAGGGCCAATCTGATTGCTGTGCCCGGAGATAAATACAAGGGCGAATTAATGACAGACACCATGCGATTTAGTCCTGATCCCAATAATGCTCTCAACGGGTGGTCCTCTACTAACCCAGGTCCCATCGGAGCCGGATGGGCCAAATCGTGCTTCTCTACCAAATACTGGTTTGGACCGGAACCGGCTGGAACCTCTTATCTGTTTCAAAATGACGTTCCCGTCATGCGCTATGCAGAGTTTCTGCTCAATTATGCTGAGATTCTTTTCATGCAGGAAAAAACTACTCAAGCTTATCAGCAGATGAACCTGGTCAGAGAACGGGCGCTGCTGGCTGACCTGCCGGAATCAAGCGACCCTACTACCTTTATGACTGCTCTGATGAACGAAAGAAGGCATGAGCTGAATTTTGAACCCAATATATGGTTCCACTATACAAGAACAGGAACAGCAGCCAGTTTCCTTTCATCGGAATATAATGTTACCTGGAACCCAGCGTGGAGTTTATTCCCGATTCCGCAGTCAGAAAGGGATCAAGACCAAAATCTAGCCCAAAATCCAGGATATTAGTATTGGCATTTTTATGCTGGTTATTAGTTTTGATTAATTTTAGATGGAGGGGAAATAATTTCCCCTCCATCTTTTAATTTGGTATAAATAAAACGATTGAGTTAGGGTTGGGATAAAAAATAAATACGCACATTCACCTGAAAATTATTATACAGTTAGTTCGATCATCAAAATTTATGCGCGAATCCCTTATTTCCAAAATGGTTTTCCTGTTTGGAGCATGCGCATTTTTTTCCTGCAACTCCCACCCCGACAAAAATTTGGATTTGACGGCTTCAAAGCCACTATTTGAGTCCATGCCGGCTGAAAAAACAGGTATCACTTTTCAAAATACTCTTGTACCTGACTATGATATGAATGCTATGGAATACAATTATTTTTATAACGGAGGAGGGGTAGCTGCCGCCGATTTTAATAATGATGGCTTCACAGATCTTTATTTTACCGGTAACCAGGTTTCGGGAAAGCTCTATTTAAACAAAGGAAATTTTAAGTTTGAAGACGTGACTGTGAAGGCAGGACTGCAAACCGTGAATTGGGCAACAGGTGTCGCCGTGGCAGATGTAAATAATGACGGGTTGCCGGATATGTACATCTCTTATGCAGGATACAAGGATCCTAAAAGAAGAAAGCATCAGTTATTTATTAATAAAGGACTCAACTCCGAAGGCATTCCTATCTTTGAAGATGAGGCCGAAAAATACGGATTGGCAGATACCAGCTATAGCACCCAGGCCTGCTTCTTCGATTTTGACAGGGATGGCGACCTGGATTTAGTGATGATCAATCATACCCAGGATAAAACGAACCCTAATTATCCAATGCCAAAGGATGGCAGGATCCGTGCACCGGAATGCGCCCGACTTTACCGGAATGATAACGGTCATTTTACTAATATATCAACATTAGCGGGCATCACGGAAAAAGGCTATGGCCTGGGTATTTGTATAAGCGATATTAACCAGGATGGATGGCCGGATATCTATATTACCAATGATTTCAGCTTTGATGATGCCCTCTACATTAACAATAAGGACGGTACCTTTACCGAAAGCCTCAATAAATATATCCAGCATACCTCCCGCTTTTCCATGGGCTGCGATATTGCAGATTACAACAACGATTCTTATCCTGATATCCTGACATTGGATATGTTTCCGGATTCCAACCAAAGACAAAAGATGATGAATACCGCCATGAATAATGACCGGTTTAACTATTCTTTATCCCTGGGCTATTCCCCTCAGTATTCCCGGAATATGCTTCAGTTGAATAATGGCCCTGATGCAAATGGTGAATATAGTTTTTCGGAGATCGGCCAACTAGCAGGAATATGTAAAACAGACTGGAGCTGGGGCCCCCTCTTTGCCGATTTTGATAACGATGGCTGGAAAGACCTGTTTATCTCCAATGGGATCCCTCTGGATATAACCAATAACGATTATATAGCCTTCAGGACCGATGCCATAAAGAATTCTTCCGATTATGCCACCCTTAAAAAGATAATACTCGGCAAAATAGCAACTTTAATACCTGTCGAGAAATCCAACTTCATCTTTAAAAACCAGGGAGATCTTAGGTTCACCGATCAGTCTCTGGCATGGGGAATGGATAAAAAAGGGTTCCACAACGGAGCTGTCTATGCGGATCTGGATAATGATGGCGATCTGGATCTGGTTACGAACGACATTAACAACTATCCCTTAATATACAGGAATAACTGCAATACGCTGCTGCACAATAACTATCTAAGGATTAATCTTAATGGCCCATTTTCGATAGGCGCCAAAATAAGCATCGATTGTTCAGGGAAAAAACAATTCCTGGAGCACAATACAATAAGGGGATTCCAATCTTCACAGGATCCTGTTGAGCATTTTGGACTTGGCCGCGATAGCATAATCAATGTGCTTAAAGTAGTCTGGCTGGATGGGAAAACGCAGAAGCTTACAAATGTTAAAGCCAATCAGCTCCTGACGCTGGAATATAAGAATGCAGTTCCTGAAACTGAAAGCCCGGTTGCAATATCAGATAACGCAGGGAAAATTCCCAGACCCATGACCACAGTTTTCAGCGATATTACCGAGAGTTCAGGAATTAATTTTACTCATTTCGAGACGCCGTTTGAAGACTTTGACTATGAACCGCTGCTCCCTCACAGGTTCTCACAGGAAGGTCCCAGAATGGCTGTTGGAGATGTGGATAAGAACGGGCTGGAAGACCTTTGGATTGGTGGCCCGGACCACATTCCTGGAAAATTATTTCTACAGCAGAAAAATGGATCTTTTTTGACTGTTAATATGCCGGATTCAGTATATGAGGATGCCGGCGGACTGTTTTTTGATGCCAATGGTGATAAAAACCTTGATTTGTATGTAGTTAGCGGTGGAAATGAATTCAAACCAAATTCTGCATCTTATCAGGATCGTTTATATATAAATGATGGTAAGGGAAATTTCAAACGAGATAAGGATGCACTGCCAAAAAAATTCACCAGCGGTTCCTGTGTCGTTGCCTGCGACTTTAATAAAGACGGGGCTATTGACCTTTTTGTAGGAGGTAGAGTGATTCCTGGTAGCTATCCGCTTCCGCCACGTTCGTATCTGCTTCAAAATGACGGTAAAGGACGGTTCAAGGATGTCACTGCGGAGGTCTGCCCTGAGTTGATGAACATCGGATTGGTTACTTCTGCGATCTGGACGGATTTTGATAATGATGGATGGGCAGATCTAATCGTAACGGGCGAGTGGATGCCCATTACGTTTTTCAAAAATGATCATGGCAAATTAAAAAAATGGCTGAATAATCCAATGATCGATTCCTCAACGGGTTGGTGGTTCAGCATCGCAGAAGGAGATTTTGACAACGACGGTGATATGGATTATATCGTGGGAAACCTGGGATTGAACAATAAATTCAATGTATCGCAACAGACCCCTTTATCTGTGTACACAAAGGATTTCGATATGAATGGAACGACGGAATCTATACTCTCTTACTACTTAAAAGGTAAAGAATACACTGTAGCGGACAGGGATCAGATAACTTTGGAATTGCCATCCATTAAAAATAAGTATGATACTTACGAAAAATTTGCAGACGCTGATTTCAGCCAGATATTCACGAAAGATATTGTCAGGGATGCACTTCACCTTACCGTCACGAATTTTACCTCTGTTTATCTGGAGAACAAAGGCAATGGGAAATTTGTGATGACAGCGCTTCCCATTGAAGCCCAGTTCTCTGTTATTCAATCGATTCAAGTCGGGGACTTTGACGGTGATGGGAAGCTCGACGTAGTAATCGTGGGAAATTATTTCAGTCCAGATTATAACACGGGAAGGTACGATGCCTCCTACGGTCTGCTGCTAAAGGGAAATGGCAAGGGTGGATTTACCCCTGTCCCTGCCTCCATAAGTGGTATTTCCATTGTGGGTGATGCAAGAGCTACAGCCTTTATCCATATAAAAAAATCATTCTGCTTATTGGTGGCGATCAATTCAGGAAAATTAAAATGCTTTAAATTGAACAGGCATTAAATGGCATTGCACTAAATATAAGTATTTAGGTAAATACGTTGAATAATTATGATCAGGGAAACGATTTTATTTTTAAGCATTCTTTCTTTGGTACTATGTTGCCATCATGGCGGATATTCACCACCTAAAAATGCGTTGTTTACAAAACTGTCGCCAGCCGATTGTGGTATTGACTTTCGTAACGATGTAAAGGAGGACTCCGTCTTTAATGAGGCTACCTATATGAATATTTATAATGGCGGCGGGGTAGCCATCGGGGATATAAATAATGATGGATTGCCGGATGTATTTATGTCCTCTAATCAGGGGAAAAACAAACTGTTTTTGAATAAAGGCAATTTTTATTTCGAAGATATTACAGATATGGCAGGGATCGTTAAAGATCAAAAATGGAGTACCGGTGTCACCATGGCTGATGTTAACGGTGATGGCTTGCTGGATATCTATGTATGTGGTTCAGGTAATATTGCGGGGGATAAGAGGAGGAATGCCCTCTACATTAATCAGGGAGATCTGACCTTTAAGGAAGAAGCCGATAAATATCACCTTGCAAATGAGGGAGGATATAATACTCAGGCCAGTTTTTTCGATTATGATCATGACGGGGACCTGGATTGTTTTTTAATTGGTTATGATTGCACGTTTA
>JADGPW010000065.1 GCA_017882265.1 Chitinophagaceae bacterium | reverse complement strand
CTCGGTAGTAAATATTTGACCGGGGCCACCCTGTATGTTACGGTGGAACCTTGCTTTATGTGTGCCGGGGCCATCTACTGGAGTAAGATCGGGAAACTTGTTTATGGCGCTGACGATGAGAAGAATGGTTATAAAAAAACAGCCGGGACCAACTGGCCTTTTCATCCTAAAACAGAATTGATACGAGGGGTATTAAAAGAAGAATGCACTAAACTGATGAAAGATTTTTTTAAAAGTAAAAGGTAATTTATGACCAAAGCCACCCCGTCCAAGTCCCGAAAGATCGTTGTTACTCATCCCAGAACAGGAACAGAAAGAAAAGTTGACAAAGTCATTTACGAACAGGTAAAGGTCGCCATCTGTCAAAGCCTTAAAGGCAGCAAAGGGAAAACATTTACTGAACTCACCGATGATGTGGTAAAGATCATTCGCAAAAAGATCCCAGATTTCAAGGGGTCTGTTCCCTGGTATACGATTTCCATCCGGCTCGATCTTGAAACCAGGGGTATTGTGGAAACATTTACCGATAAAGGGAAAAAATGGAGCCGGTTGAACCCTCATCCCTGAAGAGGCAGATCAGCATACCAGCCTTGGAAAAAAGGAAAGAATTTAACTGTTGAAGCTGGCATTAAACTTTCACACCATAAATTTGCAAATAGTAAAATAATTCTTCACTTCCCCATTTGAACGATCCACCAACCGGCGGATTGGGGGGCAAAATTAAATGTTATGGCATTCACTTTACACGCATTACCATATGCGTACGATGCGTTAGAACCGTATATTGACACCCTGACCATGCAAATACATCATGGCAAACACCACCAGGCCTATGTAGACAATTTGAATAAGGCTATCGCGGGTACGGAGAATGAAAATAAGTCGTTGGAAGATCTTGTAGAATCAGCAGGATCCATTTCTCCGGCCGTGCGGAATAATGGCGGCGGCCACTGGAACCATACTTTTTTCTGGAATAGTCTTGCCCCGGGTGCCGGCGGATCCCCATCCGGAAGATTGGCTGAGGCCATCAACGGAGCCTTTGGTTCCTTTGATGAGTTTAAAACAAAATTCGTAGCGGCCGGCATTGGCAGGTTTGGTAGCGGCTGGGCCTGGTTGATTATTAAAAAAGATGGCAAGCTGGATATTTCTTCTACACCCAACCAGGACAACCCGGTAATGGATGTAGCCGAAACCAAAGGAATACCTCTGTTGGGTGTGGATGTGTGGGAACATGCTTATTACCTGAAATATCAAAATAAAAGAGCGGATTATCTTGCGGCGATCTGGAATGTAATTAACTGGACGAAAGTAGCAGAGAGATTATAATAAGTTCAATGTGAAAACTGTTGAATAAAAAAGGGCTGTCTCAAAACTGCCAATATTAATAATAGCCGGGAAGGGCGGAAAAACGGGAAGAGTTGATTTTCAATTTGAGATTTTCCACTTCCTTACCGTCTTACCGTTCTTACCGGCAAATAATCGGCTTTTGAGACAGCCCCTTTTTTATTCCGGACAGTAGATGATCATTTACACTTGTCCATTACTTCTTTCATGATCTGTTCAGCTTTCGCATTCATCACTGAATCATCTTTTTTGTCCTTATATTTTTTTTCCATTTCATTTGAATAGGCGTCCTTTTTCTTTTCAAGATCCTCAAGGTCTTTTTTCGCTTTTTCATCAGAAGGATCTTTTGCCTTTAGTTTCTGCTCCTGGCAGTTATAATCTGCCATTTTTCTTACATCGCTGTCGAAAGAAGAAGAAGATTTACAGGAGGATAAGCCGATCATGACAGTTAGTACTGCCATTGAAATCAAATTTTTTTTCATGTTAGTTTTTTTAGTTTAATGATATAAGCCGCGCCTGATAAAGACGCTGACCCTATACAAAATAGGATTAATTCTTTTAAAAAAGTTACGGGGAGTAAAATGGCAGGGATACCTGTTTTAAATTATTGGCCAGCCAACCCTTCACCCGATAATTTTCGGCTGTTACCCTTCTGTCAAATCTGATTCAGGGCACCGGGTCGTACCCGCTGCCTCCCCAGGGATGACAACGGCTAATCCTCTTAATAGCCAGCCACATCCCTTTGAATAGCCCATGTTTCTTTAAGGCTTCTGCTGCATAATGCGAACAGGTAGGTGTGAAACGACAGCTTGGTCCCAGCCACGGAGAGATCACCCACTGATAAATTTTTATCAGGACGATAAAAGGGAGACTTAATATCTGGAGGAAGGTTTTCATTCCGCTACCCTTTTTTCTAATTGGTTCAGTACAGCTCCCACTTTCGTAAATACTTCTTTGTACTCCGGTAATGCCTTTCCGGTATAAATAAGAAACACGTTCAATTGAATATTGGCACTTTCCGTTTTTTTCTTAAGATCATTCTTTTGTAATCGCCAGGCTTCTCTTGTCAATCTTTTAATGCGGTTCCGGTCAACAGCGTTTTTAAATGACTTCGCTGAAACAGCCGCGGCAAAAAGTAATGAAGAACCTTTTGCTGATTTTTCAAGTATATACAATACCCGGTACGGAGCAACTATCATTTTCTTTCCTTCTTTGAATAGTTGCTCAATTCCCTTCCGGCTTTTCAACCGTTCATTCTTCCCAAGTGTGAGTTGTTTTGCCACTTTACTTCGACTTTACCCAGTCACAGATTTATACAAAAATAGCCCCGAATAAATCGGGGCTATTAATTCTATTAGAATTTCCCTTTTACTCCCCTTTAGGGGTAGGGGGTCTTACTTCAATTTTCTCTCATCAGAAACCGTCAGCTTGGTACGTCCTTTAGCACGGCGGCTGGCCAAAACCTTACGGCCATTGGCCGTTTGCATACGTTTACGAAAACCATGAACAGTTTTGCGTCGTTTGTTATGAGGCTGAAATGTACGTTTCATAATTATTTTTCTTTTTCATTTATCACCGGGAATTCCTCGCCAAACCGGCTCCCGCACAGGCAGGATGAAAGGACGGCAAAGGTAAGGGTTCAACGGGAGATTCAGGCTGTCAATCACAGTTTTTTTCAGCCTTTAATCAATGTTTATAAGGCGGGTTTAATGGCTTCTAAATCAACATGATCAGATCTTACCATTTCCCCATAAAAAATGGTAGCATGATTATCAAAATCCTCGGTTGAATCTGTAGTAAAAAAAAGTCGTTGCCCTTTCTTACTGCAACAGCTTTCGATCTCAGGGTGGCGTTTGAGGTAATCTGCAAGGCTTTGGGCAACAATTTCTCCTTGCGAAATGATCTTGACGCCAACCGGGACGTATTCTTCAATTTTATCTTTCAGCAACGGAAAATGCGTACAGCCAAGCAGGATAACGTCTATATCCTCTCCTTTTTCAAAAAGCTGGTGCAGGTTCTTTTTAACAAAATAATCAGCTCCATGGCTTTTATACTCGTCACATTCTATTAACGGCACCCAAAGGGGGCAGGCCTCCTGGTAGACCTTCAACCCGGGAAAGAATTTCGCTATCTCCATAGGATAGGAATTGGATGATACCGTTCCATTAGTTGCCAGTATGCCTACACTTTTAGTTTCAGAAAAATGCCCTATGATTTCAGCAGTGGGCCTGATAACGCCCAATACTCTTTTAGCCGGGGCGATAACGGGCAGATCATTTTGCTGTATCGTTCGAAGGGCTTTGGCCGATGCTGTGTTGCAGGCAAGGATAACCAGGGAGCAGCCCTGTTCAAAGAACCATTGCACACATTCCAGTGTATAATGGTAAACTGTCTCAAAAGAACGGTTACCATAGGGAGATCTTGCATTATCTCCCAGGTAGATATAATCGTACTCCGGAAGCTGGGTTATGATCTCCTTCAGCACGGTCAATCCGCCATAACCGGAATCAAAAACACCGATAGGACCTGCTTTTTGCATGTTACAAAATTAGGAAGGGTATAAACAGGACAAAATAAAAATAACCCCGTTACCAAACGGGGTTACAATTCAGTTATTAGGGCAGTGGTTCTTTTTACTTCCCTCCGATATTGGTTGTCTTGGGTACGGTCACTTTTAATTTCGCCGCCACCAGCAAGAGCAAGTCATCTCCTTCCGGCGCTACCAGCAAGGCTTCTTTTGTAAATACATGCGTATACCCTTTTTCTTTTGCCACGACTTTAATGGCGTCATATACCTTGCGGTAAACAGGCGCCAGCAGTTCATTTTGCTTGTTCTCTGTAGCCTGGCTGACGATCTGCTGCCAGTTCTGTATCTGGTAGATCAGGTTTGGCAATTCCTGTTCAATCTGCTTACGAACAGCATCAGGAGCCTTATGGATGGTATCGCGGTACACACTGTCTTTGTATTGGTACAAAGAAACGATCTGGGCATACTGAGGATTCAAAGAATCGGTCTGGTACTTTTGAAGCAGCGAATCCATTTTGGAGGCTTCCGGCATCAAGGATACCATATCATCAATCCTGATGTAACCAATTTTCATTTGTGCCCTGGCATCACCTGCAAAAAAAAGGCTGATGCCTAATGTTACTACGGTAAGAAATTTTTTCATCTGTTTGCTTTTATTTTTTAAAAAGGTCCGATTGAATTGGTTATAAATTTTTTACATGGTCAGTTTCGTTATCGCTTTATTATGATTGGGGTACACTATTTTTAGTTGCCTGCCAACCCGCTTCCTGGCAGGCTTTATTCTTTTTAACACGCTTATCACTACCGGTAATTAATTCTTTACTCCCAACTCTTTTAGCACATCTTCACTCTTGTCCAGTTTGGGGTCGGCAAATATAATGGTAATTCCCTCACTTTTATCCAGCACCATATCATAGCCCCTTTGTACCGCGATCCTTTGCACGGCGTTATACACTTTATCCTGAATGGGCTTTATGAGCTCTTGCCTTTTTTTGAACAGATCGCCTTCAAAACCAAAATGTTTGCGCTGAAGATCTCTCAGGTCTTTTTCCTTACTAAATAGCTGGTCTTCCCTTTTTTTCTTCAGGTCATCACTTAACATTACCTGCTCGGCATCATAATCTTTATACATCTTATCCAGTTCAGCTTGCTTTGCATCAATATCTTTTTGCCAACCGGCAGCCACAACATCCAATTGTTTTTGCGCCTGTGTATAGTCGGGCATTTTACCTAAAATGTATCGTGTATCAATAACAGCATACTTCTGGGAAAAACCAAGGAGGCCCATACCCAAAAAAATAGCGAGAATAAAAAACTTTTTCATACACATGGTGTTTCTGATTAACTAATATTGCGTCTGCTCATTAATCCGGTTCATAACCCAACATAAAGGTGAACCGGGAAGCTCCTTTTAATCCTGATTGCCCGGGTGTCAGACGATCGAGTCCTATTCCATAATCAAACCCGAGAAGGCCAAACATAGGCAGGAAGAAACGCATACCCACACCCACACTCCGGCGCAAACGGAATGGATTATAATCTTTGTAATCATACCAGCCGTTGGCAGCCTCAAAAAAGCTTAGCGCATAAATAGTGCTGCTGGGATTAGTTACCAGCGGGTAACGCATTTCAAGAGTATATTTATTAAAGATCGTAAAGAATCTATTAGCGCTCTGCTGATCCGGGTTCACGGTGGGATCGGATGATTCATACACCGGGTAACCCCGATGTGCAACAATATCATACCCCAACAACCCGTAATTATTGGTCAGACCGGCATCGCCCACCTGGAATCTTTCAAAGGGTGAATAATCAAGCTTGTTGGTATACCTGCCCATAAATCCATATTTGGCGGCAATCTTCATTACAAACTGGCGATTCTTATCTGCTCCTGTCGGCTTCCCGATCGGCACATACCATTCGGCATTAAATTTCCATTTATGGTATTCCGGTGTTTTATAGGGGTTGCTAGAGTTGACTAAATTCTTATTAAAAACAGAATAGGGCGGCGTCAATTGCAGACTGGCTATGAAATTAGAACCACTCCGGGGGAAGACAGGATCAAATACGGAAGAGCGTTGCAAGGCGATCTTAAAACTAATATTATTCGAAGTGCCATTTGACAAGCCCTGGAAAATGGGATAGTTCAGGAGTTTGTACTGTGTAAGATTGATGGTGTACACCAGGCTGAAATAATCATCAGGCCATTTTAACTGTTTGCCAAGTGATACAGAAAAACCCGTCGTTTTCAGGTAATTGGTATCGGATCTGGCACGGTCAATGACACCGGTATTAGGGTCAAACGCATTTGAATATTTACTGCTATTGATACCAAATGTCAGAGAATTCCTTTTCTTTCCGCCCAGCCAGGGTTCAGTAAAGGAAGCGCTTTCCGAACGATAGGCCCGGCCGTTAGATTGTACCCGCAGGCTCAGCTTTTGACCGTCGCCGGTGGGTAATGGATCCCAGGCTGATTTTTTCCATATATTCCTGATTGAAAAATTATTGAAAGTAACACCCAGGGTCCCGGTAAGGCCTACGCCTCCGCCCCAACCCGCTGAAAGTTCGAGCTGGTCCGATGATTTTTCTTCCAGCTTCCAGTTAATATCAACCGTTCCATCATCCGCATTGGGTACCACACCGGGATTGATCGTTTCCTGGTTAAAATATTGCAGGTTGCCCAGTTCACGTTGGGAACGGATAAGATCAGAGCGGCTGAACAATTCTCCGGGTATGGTCCTCAACTCACGACGAATAACATAATCTTTTGTTTTTTCATTTCCGGCAATGGTCACATTTTTGATCCTGGCCTGTGGCCCCTCTGTGATCCTGATCTCGTGATCGATCGTATCATTATACACGGCGGTCTCAATCGGCTCTACACGGAAGAACAGATAGCCATCATCCATGTACAACCCGCTGATATCGCCGCCTTCCTGTGAAAGTTCTTTGCCCAGGCGCTTGTTCAAAATATTGATATTGTATACATCGCCTTTATTAATACCGAGTATTAGGTTCAGTACAGAGTCAGAGTATTTAGCATTGCCTTTCCAGGTGATATTGCCAAAATAATATTTCCTGCCCTCACTTACTTTCAGGTCAACGTTCAGGTTGCCGGTTTTGGTGATCAATGATGTATCTTCTAAGATCTGTGCATCCCGGTAACCAAGGGAATTATAATAATCCAATACCTTGTTTTTATCTTCTTCATATTTTTTCTGATCAAACTTAGCTGCACTGAATAGTTTGAAGCGAAAATAAGGGTCAAGCAGTTTTTTTGTTTTGCTAAGGGAAAGAAAGCCCCAGTCCCTCGCGTATTCATTAAAAGAAAAAGGTTTATTTTCTCCATAAGGGCTCGGTTCATTATCGGCATGAAGAGTGGCCTTGCTCATTTCCTTGGTGCCCTTCATTTGTTTTTCCAATTTCAACCCGTCTACATTGTCATTTCCAAAAAACCGGATATTGTCAATATGTACCTTCTTTCCTTTGTTTACATAAATGGTCATGGAATTGGAATTGACAAAAGCAGGATCGGGTTTTTCTTCGATCCGCACGGTCACATTCCGGTAAGATTTATCTGTATAGAACTTGGTGATCTTCTCCACAATATCCCTCCGGGTATTTTCGGTGATAATGGTTTGTTTGGCAAGGTTGATCTTACCCTGGATATCGTCTGATTCTGATTTAGAGATCCCTACAAACTTGAAATTCCCGAGACGGGGTCGTTCCAATACATTTACTTCAACCCATACTTTATCTCCTTCCACCCGGGTCACATAGACCTGCACGTTAGAAAATAATTTTTGCCTCCACAGGTTAGTAATAGATTTTGCAAAAATATCTTCACCGGGATGCATAAATTTATCGCCGGGTTGCAGGTTGGTGATCGAATAAACAATGGAAGTATCCAGGTGTTTGATCCCAGTTATATTGACATTGGCAATTGAATATTCTTTAGGGATCTTGGCATTCTGCCATTCAATAAGTTTGGGATCTAAAGAAGTAGGGGTGGTATCCTTAATTTCCTGAGCAGATACAGTGAAAACGGAGGCAGCAGCAAAAATCAAAGTAACATTAAGTCTTAGTAAAAATCGTTGCATGATAGATTGTTCAAAATCGGTCTAAATAATTTCTGTTTCTCACCTTTCATGAGCCCTAATCAGCTTGTTGCCTGCATATTATAAACAGCAGCCATTTTGATCCGGCGGCAAATTAACGGTAAATATTGAAAGGCTTTGTTAAAAAGAATAGGGCAAAACGACCATAAATGCCTTATAGATCAAATGGTTCATAATTATCATACATACACTTCTCTCTCTGACGTTTATGATTTATTTGACATATATGACTATTTTGACTTACTGACTTACTGGTTTTTCCATCTGCTCACTGGTCTTTCCAAACCTTCTTTCCCGGCCCTGGTAATCAATGATCGCCTCATATAAATTCTCTTTCCGAAAATCAGGCCAGCGAACCGTGGTAAAGTATAATTCGGCATAGGCAAGCTGGTAAAGCAGGAAATTACTGATACGGTATTCTCCGCTGGTACGTATCATCAGTTCAGGATCAGGAAAAGCGCTGGTGCAAAGGAAACGCTGTAACGTGTCCTGGTCAATAGAATCTACGCTTAATTTTCCCTGCTTCACTTCATAAGCAATATTTTTTACCGCATTCAGCAATTCCCAGCGCCCGCTATAGCTGAGTGCCATAATAAGATTCAGGCCGGAATTGGCTTTGGTAATTTCAAGCGCTTCATCGAGTTCTTTTTTGGCATATCCCGGCAACATATTCATGTCCCCGATTACATGAAGGCGGATATTGTTTTTATTCAGGCTTTCCACTTCCTTCCGGATCGTGCTGACCAGCAATTCCATCAACCCAACCACTTCATATTCCGGCCGTTCCCAGTTTTCTGTTGAAAAAGCATAAAGTGTAAGGTATTCAATGCCCAGCTCAGCAGCTCCTTCAACAATATCGCGTACACTTTCTACTCCATGAAAATGGCCAAAAAGCCTGTCTTCCCCTTTTTCCGTGGCCCAACGGCCATTTCCGTCCATAATAATGGCAATATGGCGCGGTAGACTGTTTTTATCAATTTTTTCAAGTAACTGAGACATAATAGCGCCCTAAAACAGGGGCTTAAAGGTATTTTAGATTAGCGGGATTTCACAGAATAAAATACAGAGGCCTAAAGGGAAAAAGGAATTGGGAACCGAATCGTTCTTTACTTAGCTGAAGGGCAATGGTACGACTGCAGGTTGAACGTGAGATGAACCATAGCCGTTACAAACTGGTCTTTTTGTTTGCTATTGCCACGCTGGCGACCCGGAATACCTATAGGGTCACCAAGTTCATACGACCTGTCGCTTAACAACTGGGCATTGGAGGTACTGCCATCCGGGTTGGGGGGAAATGCTGCCGGATCTACATAGGTGGTACTCACATCATCAAGGTAATCCGTGGTAGTGAACCGGTGTAATACTTCAAAAGCTATATTCATCCTTTCGTTGAATGCATATTTAATACCGGCGCCAAAAGGAATACAAATGGCCATCGAACCGTATTGTTTGCGATCAGGATATAAACTGCTGCCTTGTCCTTCAGTACCCAATGGCCTTAAATAAATTTTTTCTCCCCGCAGGTAAGCATAGGGATCATAACTGAAGACCCCAGCGCCCAGGGTGATATAGGGGGTAAAACTATATTCCGGTTCACCCGGCATAAAACGAAAGAAATTAAAATCTCCCTGCAAGGCCAGTTCCCAAACATTAGTATTAAAACTCAGGTTTCGGGTGTACATGTAAGTATTATGGGTATTATACTGATCTGAATAACCAAGCTGTGCAAAAGAAACACCTACCCTTAAAGCAATGTAATTACCCATATTTTTACGGAAGAAAACAGTGCCGGCAATTTTAGGGCGGTTAAGACGGGCGCGGGTATTCAGATCCCCAAAATAATGGCCGGCGCCTATACCAAAGCCAAATTCACCTTCCTGCACAATAGAATTCTGGGCTTTCAGGCGGTTACCGGGTAAAAAAGCAACTATAAAAACGACAAATGCATTGATTAACTTCTTCCTCATACCTGTAAAATATGGTTCGGGATCAATTAGAACGTTAAAAGTAGCCATTTTCTTTTATCCGGGTACCAGTAAATTCAAAAAACAATTGACAATTGACAATAAACAATAAGCAAAGTCCACTTTAATCAGCCCTTGCTAATTGCCAATTGTCTATTGATTTGCCTATTGTCAATTGTGTATTGTTAATTCCGCTTATCCAGCCCCCAGGTGAGTTTATTTCGGAGGGTCTGCAAGAAATTATTCTCGCTCAGGCGGACCAGGCTCATATCAAAGCTTTCCTTTTTTACAGCCAATTGGACATTTTTGCTGACAATCTCCCGCCTGGCATCCAGGGCACAAATGATCTGATCTGAACGGCTTTCAATTTCAAATGAAATGATATTGTCGTCAGGGACAATGATGGGGCGGACATTAAGGTTATGGGGTGCCACCGGGGTGATCACAAAACTCCCCGATTCAGGGAATACCACTGGCCCATTACAACTTAAAGAATATCCTGTTGATCCGGTGGGCGTAGCAACGATAAGCCCGTCAGCCCAATAGGTATTTAAAAACTCTCCGTTCAGGTACGTGTGAATTTTTATCATGGATGCTACATCCCTTTTATGGATAGAAAATTCGTTTAATGCGTATGGCACCGTGCCAAAAAGCGGAATATTCGCATCCACATGGATCATCGTACGTTTGTCTGTAACATAGGTTCTTTGGGCAATAGCTTTTACCGCTTTTTGCACCTCGTCACGACCAATACTGGCCAAAAAACCAAGACGGCCAAAATTTATTCCCATAACGGAAATGTGCTGATCCCTAACCAGCGTTATCGTATCCAGCAAGGTGCCATCTCCGCCCAGGCTGATAATGAATTCGATCTCTCCGTTCAGGTCCTCCGAAAAGGAAAAGGTTTTTGCATCAACCGGCAGACTGATACTGTCTTTTATCTGATCATAAAAATGTTGATAGATGACAGGCTCAATTTTTTGCCGGGTCAGTTCATCAAAAAACAACTGGACATCTGTTCGCTGATCATCCTCCATTACCCGGCTGTAAATTGCTGCTTTCATCTTTATATCTTCAGGTGATAAAATAAACGAATAATAACCGCAGAGACGGGGAGGCGCAGAGGGGGTAGTTTAAATAGAAACCCTCACCTCTGCGCCTCTGCGCCTCCCCGTCTCTGCGGTTATATTTTTCAGAATAGGGTTTTCCGGTGTAAAAATAGCCCGTTTTGACCTAACTGGTTAAATGTCCATTCCAGCTTGAATGTAACATCGTAGAAAGTAAGGATGTCTATCCCGATCCCACCGGAATACAACCATTTATTGGTAAGCTGATTATCGCCAGGTTGAGGATTATAGACATATCCTGTATTGCCAAACATTTTCCCAAAGATCCGGACAGGTATATGCTGGGCCTCTTTTCCTTTTTTCGTTGGTGGGACCCTGATAGTAAAGTTCAGGAACTCACGGGTCAGGGTCGTTTTAAGATACCCCCCCGCGACCCCATCGACAACATAGTATTCGTAACCCTGCATAAAGACATCATTGTACCCCAGGAATCGTTGGGAAAAATAGGGTTGATTAAAGGGGAGTTTGATACCGGTATACGTATTCAGGTTAATAAATGTTTTTGGCGACAGGTGCCAGCTCCCGGAAGCTTTAACAGAAAGCTGCCACACATTAACGCTTTTGTTGAATCCTTTTTTACCGACATCAATTTGAAAGGCATATCCCTTGGTTGGATAGGGAATATAATCGAGATCATAGTAGGCCATATTATAGTACACCAGGGGGAACCGGATGCTTCGCTGACCTGCACTATAATAAGCGGGATTCTGTTTTATGATCGTGTCCTTAACCTCATCCGTCGAGTACCCGATCCCAAACCGGTGCCGTGTCTTGATTGCTCTTCTGTACGTGAGTTCAAAATTAGCGCTGAGAAAACTGTGGAGGTAATTGTCCCTGTCTTTCAGGAAGACCTGTTTATCGCCAATGGTATTATAGTTCACTTCCCGGTTCTTGCCCATGGCAAAACCAATATTCATTCCCCACTTAAGTTTGTTATCAATATACAGACGGTCGTAACTGGAAGAAAACTGTTTGGTATACCCGTCAATCAGCAATAATCTGAATTTGTCATTCCTGCCGGTAATATTGTTGTACAATAATTTGGCGCCGTAATCTACCCGGTCCAGGCTGGCTTTTTGCTGAACGATCCATTGATTAAGATTACGGTCCACGGGCCTCAGGTAGGGCACCGGGAATATATACCACCGTTCCTTTACACCTACCAAAATATTGATTTTGCTGCCTTCAATATTTTTGGCTGCCACGATCACGTTATGAAACAGCGCCGTGTTCATTAATTGCCTGCGGGCATCTTCAATTTTCTTAACAAACTCCTTGAGGGTATATTCTTCACCCGACTTAAAGGGTATCTCCCGCAAAATAATATCCGCCCGGGTTTTTCTATTCCCCGTGATCGTAATCTCTCCCACCTGGATCAACGAATCGGAAACCGGCCAAAGGGAAGGTTCGATGCTAGTCTCACTTCGTGCCGGTTGGGCTGACAATGTATGACTACATACCAGCATAACAACAAGCCAACAGCAATATTTTCTATTTCCCAACATCATCAGGTATTAGCAAGAATATCTAAACCGGTGGATTTGATCTCCTTTGTAAAATACAGAAATGTATCAGATCTTCAGATAATTCATCAGGTTATCATAGTTACTGCGTAAATCGTTTGCATATAGCTCCTCCCCAAAGAAGTACTTTATATTGTATTCATACCGCTGAAAAGTGGCTACAATATCCGATACCTCAGGTTTATTTATGCGGATGGTAACCTGCATCAGGCCGGTGCCGGCATCATTGGAAGTATTTAATTGTGTGATCTGCGCATCATTGGTTTCTACTATTTTGCTGATCTCATTAAATGAATACTGGTTACTTTCCATTTCCAGCACAATAAGACCGCCGGGTTCATGAAGACTCATGAACTCTGAAGCGTGTTTCAGCAAATCACTGTAGGCTACAGTACCCAGCAACTCATTTTCATCGGTAATAACAGGGATGACGCTCAATCCGTTTTCAGCCGCCAATTGCACCGCTTTTAAAAAATGTTCATCTTCTTTCACCGATGTATTGGCAAATGATTGTTTCAGGGTAACCAATTCAGCATGATCATTATCCGCCTGTAACAGGTCCTCTTCGCTTATAATGCCAATATATTTTTCGCCATCCACAATGGGCAGGTGGGTGACATGGTTATCATTCATTAACTGCAGGGCCTGGTAGACCTTGTCCTGGAGACGCAGGTAGGGAAGTGTTTGAGATAGTAGTTCTCGGGTTAACATGGATAACGGCTTTGTTTTCACTAAGACCACAACATTCAGGCAACTGTTGCAGGCTCATTGAGTTTTTTTAAAAATTTATGCAGTATGGCATTGAATTCATCAGGGACTTCCATCATCGGCGCATGACCACATTTATCAACAAAATAAAGTTCACTGTTAGGAATTAATTTATTGAATTCTCTCGCCACAAAAGGCGGGGTAATGGTATCATTATTTCCCCAAACCAACAAGGTAGGTTGTTTGATTTGATTAAGCTCTTCACCCAAGTTATTCCGAATAGCGCTTTTGGCAAGCGCAATGATCTTAATTGCTTTCAGCCGGTTATTGGTAATACTGTATACCTCATCAACCAGTTCTTTAGTAGCTGTCAACGGGTCATAAAAGGTCAGTTCTGTTTTTTTCTTTATGTATTCATAATCGCCTCTTTTAGGATAACTATCCCCCATTCCATTTTCAAACAGCCCCGAACTGCCTGTCAATATGATGGATTTTATTCGTTCCGGATGTTTCAGCACATGGATCAGGGCTACATGCCCACCCAGGGAGTTTCCCAATAAATGAACGCCCTGGTAACCTCTTGCTTCAATAAATTTGTGAACAAATTTGGCCAGACCCCCCACTGAGGTGTGGAGAATATCCATATCAAGGAGCGGTAACATCGGGACCACAACTTTATAATGCTGGCGGAAATATTCGATCAAGCTCCTGAAATTACTTAATGCCCCGAACAGGCCATGTAACAGCACTAACGGTTCCCCGTTACCCTCTTCAATATATTTGAATTTATCCTGTTGTCTGATTTCGTAATCCATGGGTAGTCAATTCTGTACTTTCTCCACCGAATTTCGGGACTAAAATAATCGTTTTAGGGCAAAAAATCAGCGGTTGGGTGTATAAAAGGATGCGAATCAGGGCAAATATAGGTGCATCCCCCTTTTTTTCAGGTGATGTTTTACAATGCAGCTCTCTTTATTGATATTTATGATATAAAACCCCATGTATTTCTTTGTGTATGGGAGGAATACGTTAGCGAACCGAAATCTCCTTAGAAACACCCTCGAAGAATTTCTCCAGTTCACCGAACATATCTCTGAATAATGGAATGATGGACCCAAACCCATTGATGGCTTTGGGCCCCCAGGGTTGTATAAAAGAGTAAGTAACTGATTTTTGTATGATGTCGGGCTGTATCCATTTCATTTGCTCAGCATAAAAAAGCAAGACACTAAAAACGGTTGTATAAATCGCCGAATATAATATAATACCTCCCAGTCTGTTCAGCCAGCCCAGCATGGCAAACTGCACCGTTTTTTCAATAGCTTTTGCACCTAAACGGATCAATAAAACAATGATGAAGAATACAACAGCAAAGGAAATAACAGGCAGCCATTGTTCGGATACTTTCACCGCCTTTCCAATATAACCTGCCACCACGGTGGAGAGTTTCATGGCAGCAGCCAGGCCAATGATAACGGCCACAAGTGAGAACAAACCAATTACCAGTCCCCGCTGGTATCCTTTAAATATGGCCAGTATCAATACGACAGCAAAAACAAGATCCAGGATCATGAGTGGTTTATGGGGTAACGTTTAATGTGTAAGATTGGTGTATTATTGTTCTTAAACAAACATTAAATAAATGGTTAGCTGTGGCAATAGGCTAACAGTTATTTCACCAACAACTCTTTTACCAGCAGGGAGATACTCTTTCCATCAGCTTTACCAGCCAGTTGTTTGGTAGCCACCCCCATTACCTTACCCATATCGGCAGGGGAGGCAGCCCCTGTTTCCCCGATGATCTTTACGATCGCTGCTTTGAGCTCTTCGGGGGATAATTGCGCAGGCAGGAATTTTTCAATAACAGCAATTTCCTCTTCTTCTTTTTTAGCCAGGTCCGGCCGGTTCTGTTGTTGAAATATTTCCAATGAATCTTTTCGCTGCTTAACTAATTTTTGTAAAAGCTTTGTCTCCTCCTCCTCCTTTAGCTCTCCGCCAGCCCCTTCAGAAGTTTTGGCCAGCAGAATGGCTGCTTTTACCGCACGAAGACTTCTTAATGCCGCTTCATTTTTTGCCAGCATAGCTGTCTTCAGATCAGCCATGATTTTTTGTTCGAGACTCATATTTACAAAATTTGTAAAGGTTTTATAATACTTGTCAGTAAGACAGTGAGACAGTGAATCAGTAATATAGTTTGAAAAGTCTTTTCGAATTCGGAACTGATTCTCACTGACTCACTGTATTACTGTCACACTGTCTTACTGTCTCACTGACTATTCTCTATGCTTTGTTCTCTAATAACTGTTTCGCTCTGAATTTCTCATAGAACGCTTTGGCGAATGTCTTCATTTCGTTTACCATTTCATCGTATTTAGTGGCCCGGCCATAGGTATCCGCCATGGTCATCATCGTCTGGTAAAAAAAATCAGCCATTTCGTCCACCATCATATCTTTTGTCCAGAGATCAATTCGTAAAGCCGTTTTTTCAGCCCCGTCCCAGAAAGACAACATCATTGCTTTTGCCTTTTGTGCATTTTCACCGGTCATATCAGTCGCGTTCCAGGTGATGGAATCAGGAATCTTTTTCTCATCCGTATCCACATCAATGGTTATGGTCGATCTGTTCATGCTTAATATTTGAAAGGAAGCAAAGGTAAGAAAAGATGCGAGCCATGAGCTGCGAGCTATGAGCTGGAAGTTTCAATTAGAGCGCCTTGCTCGCAGCTCATAGTTCATAGCTCGAAGCTTTATCTATACTATGCCATAACAGATTGGCAGTCCTCTCCCAGCTATATTCCCGGGCAATTTCCAGCCCCTTTTGGATAAGTTGTTTGACCAGGTTCTCATCTTTATAAATTTGCATCATTTTATCGGCAATGTCCTGGTAGTTACCCGCTTCAACATATAATGCAGCATCCTTTGCTATTTCCTGCATAGCAGAATGAACCGTAGTTATAACAGGTACTCCTGATTGCATGGCCTCCAGCACCGGTACTCCAAACCCTTCAAATAAGGATGGATACACCATCGCATAGGCGGCGCCGATGATCTTTACCAATTCTTCTTCTTCCACATACCCTGTCATGATCACATCATCCCTGTACCTGAAGGTCTTTACACTATCGATGAATGATTCATACTTCCATGCCAATCGACCGGCTAACACCAGCTTCATATTGGTTTGCTGTCTTTTTTTAAATACAGAAAAAGCTTTCAGCAGGTTCATTAGATCTTTGCGGGGATGGATGGCGCCGGCATAAACGAAATAAGCGATCCCGCCGGTATATTTATTCCTGGTAGCCTCTTTTAATACTGTATTTAATGGTCGAAAGATATCTTTAGCAGCGCTTGAAACGATGTCGATCCTGCCTGCTTCTGTTTTATACCGGGTCACTATATCATTTTTTGAGAACTCAGAAACCGTGGCTATAGTTGCTGCTTTTTTTAAAAACCGAGGCGTGTATTTTTTATAAAATAATAAATGCGACTTCTTAATAAAAGAAGGAAAATGAAGGAAGGCAAGGTCATGTATGACCAGGCACTGCGGTGTTTTCGTATGCAATGAACAAAACCCATCACAGGAGACAAAAACCCGGGCCCTGAATTTTCTAAGTACGGCCGGGACCTTTACGTTATACCAGAATTTCCATAGCAGGGGGTGCCTTGCTGCTGGGCCGGTAATGATGGGTTTTACATTGGATCCAAATACAAAACGATCGTCATAAGGCCGGTCAAAAATAAAAATGAACTCGTGCTCAGGATGGTTCCTGGTAATACGTATAAATGTTTCGTACAAAAAATACCCATATCCTTCCAGGTAATCATTGAGCAGGAACCGTGTATTAACAGCTATAGTCATTTATGCCGGCAAAGGTATTGGATGACGACCTTAGTTCCTTAGTAAAACAACTTTAAAGCACTTGAAAAACGCGGGAATTAAGATTGACTTTTACCGTTCTTTTTACGAAGGATATATCCATCTTTCCTTTAATAGGCTTGTCATAATATACAGGAACCCTTTCTGTGGATATGCATGAATTACCAATTTTAAAATAGAGCATTACTACAATTGCATGCATTACCCGGTTGCTTTAATTTGTGGCTGGAATAAATGAAAAACCAAACGCTGGCTTATAAACTGCAATTACCCGATCTCTTTCCTTATAGTTCCTGCAATAATTGCCGGTTACAAAATTTTTGATGTAAAACCAAAATATGACAAACAGGTTGCAAACATAAATGCCGGGAATTCAATATACCTGACATTTAATAACGATTCTCCTTCTGCAATTGGCAGAGTTGGTATCAAATTTGATAACGTTCAGAGGTCGGGATATGTTCCAAATTCCCTGCATTGTCAATCAACATATTTTAAATGACCTCTTAGGTGGAAGAGGATGGTGGCTTGTAAAAGGGGCCTTGGTTCGGGGCCCCTTTCTTTTTCCCGGGTTTAACTTTAAAATGGAAAAAGAGAAATATAATTTTATTTCAATCTTTGTATAGCTTATCGGAGTTATTGTTGTGTATCACTCAATAGCCCTGAGACATCGAAGGGATCTGGTTTGAATTGCATCCTGCATTTTTCGGGACAGAGTACGTAGAGGTTTGATAATCAAAGTATATTCTCCGCGTTCTCTGCGAACCCTGCGTGATATTCTTTCAATCTAAGACAACCCCGGATTTATTGGTAGTGTCCGGTTTTGAACCACATAGGCACATAGAAATATACACATAGTACCCTATGTGGCCTCTATGTTTGCTATATCCTATGTGGTTCAAAAATCGAAAATAGGACACTACCGATTTAGTATTGGCTTTTACCACTCATTAATCTTTATTACATTTGTAGCTATGGGTATAGAGAATATGGAGTATAATACTACCAGGAACCAGTTGATCATGCGGGAATACGGCCGCCATGTGCAGAAAATGATAGAACATATTCTGACCATTGAAGAACCTGAACGCCGGCAACGAAATGCCCAGGCTGCCATTGAACTGATGGGTTTCCTGAATCCGCATTTAAAGAATGTAGAGGATTTTCGTCATAAACTCTGGGATCATTTATTCCTGATCGCTGATTTTAAACTGGATGTAAAATCGCCTTATCCTATACCGACAAGGGAAACACTGAAAGCCAAACCGGATCCAATGCCTTATCCCAAACGGCATCCCCGTTTCTCTCACTTAGGCAAAAACCTGGAAGTGATCATTGATAAAGCGTTAAAAGAAGAAAATCCTGAAAAAAGATTGGGCTTTGCCAATGCGGTCGCTTATTACATGAAGCTTGCATATAATAACTGGCATAAAGAAATAGTGCATGATGATGCGATCCAGAGTGAATTGACCAGCCTGACAGATGGACAACTCACTTTTACCAATACTCCGTATGTAAAAGCATTCCGGCCCCAGCAGGAGAACCGCGACAGGGGCGGCTATGGCAAACGCGGTAGCGGTGGTAGTGGTGGTAAGTACCAGCAACGGGGAGGTGGTGGTGGCGGCCGTCGTAATGATGGTCGGGATAACCGCGGCGGTGGTGGAAGTAGTTTTAAGAAGAAGAGATACTAAACCCCTGTCCCCTAAAGGGGAACTTAGATAGCAATTTTTCCTACATTAGCTTATTACATTTAAGCATTGATTTTTTATAGACAAAACATCATGCTTAATATGAATTACTAAAACTCTCCGCAAAATGGCGGAGCTGGGGGTTCTCCATGCATTCCTTTGAAGTACGAGGCGGAAAAAAATTAACCGGGGAAATTACTCCACAAGGGGCCAAAAATGAAGCGCTCCAGGTCATAAGCGCTGTTTTATTAACGCCGGAAAAGATCTCCATCAGCAATATCCCCGATATACTGGATGTGAATTTATTGATTGAACTGCTTGGCGAAATGGATGTCAAACTGGAAAGACCACAGCGGGATACCTGCATTTTCCAGGCAGACAATGTAAACATAGATTACCTGCACAGCGAGGCCTATATGAAGAAAAGTGGGAAACTCCGGGGTTCGATCATGCTGGCCGGGCCCATACTATCCCGGTTCAGAAAAGCTTTTATCCCCCGGCCTGGTGGTGATAAGATCGGAAGGCGAAGACTGGACACGCATATTATTGGCTTTGAAAAACTGGGCGCTTCCTTTCACCAAAATGAAGAAGATGGACTCTTTCATTTAGAATCCCCGAATCTAAAAGGAGCTGACCTGTTATTAGATGAACCTTCGGTAACCGGTACGGCCAATATCATTATGGCTGCTGTCATGGCCAAAGGAACAACTACTATTTA
This sequence comes from Chitinophagaceae bacterium, assembly GCA_017882265.1. Lineage (GTDB taxonomy): Bacteria > Bacteroidota > Bacteroidia > Chitinophagales > Chitinophagaceae > JADGPW01. Next base: position 732 of record JADGPW010000065.1, on the reverse strand, counting down.
CAATGCAGCCTGTGAACCCTACATCCAGCAACTCTGCAAAATGTTGAACAAGATGGGCGCGAAGATCAACGGGATAGGCAGCAACAGGCTCATGATCGAAGGAGTGAGTTATCTTCACGGAACCGAACATCGACTCTTGCCAGATATGATCGAAGTTGGATCCTTTATCGGTCTGGCAGCCATGACGCAAAGTGATATCATTATTAAGAATGCAGGTATTGAACACCTCGGTATCATTCCTGATAAGTTCCGGCAACTTGGGATTGAAATGAATTTTAACGGGGATGATATACATATTCCTTCGCAGGATAGTTATGAAATTCAAACTTTCCTGGATGGCTCTATCATGACCATCTATGATCATCCCTGGCCAGGTTTTACGCCAGATCTATTAAGTATTGTGTTGGTTATGGCTATCCAGGCAAAGGGTTCGGTACTTATCCACCAGAAAATGTTCGAGAGCCGTTTGTTCTTTGTTGACAAGCTGATCGATATGGGAGCCCGGATCGTTTTATGCGATCCGCACCGTGCGGTGGTGATCGGTCTTGACAGGGAACAGGCCTTGCGCGGTATCACCATGAGTTCACCGGATATCCGTGCAGGTGTCGCTCTACTGATTGCGGCCTTAAGCGCGGATGGCAAAAGCACTATTCAAAACATCGAACAGATCGACAGGGGATACCAGGATATTGATGGACGATTGAATAAGCTGGGGGCGGATATTAAAAGGAT
>JADGPW010000064.1 GCA_017882265.1 Chitinophagaceae bacterium | reverse complement strand
TTTGATCAGGGCCTTTATATAACGTTCAAAATTGACAGCGGTTGATTCAAAGCCATGACAGATAAGAACTTTTCGTTCCGCCTGGTGCCCACCGGGATGACCCGGGTGGACGGGTTTCCAGCGCCAACCATTTACCATAACCCCATTTAAACTGAAATGAAGCCGGCTGGCTTGATCAAAAATCCTGGGAAAAGCCCTTTTATTCCTTTGTTGGGGCGTACAGAACAGCTCAAAAGCCTTCTCCGCAGCTTTCTTTTTGGAGATGGAGGAAAGAAGTTTGAATTTTGTACGTATATAACTAAGCGCTAAGCGCCGGGCTAACTTCATAATTTGTAAAGATAAACATGGATATAGTAATAATTGGTTCGGGAAATGTAGCCGCCGTACTTGGAAGAAAATTTAATGCCGCGGGTCATCATATATTACAGATCATTGGCCGTAATGCTGCCGCAGCCAGCGCCCTGGCCTATGAATGGAACACGGTATCATCTAATTACCTGAGTGCCGTCAACAGGAATGCAGGCGTATATATTATCGCCGTTTCTGATGAAGCCATTCCTGAAATCATAAAGGATCTCAAATTACCGGGCAAGGTGGTAGCGCATACGGCCGCATCCGTTCCCAAAGAAGTACTGAAAAAAGTGACCAACCACTATGGCGTATTTTACCCCTTGCAGAGCCTGAGAAAGGAAATGAAGGGTTTGCCGGATGTTCCCATTTTCTTCGATGGGATCGATGAACTGACAAAAAGAACACTCGAGAAACTGGCTCACTCCATTTCCAATGTAAAAGTGGTGGAAGCCGGGGATGATGCGAGATTAAAATTGCATATAGCAGCTGTGATCGTGAGCAATTTCACCAATCACCTGTATGCATTGGCAGAGGAATATTGTCGCCAGGAAGGGCTCGATTTCAGGCAGTTACTCCCTCTTATTGAAGAAACAGCTTCAAGCATAAAAGATATGTCACCAAAGCTGGCGCAGACAGGACCCGCGATACGTCACGATAAAGAGACCATACAGAAGCATCTTGATTTACTGAATAACCACCCCCAACTCAAGAACATCTATCTGTTGCTTACGGAGAGTATTCAGCAGGTTCCGGATTGGTCTGGCCGTTCCAAATAACATGTTCGGTCTGGTAAAGGCATTTACCAACGGCCTGACCAATCCGCCCCCACCTTTTCCCGAACGAGTAAATGCATTCCTTGTTTTACCATTACTTTTGCCACCGCTTATACGTTATAAACGGATTAAGTGACATAAAAGTAACAACAGGAGAGATGTATACGATCAAGTTCAATTTTGAGGAAAAAGGAATGGAACCGGTGGTATTTGAGAATGTGGAACCCGGGCTAACCTTGCTCGAAATAGCTTTGATGAACGATATCGAGTTGCATCATAATTGCGGTGGTGTTTGCGCCTGTACTACCTGTCATTTATATATTGAGAAGGGGATGGACCATATTGATGATATCACCGATAAAGAAGAAGATTTTATTGACCGCGCCAGGGATCCACGGTTGAATTCGAGATTAGGTTGCCAGTCACTCCTGTTAGACGGGGAAGGAGAAATAGAAGTAAAATTGCCTGACCAGACACAATTTTTAGGAGAGTAAAAAAACTCCAGCTCCTAAAAGGGAGTAATGAACATTCACTACATTTGAAATAATATTTTTAATTCAGAAAATTTCGTAAGTCCCTTTAGGGATTTAGGGTATATATGAATCACTTTGAACCCCCCATCAACTGGAACGACCATGAAGACATCGCCCAGAAGCTTTATGAACGATTTGGCGATGATTTCAATGAAGGCAAAATATATCGTATCCGGTTTACCGAGTTGTTGGAATGGATCTTACAGATACCAAATTTTGCCGGCACCCGGGAGCAAAGCACCGAAGGGCATCTGGAAATGATACAGAGTGCCTGGGTATATGAGTGGAGGGATAGTCAGACCTAAACCGAAACCCCCAGTCCGCCAGTTGGCGGAGTGTTATTTATTCTTCGTAGCAAATATTTATACCATATTTTCAATCTTTCCCGAATAAAGAAATTCTGAATAATATAAAAGGATTCGATCTAAGTTCCCCCTTTAGGGGGACAGGGGGTAAAGTTTCTTCGTCCTAAGTTCCCCCTTTAGGAGGACAGGGGGTATCTTTGAAAAAGTATTTCTTATTTTACTAACAAACTCTCCGCCAGCCGGCGGACCCGGGAGTATGAACGTTCTCCAACTCTTTCAACCAATCACCACTTTTATTTTTGATGTGGATGGTGTATTGACCGATGGCACGGTACTGGTCCTGGAAAACGGTGTCCAGGCAAGACGGATGCATATCAAAGATGGTTTTGCCCTTCAAATGGCTGCCACCAATGGTTACAGGATACTTGTAATATCCGGGGGACATTCACCGCAGGTGGTGCATCGTTTAGATAAGCTGGGTATCAGGGACGTGCATATGTCCATCCTTGACAAAAAAGCATTTGTTTCCGATTATATCAAGGTGAATAATTTAAAGACGGAAGAAGTATTATACATGGGGGATGATCTTCCTGATATCCCGGCCATGAGCGTAGTGGGGTTGGCCTGTTGTCCTGCCGATGCTGTAAATGAAGTAAAAGAAGCCGCTCAGTATATCTCACCCATTAACGGCGGTCTTGCCTGCGTACGGGACGTCATTGAAAAAGTGCTGAAGCTGAATGATCATTGGAAGTACCAGCCTGATATCACTTCCAGGTAGGAGATAAAAGATAAAAGTGAATAGTGAATAGATAATAGTTCTCAAATACGAAAAGACCTTACAGATTTTAGAAATAATAAAATCTGTAAAATCTTTTCCACTAAGGAAACTATTATCTTTTCACTATTATCTATTATCTTTTATCTCATCTGTCTTTTATCTTTTAACTATCTTTCAGAAAATTACGTTCATGAGATTGATAGCCGCTTTTTTTAAGATGGTGCGACTGCAAAATCTCTTTTTTATAGCGCTGACCCAGGTGCTTTTTCAATTTTGTATTTATCACCCGCTTTATAAAGAAAGTATCCCCGGAAATGATACAACCCGTTTCATCCTGCTGGTACTTGCTTCCCTTTTTATCGCCGCAGCCGGTTATATCATCAATGATTATTTTGATATTAATATCGATGAGGTGAATAAGCCGCAACAGATGGTAGTGGATAAACTTATCCATCGCCGGTGGGCCATTGCCTGGCATTTTATACTGAGTACCGGGGGTATTCTGTTAACCCTGTTTGCTTTACCCTTTTTACAAAAATGGTACCTGGTTCTGGCCAATATAACCAGTGTGGCGCTGCTTTGGTTTTATTCTACCAAATTTAAAAGACAACTACTGACAGGTAATATTGTTATTTCTATATTGACAGCCTGGACGATCCTCATCATATTCTTTTCCAAGGTTTCACTGGCAGATGCGGTGGGAGCCGGGAATACTCCCCATTATAAATTTTTCCGGCTCACTGTACTTTATGCCGGTTTTGCTTTTATCATCTCACTGATCCGCGAGGCTATCAAGGATATGGAAGATATGCCGGGTGATGCAAAATACGGGTGTCGCACGATGCCGATCGTTTGGGGAACAAATGCCGCCAAGGTTTACACAGCGGTATGGCTGGTCATACTGATCGCATTACTGGTGGTAATACAGGTTTATATCCTGCAATTCAAATGGTGGTGGACAGTCATTTACAGTATTGTACTGGTCATATTACCTTTGGTATATGTTTTGTCCAGGTTAAGAAAAAGTATGGTGACAAGTGATTTTCACCAATTAAGTACCTGGACCAAAGGGGTCATGTTTACGGGGATCCTTTCCATGCTTTTTTTCTATTTCTATTTATGAATAAAATTATCCTGGCCTCCCAATCTTCGCGGCGCAAACAACTGCTGGAATGGGCTGAAATACCTTTCGAAGTTTGCGTTGTAGAAACAGACGAACGATTTCCCCCTGGTCTTTCACCAGAGGAAGTTGCCATTTATATTGCCAGGAATAAAGCCCTGGCCGTACAACAACAAAGAGAACCCCATGAAATAATTCTCGCCGCCGATACGATTGTTATGCTGGGCGATAATATCATTGGCAAACCTGTTCACCGGGAAGATGCCGTAAGTATCCTGCTTGCCTTATCAGGAGAAAAACACAGGGTGATTACAGGAGTAGTAATCAGGAGGGGAGAGGAGGAAATTGCATTCTCCGATTCTACCGAAGTGGAGTTCCATAATATCTCTGTCAAAGAAATAGAATTTTATGTAGACAAATACAAGCCGTATGATAAAGCCGGTGCTTATGCCATCCAGGAATGGATCGGGGTCGTGGGCATTAAGTCCATCCAGGGGGATTTTTATAATGTGATGGGATTACCGGTGAGCAGGGTGGTTCGGGAGTTGAAGAAATTCTGAATGTCGAACAGATGAACAAGGAATTGAATATCGAACAGACGAACAAGCCTGCCCGACTGCCTCATTCAGGCGGGGAATTCAGAACAGATGAAGTAAAGCACGAACACAGAAGAAATTCAGGAATATAAGGAATATACAACTTCTACATTCTGAAATCTGCCTGTCCCGTCCCATGCGGGATTCATCTGTTTGACATTCTTTCCGTTTTTTCCCCAAATAAAACTGTTTAAAACCCCGGGTAACTGCAACCTCCGCAATTATCTTTAAGCAATTAAACGGGTTTCCTTTGAATGAGCGTTTACTCCAATTTATCTGGCAATTCCAGTATTTCAATAACAATGAATTGACAACGGATTCCGGGGAAGAGATTCATATTCTTTTCCCCGGGCAATACAATACTAACCAGGGGCCCGATTTCAGTGATGCCAGGGTCAGGATCGGTTCCACTACCTGGGTAGGAAGCATTGAACTCCATCTTAAAACATCGGACTGGTACAAACACCAACATCAAAAGGATACTAATTACAACAATGTCATTCTTCATGTGGTCTGGGAAGATGATGGATCAACTGACGGACTGCCTGTCTTTGAATTGAAAAGCAGAATACCTAAACTTTTATTGCAGCGTTACGGGGAGCTAATGAACTCCTCTGCCTTTATTCCCTGTGAAAAAAGTATTTCCACCATTCATACTATCACCTGGAAAAGCTGGAAGGACCGGTTGCTCGTAGAACGATTGTTACGAAAGGCGCAAGTCGTTGAAGCCTGCCTCGAACAGAACAAATATCACTGGGAAGAAACATTCTGGTGGTTGCTGGCAAGGAATTTTGGAATCAAAGTAAATGCAGATGCGTTTGAGGCCATCGCCAGGTCGATCCCTGTAAATATATTAGCCAAACATAAAACCCAGGTCCAGCAGGTAGAAGCATTATTATTCGGACAGGCGGGTTTACTGAATAACCATTTTTTGGAAGATTACCCTATTTTACTAAAACGGGAGTATGAATTCCTGAATAAAAAATATAGACTTCGTCCCATTCATCAGCCCATTCATTTTTTACGGATGCGGCCGGGCAATTTCCCAACGATCCGCCTGGCCCAGTTGGCCATGCTCATTACCCGGTCGGCTCATCTATTCTCCACCATCAGGGAACTGGGAACAGTAAAAGAGGTGGGTGGATTGTTTGAAATAACCGCCAACGATTACTGGCATTATCATTACAGGTTTGAGGAGGCTTCCCCTTTTAAAAAGAAAAAGCTGGGTGAAACGATGATCGGGAACATCATCATCAATACCGTGGTCCCGGTGCTATTTTCTTACGGTAAATACCATGATGAAAATAAATATAAAGAGAAAGCATTACAGTGGCTGGAAGAGATGTCTGCTGAAATTAATGGCATAACCGGTGGTTTTCAGCAATTGGGTATTGAAAATAAGAATGCTTTTGATAGCCAGGCATTAATTGAATTGAAGAATGAGTATTGTGATAAAAAGAGATGTCTTGATTGTGTGATAGGCAATGAATTATTGAAAAAATAATAACCGCAGAGACGCAGAGCGGAGGCGCAGAGAGAAATAATTGACAATGGGCAAGTGGCAATGGGCAATGGGCAATGGGCAATAGACAAATGGACAATTGAATACTCAATTAATTTACAAGCTTATCAAATTAAATTATATGGCAGCCAAAGATGTAAGAGAGACTAAAGTATACAGGTTGGCCTTTGAACTGGCCATGGAAATATTTGAAATCTCAAAAACATTTCCGAAAGAAGAAACATATTCCTTGACTGATCAAATAAGAAAATCATCAAGAAGCGTTTGCATTTGCTTGCTGGAAGGATATAGGAAGAAGAGATACCCGGCACATTTTATATCAAAGGTCACGGACAGTGATATGGAAAATTCCGAAACTTCTGGCTGGTTAAACTTTTCATTAGCATGTAAATATATTAATGAAACAACCCACCAATATTTATCTTCAAAAAATGCGGAAATTGGAAAGTTACTGAATCACATGATTAATAATCCTGATAAATACTAATAACGACCCTATTAAAAGTCTCAATATTGTCCATGGTCCATTGTCTATTGCCCATTGCCCATTGCCAATTGCCTATTGTTTCCACTCTCCCCAATCAATCTTCACTTCAATATCGGGATGAATACTTTTCATCACTGGACAGGTATTCGCTGTGTTTTTTAAAATCACTTTATCCTTTTCATCAATGTCCTTCAGGGATCCAGGAAAATAAAAAGTTAAATCTATCCCACCAACCCTCCGGGGTTCGGCTTTCATGATCTTTAGCACTTCCACCTTTGCACCGTCCAGGTCAAAGCCCATCGCCCTGGCTTTGATGCCCATGACCGTCAACATACACGTGGCCAGGCTGGTCGCCAGCAGATCCGTGGGGGAGAATCGTTCCCCTTTCCCATTATTATCAGTCGGGGCGTCGGTTTCAAAATGATTCCCGCTTTTCAGGTGGGTGCAGGTGGTTCGGAGCAATCCGTTATATACTACTGTAGAAGTCATTATCAATATTTTGCCCTAAATTTACGTTTAAGTATTACTAAAAAGTATTTCCGTGAAGAAACTAAGTCTCTCTGTACTTTTTGCGTCGATGGTCCTGGCTGCTGATGCCCAGGATACTTCCAGCCACCCGAACGGTAAGGAAAATAAAAAAGATGCCCATCGTCAAAAGATCAGTAATATGATCAAACAGGTGGAAGAAGGGGTGCTGGTGTACAGGAAACAAAGCATTTTCGGCGCGCAGTTTCGAACAAATGGCTATGGCATCTTTTATGAAATGGGCCGGATGAAGACCAACCGTAAAACAACCATTTACCGTCTTGATATCACCGAGATCAAAAGCCAGAAAGAAGATAAATTACCCAGTGGTGGTATATTCTTTGGGAATCCATTCATTTATGGAAAGATCAATAATTTTTACCAGGCCACCCTTGGATTGGGACAGCAGTATATTCTCGGGCAGAAAGGAAATAAAAATGGAGTAGCTGTTTCGGCCGTTTACAGCGGTGGACTTTCAATAGGTCTTCTTAGACCGTATTATCTTGAGGTACAGGACCCACTGGGTGGCGCCAATAAAACCATTAAATACACTAAGGCAGACAGCGCATTATTCCTGGGCACAACGATCGTAGGGGCGGGCGGACTGGGGAAGGGGTGGAGTGAAATGAAAATGAAGCCAGGGGCCTTTGTAAAAACGGCTTTGCGATTTGATTATGGCCGTTTCAACGAGGTCGTTTCTGGTATTGAAGTAGGGTTAAGCGCCGAATTTTATGGCGATAAGATCCCCATCATGGTGGATCAAAAAGATAAACGGTTTTTCTTCCAGGGATATATATCCATGCTGTTTGGGCGACGTAAACAATGAGCATTTAATGGGCAATTTTCAATGAACTTATTTATTGAAAATTGAATATTGAATATTGTCTGTTGAATATTTCAAATCATGACCGAACTTCCAGTAGTAACAAGCATTGAGAAAGGGCCTACAACTAAAAAGCCCGATTGGCTTCGGGTAAAACTTCCTATTGGTGAAAGTTATAAGCATGTCCGTAACCTCGTAGACGACCATAAACTTCATACCATTTGTGAAAGCGGTAATTGCCCCAATATGGGTGAGTGCTGGGGAGCCGGTACGGCTACTTTTATGATCCTGGGAAATACCTGTACCCGAAGCTGCGGTTTTTGCGCGGTGGCAACCGGCAAACCTGAAACAGTTGACTGGGATGAACCGCAACGGGTAGCCGAAGCTATTTACCTGATGAAAGTGAAACACGCTGTTATTACTTCAGTGGACAGGGATGAACTGGAAGATGGTGGCGCCGCGATCTGGTACAATACGATCAAAGCGGTAAAAGCCCTTAATAATGATACCACACTTGAAACACTGATCCCTGATTTCAAAGGAAAGAAAAATGATATACAACCTATTATACAAGCCGCCCCGGAAGTGGTGAGTCATAATATCGAAACGGTGGAACGCCTGACAAGACAGGTTCGTATTCAGGCAAAATACTGGCGGAGCATGGAAGTGATCCGGATCCTGAAAGAAGGGGGCATGCGCACAAAAAGCGGCATCATGCTGGGATTAGGTGAAGAAAAGGAGGAAGTGATCCAGACAATGAGAGATTTGCAATCCAATGGCTGTGACGTGATCACAATCGGTCAGTATTTGCAGCCTACCAAAAAACATTTATCGGTCCAGCGATTTGTTCACCCTGATGAATTTGCCGAATACCGTGAGATCGGTTATGGGTTGGGACTTGATTATGTAGAAAGCGGCCCGCTGGTTCGTTCTTCTTACCATAGCGAAAGACATGTTTTGGCTGGACTCGGTAGGAAGGAATGGCAGATGGCAGTCGGCAGTCGGCAGTCGGCAGTCGGCAGTCATCAGTCGACGGTCGACAGTCTGCAGTCGGCAGCCGGCAGTCAGCAGCCTGTTTTATGAAGAGATCTTTTTTCATATGCGTGTTGCAGCTTGGCTGTTACCTTTTATTTTCTGTCGTTTCGTTTTCCCAGTTGAAATGGACCAATGTTGATTCATTGTTTCAACCATTGCCTTCTTCCGTCCATGTTTATTTTACAAATGAGCCTATAGATACTGGTCCTTTCCGGGCGTATTATTTTATAGCTGATCTAAAAGACAGACATCTTGATTTTACTGTGGACACGGCACATGACAGGCGATTGACACCATCAAAATTTTACGAAAGAGATGATCACCCTTTGGTGGTGATCAACTGTACTTTCTTTTCTTTTGAAACAAACCGGAGTTTGAATACCGTGATCAAAGAAGGAAAGTTGGTTGCTTACAATGCGAGAACAGTGAAAGGGAAAGGCGCTGATTCCATACATCTCTATCATCCTAATCTTGGCACTATTGGTATCAATAAAAAAAGAGAAGCGGATATCGCCTGGATTCAAACTGACAGTAGCTCGCATTTTGCATTAGCAAGCCAAGTAAGCCCTATTGCTGGTCAGGTATTCAAAACAAACAGGAGGACAGGAGAGACCCAGGAATTTAGACCAACCGGGTATAGTAAATGGAAAATGCAAACAGCAGTAGGCGGCGGCCCTGTTTTATTGCAAAATGGCCAGATACGGATCACCAACGAAGAAGAAAGGATGTTCACCGGCAAAGCCATCAATGACAAACATCCCCGCACTGCTATAGGCTATACCAAAGATGGTAAATTAATCATCTTAATGATCGAAGGAAGAAATAAGGTTGCTCATGGCGCTACTCTCGGTCAGGAGGCACTAATATTCAAGGACCTTGGTTGCTGGGAAGCACTGAACCTGGATGGAGGAGGCAGCAGTTGTATGCTGGTCAATGGAAAAGAGACCATCAAAGTATCCGATGCGGCAGGGCAGAGACCGGTACCGGCTGTGTTTTTAATTAAACAAAAAAGAAACAATGGCAATGGGCAATAGACAATGGGCAATAGACAATTGACAATAGGCAATGGGCAAATAGGCAGAATTAGTATCAGGCACGGGTCGTATTCTTGTCGTATTCCTGTCGACAGATCACCGACAGATCAGGCATAGATCAAGGATAGATGAACGTATGCCCAACGGTAGTTCGTCGGACTAATGTCGAAGCCAGGTCGAATACTTGACGATGCAACTTCCCTATAAGTTCCCTATAACTTCCCTATAACCGGATGTTCAAGATCTAATAATTCATCAACTTCGTAGCTTGCAGGTATGAGAATATTATTCATCATAATAATTGTAGCCAGCCTTATCGGGTTGAGTTTTATTACCAAAAATAAACCTGTTGG
>JADGPW010000063.1 GCA_017882265.1 Chitinophagaceae bacterium | reverse complement strand
TGTTTTTTTAATACATCATTTGTCCTGCTTTCCTTAGTCAGGAAAGTCAGCAGGTCCTTCAACGGACCCATTCCTGTTTTTAGCCATTCGAGGTTCATGAGTCAAATATAGGAGAGAGTCCGGAAGTCAGGAAGTCGGGAAGTCAGTAAAGACCATTCATTAATTGGAAACTTTCTTTCGGACTTCCGGACTTCCCGACTTCCCGACTTACACTAACTTTGAACTAGCTGTCAACACCCAAACACCATATCGCCCATTTCGACCTTGATTCTTTCTTTGTTTCTGTCGAGATCATCAATGATCCTTCCCTGAAGGGAAAACCGGTATTGGTGGGAGGTTATGAAAGAGGCGTGGTGGCCGCCTGCAGTTATGAAGCCCGCAAATATGGGATCCATTCCGCCATGCCGATGAAGAGGGCGCTTCAACTCTGTCCCCATGCGATCGTCACCAGCAGCAGCCGGGGCGATTACAGTAAGTATTCAAGATGGGTCACCGAGATCATTGCTTCAAAAGTGCCCAAATTTGAAAAAGCCTCCATTGATGAATTCTATATTGACCTGACGGGTATGGATAAATTCTTTGGCGTAAGCTCTTACGCAAAGGAATTGAGAGAACTGATCATCAAGGAAACCGGCCTACCCATTTCCTGTGGATTGTCTTCCGCCAAATTCATCAGTAAGATGGCGACCAATGAAGCCAAGCCCAATGGCTTTTTAGAGATCCCGCATGGAAAGGAAAAAGAATTTCTCTGGCCACTCGGTATAGAAAAAATAAATGGGGTGGGCAAACAAACCGAACAGCAGTTGAAGAATTTTGGCATTTATACCATCGAAGACATTGCCAAAACACCCATCGAACTTATGGAGAGATATGCCGGTAAATGGGGGGAGGCTCTCTGGCGCAAGTCACAGGGTATCGGGAGTGTGGAGATTGATACCGAATGGGAACAAAAAAGCATGAGCCATGAAAATACTTTTGATAAAGACCATACCGATATTAAATTCCTGCATAGTGAGTTGGTGCGGCTGACGGAGAAAACAGCTTACTCGCTACGCGAAGATGAAAAACTGACCGGCTGTATAACGGTGAAGATCCGGTATTCCGATTTTGAAACTACTTCGCGCCAGGAAACGGTGGACTATACCGCCCTGGATGATGTGCTTATTGCCAAAGTAAAAGATCTCTTCAATAAATCATACCAGAAAGGAAGACCGGTCAGGCTGCTGGGTGTGCGATTCAGCCAATTCATTCCCTTTACAATGCAAATGAGCTTATTTGAGAATAATGTAGAAAAGCTGAATCTATACAAAGCGGTGGATGATATTAAGGACAGGTATGGGACTAAATCAGTCGCGAAGGCGATCACCATTGCGTTTTCTGATAAAAAGAAAAATAAGAATGTGTAAATGAAACTGGTTTTATTTTTCTGTTTTATTTCCTGGTCATTTTTTATGCAATTATGCGCACAGAAGAAATTTACTATTGTCTACGAAAGCAATATATGCACAACACTGGATAGCCTGGACAAACCAATACCTATCACAATAACTTCCACGGTGTATAGTACATTAGTGATAAATGATAGTGTTTCTTATTGTTGGCCTGGTTTTTCTCCCCAAAGAGACAATGCAATAAAATCACCATTGGGTAGCCGGTTTTACTGGCATTCCACATATACAAATACAAAGTCCCGCATAGCGGTGGATCAGGCTGAACCTTACGGAAATCCGAAGTACAGGATCAGGGAAGCCTGGGGTGAAATCAATTGGGAACCGCTTAATGGAGTAAAACAAATTCTGAATTACACTTGTAAAAAAGCAAGATGGATGAATACAAAAGATTCAGTGATAGTTTGGTATACTGAAGAATTACCCCCATTATTTGGACCCTCGGTTTTCAGAGGCCTGCCGGGGACCATACTTGAATTTATTTATTACGGGCCGGTAAACATAAATCATACATCAGCGATAAAAATTAAACCCGAAGCCGATAAAATCGTTGAGCCTACCGACGGAAAGTTAATAAGCCGGGAGTTTTTAATGGAAAGAATTAAAAGGTTGCAGTGATAAACTTATCTTCGTTCTCCCAAAAACAAATCAATATGTCACAAGTCTGGAAAGATTACCTGGAAAAAAATAAAGACCGCTTCTTACATGAAATGATGGATCTGCTTCGCATCCCTTCCGTGAGTGCCAAAAGCGAACATAAAGCCGATATGCAGAAATGCGCGGAAGCGGTAAAGAAAAGTTTACTGGATGCCGGTTGCGGTAAAGCGGAGGTGATGGCCACCGATGGGCACCCGGCCGTTTTTGGTGAAAAGATCATTGATCCTTCCAAACCCACTGTATTGGTATATGGCCACTATGATGTGCAGCCGGTGGAGCCTTTAGATCTCTGGACCAACCCGCCCTTTGAACCTACGATCATTGATGGAAAAATATTCGCCCGTGGGTCTGCCGATGACAAAGGCCAGTTCTATATGCATGTAAAAGCATTGGAAACCCTCGTAAAGACCAATTCCATGACGACCAATATCAAATTCCTGATCGAAGGTGAAGAAGAAGTGGGTTCACCCAACCTGGGAAAATTTGTCGCCCAGCATAAAAGTTTACTCAAAGCCGATGTGATCCTGATCAGCGATAGTTCCATGCTGAGTATGGAAAACCCTTCCCTCGATACGGGCGTTCGCGGATTAAGTTATATCGAAGTAGAAATTACCGGCGCCAACCGTGACCTGCACAGCGGTACCTATGGCGGCGCGGTAGCCAACCCGATCACTATATTGGCAAGGATGATCGCCAGTTGTCATGATGAGAACAACCATATTACCATACCCGGTTTTTATGATGATGTGGTAGTTGCCGGACCTGAAGAAAGAGCCCTGATCAATAAAGCCCCTTATGATGAAAAGGAATACATGGATGACCTGGGCGTAAAGGAATTATGGGGAGAAAAAGGATATACCACCTATGAAAGAACCGGCATCCGCCCGACCATTGAAGTAAATGGGATCTGGGGTGGTTACCAGGGCGAAGGCGCGAAAACGGTATTGCCTTCCAAGGCCACAGCGAAAATATCGGCCCGGCTGGTCCCAAATCAATCCTCGCATAAAATGACGGAGAAACTGCTGAATTATTTTAAATCCATTGCCCCGGCCTCGGTAACGGTAAAAGCATTTGAGCATCATGGAGGGGAGCCCTATATGACGCCGATCGATAGTAAAGGATACAAAGCCGCAGCCAGGGCCGTAGAGACCACTTTTGGTAAAGTACCGATTCCGGTTCGCGGCGGTGGTAGTATTCCTATCTGTTCGATCCTGGAAAAAGAACTGGGCGTCAAGATCATTTTCATGGGCTTTGGTTTGGATAATGATAACCTGCACAGCCCGAATGAGAAGTATAATATTGAGAATTATTATAAGGGCATTGAGACGATACCTTATTTCCATAAGTACTTCGCAGAATAAACAGGTCAAACATGAGAAAAGGTGTTTTCATAAAATACTTCTTTCTTATCTCTGTTTTGATATTCACCAGGCAGATCGGGTTTCCGCAACCTTCAGATACGCTATACATGAATGCGGGTTGGCAGATATGTGAGAAACCCTTTGCATCCTATTACCGGTTTGGAAAAATCGTTATTGATACTTCCTGGTATTATACCGGCAGGGTGATGGATTATTATATGAATAATACCCTTCAAATGGACGGGCGCTACTCCGCCCAGGGAGAAAAGGATGGTGATTTTTGGTTTTTTTACCCAAATGGAACTCCAAAAGCCAGTGGCGCTTATACTAATAATCACCGGACAGGTGACTGGGAATACTTTTATCCCAACGGAAAATTTCAAATGAAAATAAATTATACCGGGGATGACCGGAATTTCACCGTCCTTGATTTCATTGATTCTACAGGAAAAGTGCTGACCAAAGATAGTACCGGCAGGTTCGAAATGCGCGTGGGAACCTCTATTGGAATGGGCACCTGCAGGTTGGAAGGCGGATTCAAAAATGGAAAAAGATCGGGCGATTGGCGTTATTATGCATTTATTCCCTCTAAAAACGAGGAAGCAATGGTCATTAAAGAGATCTATGAGAATGGTGGGCTGAAAAAGGGAAATCTGTACAGCCCCTATTCAGGTATGATTGAAACCTTTAAAAAAGATCGTGATATTTTAAGATTATCAGAATATGATAAATTCAGAGCGACAGAACATTTTTCAAAAGACAGGACCAGTTTCCGAAACACAAAGGATGACCAGGACCTGGCTGATTTCCTCATCAATAAAAAGACCCCGTCATTCGATGTGGAAGGAGATTCATTTGAACAATCATTTGTCGGAGTATTGAAAACCCTAAATACACCGGCTGTTCTCCATTACTTCAATGATCCGAAAAAGATATATAACGGGGAAGTCCTTATTAATATGTCCGATTCCGGGGATATCGAAGAGATTCAAATTACAGGTAACCTGTCGGAAAAGGAAAAAGAATATATGTTATTCTTTTTTAAGAAATTTAAGAACATTCATGAATTAATGGTAGAAAATGTAGGTATAGATGCTTACCACAAAATTTACTTTTATAGTGTCATTTTTGCCGAATTCATTCCAAACCGTTATTTGGACAATTTTCCGGAATCGCAATTTCTTTTTGCACTGTTACCCTATGATAAGCTAAGGGAAGCGGTAAAGGAAAAGATAAAAGAAGCTTTAAAACGAAAAGGGAAAAAGGAGAAGAAGAATTGAAACGATCCCTTATTTTCATCATTACTTTGCAGAGAGATAGAGAATAATCGCGGAGACGCAGAGGCGCAGAGACGCAGAGTTTAGATGAATTACCTAAAAGTCTCAGCGCCTCTGCGTCTCAGCGATTAAAATTTTGAAAATGCCCCCACTGGAAAAACTCCGCCTCGATAAATATCTCTGGGCCATTCGTCTTTTCAAAACAAGGTCACTGGCCACTGCTGCCTGTGATTCCGGTAAAGTTAAATTTAATGGTTTACAGGCCAAGCCTTCCAGGCGGGTGAGCCTCGGCGACGAATATGAAATAAAAACCGAGGCCAAACGCTGGCGGATAAAAGTCACTGGTCTCCTGGAAAAAAGAGTAGCCAGCCCCGAAGCCCTGAAAAATTATATTGATATTACTCCGGAGGAAGAAGTGCAACGATTAACATTCCAGGCTTCCAGTTTTCATACCGGCAAACGGCAGAGCAAGATCGGGCGACCCACCAAAAAAGAGAGAAGGGATATGGAAGGGTATTGGGAGGAGTGAATAGATAATAGTGAATAGATAATAGTTGCGAACATTCCTTTTCTTGAGATTTCACTTCGATAATCGGAAATGCGCGATAAGAAAAGAACTCTGCAACGTTAGGATAACTATTCACTATTATCTATTCACTATTATCTTTTCACTTTTAACTTTTATCTTACTATCACTTCTCCGGTATAAACACTCGGCGCAACATCTTTCTTGTTTGCTGAAATAAAAGATAACCAGGTTTGCACAGTCTTTCCGCTTAAGCCTTTTGTTTCCAGTTCATCCAAACCATCACTGCGTGAAGCGCCATCCTTGTATTTAGAATAAAATAATTTCTTCTCTTCACAGTAGGCTACCAGGATGGCCTTATCATCTTTTTTGGCGATTCCTCTCCCTGCATTATCGGTCCAGGTAAAACTGATCTTTCCGGGTTCTGTGGAAGCAGCGGCGGCTATAATCACATTAGGAAGATCCCCACGAGCTACCAACACATAGGAATAATCAATGGCCAGGTTGGGGTATTCGCCGATAACCGCGTTCTTCATCACATAGGAAGCCGCGCTGTTGGTGCCCATTTTATTATCATTAAAATCCTTGAAACTTACCTGTAACAGCTCCCTCATCTTGTTTACAAAATTGATCGCCAGTTTGAACCGGGCCTGTTGCGCTTCTTGCTTCTCGCTGGGTGGTTTTGTGGATTTGTCCGGCAAACCACGCATAACATACAGGCCTTTCCACTTGGTTCCGACTACGGGTCCGACTTTTCCTAAAAATCCCCCAACGATGCCATTTTTAATTATTGCCATCTTGATTTTTTTTAAAGTGATGAATATTATTTAACCTCTATTTCTATATAAACTGATGATTATAAAGTAATTATTTATGAGAAAATTTATTAAAAAGAGTCAAATTCAGATTAACCAAATAATTATTTTCTTCGGGAATGCGCCGGAAATCTACCAGTAATAAGCTTATTTTTACCGAATAAACCCCGAGTTATTCTTATGCTAATATAGAATTCTTTTTATCTCGATTATTATCATTAACATTTCTTTAACAAAAACAGGTATTCATTAAAGTTGGAGTTGAAGCTATTCGGGGCGCCCTTCCACTACTCTTTATCTTTGTCCCATGCATATTGATATTCTCACCGTGTTACCGGAATTACTGGAAAGCCCGTTTCAGCATAGTATCATGAAACGGGCAAAGGACAAAGGCCTGCTGAAAGTCCAGGTTCACCCGCTCCGTAAATGGGCGGTAAACGAATATGGCCAGGTGGATGATTATCAATTTGGGGGTGGAGCCGGCATGGTGATGATGTGTGAGCCGCTGGCAAAAGCCATTGAAGAATTATCCTTATCCAGGAAATATGATGAGATCGTTTACCTGACCCCGGATGGAGAAATGTTCAACCAGAAAATGGCGAACACCCTTTCATTAAATGAAAACATGCTGCTGATCTGCGGGCATTACAAAGGGATCGATCAAAGAATACGAGAGCACTTTATCACCCGGGAGATCTCGATCGGCGATTATGTTCTCAGTGGAGGGGAATTGGCTGCGGCGGTGTTGGTAGATGCGATCGGGCGTTTACTCCCCGGGGTACTGAATGATGAAACCTCCGCTCTTTTCGATTCTTTCCAGGATGATTTATTAGCGCCCCCGGTGTACACCCGACCCGAGGATTTCCGCGGCTGGAAAGTACCGGAGATATTGATGAGCGGGAATCATAAAAAAATTGAAGAATGGCGATATGAGCAATCCCTTCAGCGTACCAAAGAAAGACGACCGGGTCTCCCTGGTGAGCTCTCTCCAGAATAAAAAAACCCTGCCAGTATCCGGCAGGGCTGATCAATGAAAATAAACAATACTTTACTAAGATTTTGTTTTCGTTTTGTTTGCTTTCTCTTTGTTTGTTTTATAACGCATATCCGGCGTTCCATCTGCCTTCAGGTGCTTATTGGCGTTATACCTCATATCCGGAGTTCCGTCTGCCTTTAACGGACCTGAAACGGTTTTAGTCTTAGTACCCGTAGGTGTTTTTGTCTTTGTGGTGGTGACTGACTCATTAGCAGTCTTTGTTTTAACATCACCCGTTTTTGTTTTTGTAACGCCAGCAGGCGCTGTAATGCTTTTGGTCTTTCCTGCGTCGGTCTTTGATTTTGTTACCGTAACCGGGGTTTTCACGGTCTTGGTCTTGCCATCATCTGTTTTTACTTTCCCTGTTTTTTCCATCGTAGTGGTGGTCTTTACGGTACCTTCAGGACCCTTGGTCTTTGATTTTGTTTTCTGGGCAAAAGAGGCAAAGCCGAGAAGTACGGCAGCTGCACTGGTAAGGATGATCTTTTTCATTAATTATTTTTTTTAAGTGAAATTAATTGGCAAAATGAAAATAAGATGCCAAATCCTAAGGCAATGTTAAAAAAGATTATTTCAGGAAACAAGTAAGAATTTATCTATTGCATTTGTGATTTTGAGGTGACGATCGCCTTGACATTCCCCGTTCTTTTTAATACACCCCAGGACTGAGTTTCCCCTTTAATAGCTTTGCGGAAAGAACGAAACAACACCACGTACATTAACTGCCTGTAGGCAAATCGTTGTGGCAGTAACCAGATCAATTTATAGATCTTTTCTTTTTCAAATGCAAAAGCGATCACAGATACCATTACATCGACCAGCAGGAATAAACCATAATACCCGAGTATATGACGCATACTAGTGGGATCGTTGCGGTTTATAACCAAACTGGTGATAAATACGAGGTCGGCGAGTGGAGCTAATATAGGTATCAATATCTGGAACAATAACATATTGGGCAATGCCACCATACCCAGTGCTTTGTATTTAGGACTGAAACAGGCGTCCTTGTTCTTCCATAAACTCTGCATGATCCCATAACTCCAGCGAAAACGCTGTCTCATGAATTGCCGTAGGGTTTCCGGGGCCTCGGTTACGGCAATGGCTTCCGGGCAATTGTAGACAATATAACCACGTCGCAGGATACGGATGGTCAGGTCGCAGTCCTCTGCCAATGTATCCGTGGTAAAACCTCCCGCATCAATAATGGCCGATCTTCTAAAGGCCCCGATGGCGCCGGGTATCACCGTAATCCCATTGATCAGATCAAAAGCGCGGCGATCAAAATTCTGGGCCGTCGTATATTCAATAGACTGCCACCGTGTCAATAATGTTCGCTCATTGCCAACCTTTACGTGGCCGGCCACAGCTCCTACTTTATCACTGACAAATTTTTTCATCAGTTGTGAAACAGCATCATGATGCAGTTGGGTATCGGCGTCAATACAAACGACAAATGGGGAGCTGGCTTTCGATATACCATAATTCAATGCAGAAGCCTTGCCACCATTCACTTTTGTAAATAACTGCACTTTAGGATTACCGGAAAAAGCAAGCTGAACGGCTGAATACGTATTATCGGTTGAACCATCATCTACAAAAACGATCCCGAAATCAGGATAATCCTGCATTAACAGGTTCCATATGGTTTTTACAGCATTGACCTCTTCATTATAAGCCGGCACAATAATAGACACGAAAGCTCCTGGGGGACAAGCTGCCGGAACAAGGGCTTCAGCAGCTTTTGCTTTTCTCTGTTTCACAAATTGAATAGTGGCCATGATCCCCATCAGCAGGATCTTCCCCAGGCCCAGCAGGATCGCCATCCAGAAGGCAGCTTTTAAAAACCGTGTTATCCAGTAACCTACGATAGTGGCCCAACCCGTTAATTGAATCATACGGTTATTCACCGGCGGCATTACTTCATCCCGGGTTTTGTGAAGAAGTTTTGCGATTGTAGTAAACTTTACCCCTTTCGATTTGAAATATTGAATGATTTTAGGCAGCGCTTCCACGGTGGGGGTCCTGTCACCCCCTGCATCATGCAACAAAATGATCCCCTTGGAAGGGTTTGCTTCGTAATGGCGGACAATTCTGTTTAGAATACTATCTGCATTCACACCATGCTCAGTATCCCAGTCATCCGGATCAATACTCTCACCTATGGTATAATAATTATCTTTCCGGCTTCGAGCTACGGGTTTCAATTCTACAGCCTTAGTGGGTTCAGCATCTGCATTATACGGAGCCCTGAACAATACGGTGCTTCTTTCAAGAGCCGATTCGATCAGCAAACGGGTGGCATCCATTTCTGATTCCGCCCTGCTATCACTAACCGTGGCCATATTAGGATGGGTAAACGTGTGGTTCCCGATCTCATGACCTTCCCGAAAAATTCTTTTTAATATCGGAAGGTGTTGCTCAGCATTCATACCCACTACGAAGAATGCGGCAGGAACGGTGTCCTTTTTCAGTATATCAAGTATTTTCGGCGTATAGTCGGGATCGGGTCCATCATCAAATGTCAGGATCACCTCTTTATTGACATTTCCGAATTTTTGAATGACATACCGTGTGGGTAATTGTTTATAGTTCTCTTCACTCACCAGGTTTTCGGCACTGTCTTTTTCAATTTCAATGAGTCCCACCTCCGGCTCGCTCATCACATCTAAGATCTCTCCATCCCCGATATAATCGGGCTCCTCGATGGTACCGTCAAAAGTTTTCAGACGGGAAAAATCAAATGGTTCTTTTTTCAGGGCATCATTACTGAGATTGCGGTTGTAATACATCCACATGCGTTCATCTTCTGCGCCCAGTCGCCAGAGGGCTACCCCGGCTGTTCCATATTCATCGGCAAAACGCATGGTATTGAAATTACCTCCGGCGTCTTCAAAATAGACTTTATGATCTACATCATTATTATCGGTATACGAATAAGTACAATTATAAGAATCATTGTCAAAATCAATGGTGGCATTATACAGCTTCGCATTCGATAAAGCCTGTTGATAAGTGATGGCAGTGGCTTCATCATTTTCAGGCCAGTCATAACCATAGCCCGCCATACATAAAACGATCTTTTCCGGGGGAACATCTTTAGTCATTTCATCCAGCGCTTTCTCGATCCATTTCTGATCGCTAATAGCGCCGGGATCACTACCGCTGTAATGCTGGTCGTAGGCCATCAGGAACAGGTAGTCGTTATACTTTGCCAGTTCCCTGGTATTATAATTATCATCCGAGGTCAGGATATCCTGGGTGACCAGGAATCCATTACGATGCAAGGAATCATATAGTTCTTTTTGAAAAACCAGCAGCGGGCCGGTACTGGTGGTCTTTAATTCCTCGAAATCAATATTGATACCCTGTAAACTGTCTTTTCGCAGGTAATATAAAATAGATTGCAGCAATCGTTTCTTCTTAGCAGGATTGTTTAATATCCTGTCTACCCTGTTTCCATCAAAATTTCCATCGGCAGCCTGGAAATCAACATTACTTAATGTAGGAATGGTCCGCATATTAAACTTTCGTAACAACCGGTGTGCATCGGGATCCATTACTTCCTTCAATGTATCCATGCCGGGATCAATAAAAAACCATTCCGGCAGGACCATGTTCATTTTATCAATATGATTCTGCAGGGAATACAGGGATTGGGGATCCCAATCTACCAGGAAGCCTGCCCGCACTTTATCATTAAAAGGTTTGATTTTTTCGGTAGCAGCTAATAAAGTATTTCTTTTCTTCACTTTTAAAAAATCATCGAAGCCGTGATATTTCAGGGTCTCTTTCTTTGAAAAAAGTTTATCGTGCGCTGAGTTTACCCTTAGCTTGTAAACAGGATCTTCACCAGGCAGTTTCGGCTTGATTCCATTGGCCATCGCGATCCAGACGATCGGAATAATAAGCAGGAGACTAAATACAATGAAGCGGCTGACCCATTGAAAGGTTCTCCAGCGCCAGCGGGAAGAAGTATGAAATATTTGACGATGAGTTGCCACGTTTGTTAATTCCGCAAAAATAGATAGGATTTAAAGATCATCTGTTATTAGTTCGTTAATGAGAAAGGTTGAAAGGAGTTAGGAATTGGGAATAAGGCCGACGGCCCAAACTTCGGAGTCTTCGCCCAATTCCCAATCCCAAATTCCCAATTACTTCTCCTCCCAATTCCCTTCTTCGGAGTTATTTCCAATAAAGACCCTAATCCTAATCAAACGGTTGTCCTGATTTTACTGGTTAACAGGATTTTGCATTTTATTCAGGAACTTGCGACTATATAAAATTCCCAGATCATGGATACCAATCGCAGGAGATTTTTACGCCGGATAGCCATCGGCGGAGGGGTACTGGCAACTGGTCTACCCGCCTTTGCCAGCCATTTTGGCGTCAGTGATGAAGAGATGGATCGTTCGGTAGCAGTTGAAAAGGCCGGCCAACGTTTTAACATGAGTGGATACGCGGCCCCAAAGATCGAAACGGTTCGTATTGGGGTCATTGGTCTCGGCCAGCGGGGTTCAGAAGCGGTGGAAAGATTAAGTTATATCGATGGGGTTGAAATAGTTGCCCTCTGCGACAAATATCCCGACCGGG
>JADGPW010000062.1 GCA_017882265.1 Chitinophagaceae bacterium | reverse complement strand
CGGCATCTTTATGTATCCCGGAACCACCGATAAACCGAAAGGCAAATTGCGGTTATTATATGAATGCAATCCTTTTGCTTTTATTGTAGGGGTGGCGGGTGGTAAAGCCACCAATGGTAAAGAAAGGATCCTGGACATCAAACCTCCTGAGCTTCACCAACGAACCCCGTTTTTTATTGGAAGCAAATTGATGATGGAGGAGCTTGAAAAGTATTTGGAGAATAGAGAATAGAGAATAGTGAAAAGATAATAGTTCATTAAATTCGAAGAGATCCTTACATCTTTGAAACGTTCTCAAATTGATAATGTCTTTTCAGGTTTAGGACACTATTATCTATTCACTATTCACTTTTATCTATTTCCTTTGATCTATCTTTATAATCTATTAAGCAAAAATGGCAAACACGATTATTTCTGTAAAGAATCTTGTTAAGAATTACGGTCATTTCCAGGCCGTTAAAGGAATATCCTTTGAAGTAAATGAAGGGGAGATATTTGGTTTGTTGGGCCCCAACGGAGCCGGTAAATCAACCACCCTGGAGATCATCGAAACCTTGCGCGAGAAGACCAGCGGCGAAGTAATTGTAGATGGATTGAACCTGGATAAACAACCCAACGAAATAAAGAAAATAATCGGGGTACAGTTACAGACCAGCGGTTATTACCCGGGTCTTAATCTTCTGCAACTGATCGAATTATTCTGCGGACTTTATAACAGGAATGTGCCTCCGATGGAATTATTGGAGATGGTGAACCTTAAAGATAAAGCGAAATCAAAATTCAAGGAACTAAGCGGGGGACAAAAACAACGGTTTTCGGTGGCTACAACGCTGATTAACCAACCCAGGATCATTTTCCTGGATGAACCTACAACGGGTCTGGATCCCCAGGCCAGGAGAAGTTTATGGGAGCTCGTAAAGAATATCAGGGAAAGAGGAACCACGGTGATCATTACCACGCATTATATGGATGAGGCAGAATATCTATGCAACAGGGTGGCGATCATTGACGCCGGGAATATCGTCGCGCTTGACAGCCCGGATAAATTGATCGATAACCTGATCGCATCAGGGTTTGACCGGCCCAAAGAAATGAAACTGGCCAATCTCGAAGATGTATTTATTAATTTGACGGGGCATTCGTTGAGGGAGGGGTAAAGCTCCCTGTTCAAACCCCCTGTCCCCCTAACGCTTGCGCTAAAGCTTCAGCGTCGGCGCAAAGGGGGAACTTAGGATGAAGCATCATTTTGTGTATGTTAGTCTAAGAAAGAAGAATAGCTGGTTAACAATATTTATTAATCTTAACTTTCATTAATAGAGAACTGGTTGCATTTAATGAAAGTTCTCAAGCCTCTTTAGGGGTTTGGGGTTAAAGCCCCTTTGGGGGTTTGGGGTATGAAAATAGAAGAACAAAAAGAAACAGGCGCCGCATTTATGTCAGCCAACAAAGTGAACGAAGGTGTTGTGGAATTACCTGAAGGTATTCAGTACCTCGTTCTCAAAGAGGGCGCGGGCGCACAGCCCCTGGTGACTGATAAAGTGAAAGCACATTACAAAGGAACCCTACTGGACGGAAAGGAATTTGATAATTCTTTTAAAAGGGGCCAGCCATTTTCAGCGCCACTTCGTTCCCTGATAAAAGGCTGGCAGATCGCTTTACCATTAATGAAAGAGGGAAGTCATTGGCGACTTTGGATACCGTCTGATCTTGCCTATGGCGACCGGGGAGCCGGAAGCGATATTCCCGGTGGCGCTAGCCTGGTATTTGAAGTTGAATTGCTGTCCATTATTTAAAAAAATTACAAGGTTTATGTCATTTGTAACAACCGATCCCCGCTACCCGATAGGCGAATATGATCCCAAACCATTTTCGATACCGCAAAAAGTGGAGTGGCTGGCCGATATTAAATTTTTACCCCTGCAATTGGAAAATGCCATCCTGAACCTGGATGAGGGACAATTAATGACCTGCTACCGGGAAGGGGGCTGGACCATTCACCAGCTGGTGCATCATGTGGCCGATAGTCATATGAATGCGTATTGCCGGTTTAAACTGGCGTTGACGGAAGATAACCCGGTGATAAAACCCTACAATGAAAAGCTTTGGGCAGAAATGAATGATGTAAAAAAATTGCCCATAAATATTTCGCTTACTTTATTACATGCCTTACATCTCCGTTGGCATGAAGCCATAAAATATGTTTCAGATGATGATTGGAATAACCGGACGGTTTATCACCCTGAACACAAAAAAACCATGCGGCTTTGGTACCTGCTGGGAATGTATGCCTGGCACGGCAGGCATCATGTAGCGCATATTACGGCGCTTCGGGAGAGAATGAAATGGAATTAGCTATTGGGGATTTGGAATTGGGAATTAGGAATTAGCTAATTCGAAGTTTTCTTACTGCTATAGTACTCTCCTAATTCCAAATAACTAATTCCTATTAACGGTTGCCTATTAAATACCAAACGCAACTTTCCTATATGGATATGAAATGGAAAACACTCTCCTCTGAATATCTCTTCAACGACCTGTGGCTTAAGGTGCGCAAAGATGTATGCGAAACACCGGCCGGTAAGATCATCGATCCTTATTATGTTTACGAGTTTCCCAACTGGGTAGCCGCTTTGCCGGTAACCGAAGATGGAAAGATCGTCATGGTCCGGCAATACCGGCATGCTTTAGGCGAAACATGCCTGGAGATCCCCGGAGGTTGCGTGGATGATTCTGACAAGGATTTTGAACAGGCTATTGCCAGAGAACTTCTGGAAGAAACAGGCTATTCATTTTCGACTTACGAGTACCTGGGAAAGATATCAGCCAATACTTCCACCAATAACAATTTGCTTTATATGTTCCTGGCAAAAGGAGGGAGGAAGACAGCTTTACAAAAACTGGATGAGAACGAAGAAATAGAGGTGGTACTGTTGAGTATGGAGGAATTAAAACAGCTTATAAAAGATAACAGGATCATCCAGGCCATGCATATCGCCTGCATCATGTATGCATTGGAAAGGTTGGGAGATATTACAATTTGATATTTTGTAGAGGCTTTCTCAAAAGCCGATTATTTGCCGGTAAGGGCGGGAAGACGGTAAGGAAGAAGGAAATCACTAATTGAAAATCAACCCTTCCCGGCTATTATTAATATTGGCAGTTTTGAGACAGCCTTCACAGCATGCCAGTCTTTACAGTTACCTCATATATCCAAAAATCACCGCTGGTTGAATAGGCAATTATTGAATGGATCAATGTTTTAGCTTTAAACATGTTGATATTCCGCCAACACATTTTTTACCTGTTCCGGCTGACGGTTATTTTTCTTTCTTTTTTCAGGAGCACTGTAGGAGCTCAGGCTTTACAGGCTGATTCTGTTTACAGGTCTTATGTCTCATCCGATAGCAACTTTCAATATAGCCTTTACCTTCCTGCCGGATATAAAAGAGTTGAGAAATATCCACTGATCATTTTTCTTGACCCTGCGGCAAGAGGCGATCTTCCGGTGAATAAATACCGGGGTATCGCAGATGAGTATGGGATCATTTTTGCAGGATCATATACCAGCAGGAATTTTGATCCATCTGCTTCTGCCAGGTCGATCGCTGCGATCTATGATGATCTGCTTTCAAAATACGCAATTGATACATCCAGGATATGGCTGGCGGGCTTTTCGGGCGGAGCAAGAATGGCGACCTCCTTTGCTGAGAATTATAGTGAGATAAAAGGCCTGATTGCCTGTGGGGCAGGTTTTGCGGGAGAAAAAACGTTTGCCACACAAAGAAGTATCCCTTTTGCGGGAATTGTTGGGAACATTGATATGAATTATGAAGAGATGCTGGGTATTAATGAAGATCTCGAAGCTTCCGCAAAAAGGAACATACTGATCTTGTTCAATGGGGGACATCAATGGCCCCCGCCGGGTTATTTTGGAATAGCCGTATGCTGGTTAATGAAAAAGGGAGAAGCTCCGGGAGAAATGGTTCAAGGCACCTGTTCAAAAGTATTACAATCGATTGCTGACGATAAGGATTCCGGTTGGCTTTACCCCGCCTGGCTTATGGCAAGAGAATTAAGGAAAATAACTGCATTTGACAGCAGATCAGATTCCCAGCAGCAATTAATAGGATCTACAAAAGGATTTAAACAGGATCAGCATTCATTTCTTTCTGTTTTGAATGAAGAAAGGAAATATATGGATGAGTTTTCAATCGAATTTAACAAGACCATCTTTACCCCGGATGCAAAAGCTGATAGTGAGAATATTTGGGTGGAAAAAGCAGCGGCGATCAATAAGATGCGGAAAGACAAAAAAAGCTATTCCTTTTTATCGGCAGGAAGGTGTCTTGATTTCAGCTGGCGGGTTTGCATTGAATATTATTTTCAATTCATGGGTCTTAAGCAATATAGACAGGCTTACAAGGCCGCTTTTGTTAGCTCATTTTTTGAAACGGGCGAGAATAACCCTGAATACCTGATGGCCAGGGCTGCGGCAGGGTTCCCTGACCGCAAACTTTGTTTAAAACATCTCCGGGTGGCTCTCAAAACAGGCAAAGTGCAAAAAGAAAGAGTGATCAACGATCCTTTATTGTTTGATATTATCGGAAAGGACACGATCGATAAATT
The DNA here is from genome assembly GCA_017882265.1 of Chitinophagaceae bacterium. Classification (GTDB taxonomy): domain Bacteria; phylum Bacteroidota; class Bacteroidia; order Chitinophagales; family Chitinophagaceae; genus JADGPW01. The sequence goes on along the minus strand of JADGPW010000062.1, from coordinate 4,098 downwards.
ATTCGCTGACCAGTAGATCAATCAGTCAGTCGGCAGTCGGCAGTAAGCAGTTGGCAGACGGTCAGTTGGCAGTCGGGACCCTACAGTCGAGTTTTTCCTATTGCTAACTAAATGTTCTTTAGTGGAAATCGATGATTGTTGACTGCTTACTGCTGACTGCTTACTGCCGACTGCCTACTGCTGACTGCTTACTGCCGACTGATGACTGCCGACTGCCTACTGCCGACTGCCGACTGTTCCTATTCCACTTCGCCAACAAGGAAAACACTTCCGCATATGAGGATCAGATCTTCCGGATCAGCTTTTTGTAAAGCAGCTTCCAAAGCGGAATTCACATCGGGCCATGATTCTCCCTGAAGATGGAGAGGAAAAGCTTTCATGACTAATTCATTTTCAGGTATTGCTCTTGGTATATGCGCCTTAGTGAAATAGTAATGAGCTTCTTTGGGTAACAGTGCCAGCATTTTTTCCACTTCTTTATCCTTTACCATACCGATGATTATATGCAGTTCCCGGTAGTCGGTTACTTCCACCTGATTGACCAATTGCCGGATTCCATCCATATTATGCGCCACATCCAGTATCACCTGTGGAGATGAATGAATGCTCTCCCATCTTCCATGAAGACCGGTAAGCTTTTTGACCTGCTTTAATCCCTGGTGAATTATATTATCGTCCAGTTTCCACCCCAGGGAGTGAAGTTGTGAACAGGCTTCTAAAACAGTCAGCAGGTTCCTGGTTTGGTAAATACCCGTCAGGTCGAGATGGAATATCCTGTGATCGGACTTGTGTTCTTCAGCCACTTCTACAAACAGTTCATGTTTTTCCCAATTCCAGTTGATTGCCTGTCGTTTTTGGGAAGCAAGAGAAAGAGGAGCGTTTTTATCTTTTGAAGCTTGCTTAAAAACAGGCAGGGTTTCGGGGAGCATTTCACCGATAACAACCGGTATTCCTTCTTTAATGATACCGGCTTTCTCCCAGGCGATCTTTTCCAGGCTATCGCCCAGCATATTCATATGGTCCCATCCGATATTCGTGATAATAGAAAGTTCGGGGTGGATGATATTGGTGCTATCCAGTCTGCCTCCAAGACCCACCTCAATGACCGCGATATCCACTTTCTGTTTCGCAAAATAATCAAACGCCATAGCCACGGTGATCTCAAAAAAACTGGGTTCGATCTCTTCGATCAGGGGTTTTATTTTACTGGTAAAATCAATGACAAAATCTTCCTGTATCATTGTGCCATTCACTTTGATCCTTTCCCGGAAATCTTTTAAATGAGGGGAGGTATAAAGACCGGTTGTATAACCAGCTGTTTGTAAAATAGAGGCCAGCATATGACTCACAGAACCTTTCCCATTTGTACCAGTAATATGAATGCTTTTGAAACAGTTTTGCGGGTCATCCAGGAATTTACAAAGCCTTATGGTATTAGTGAGGTTCGCTTTATAGGCTGCAGCGCCAATTCGGCTATACATGGGCAGGCGGGAAAACAAATAGTCAAGCGTTTGTGGATAGTCCATACGGACAAAAATAAGAAAGGGACAGGTGCCACGGTTATTAACCGTCGCACCTGTCCCTTTCTTATTCAATATTTTCTAATTCACCCTGAAATTAAATTGCACCGTCAGCATCGATTCATGATCGGCTTTATCGAATTTAATATTTTGCAGGTATTGCATGATGGCTTCCTTGTATGAATTGCTGGTAGTAGAAGAGCCTTTTGCTATACTTACGAATTTACCAATACCATCAGGAGATACATTGATATTGGCATACACGACCGCTTTTTCCAGATCCCCTTCAAAGGAATAGTAGCGAACGATCTTTCTATCGCCTCTTGTAACTTTCGGTCCATTTCCAGCCCCGCTGCCATTACCATTGCCACCCCCGTTTCCGTTACCTTTCCCCCCGCCGGTTCCATTTCCATTCCCGACCCCATAGCCATTGCCGGCGCCACCGGCTCTTTCATAATCATCCGTAGAGCCTCCTCCTTTGCCTGCCCCGGTAAGTGTTTTTCCCGCTACAGCTTTTGGTATCCTGGGAGCAGGGGTCTCAATGATAGGTTTAGGTTCAGCTTTTACAATCGAACGGTTTTCATCAATTTTCGTGGCCTTCGGCTTGGGGTTAACAGGTTTGATAATAGCCGGGGCGGTTTTATCATTATTATCGTCTACAATATCTTTTGAATCTTCCTTCGTACCGGGTTGGGGAGGTGTATATTTTGCTACACCGGCAGCACCTGTAGCCTGGACAGGGTTTCCACCACCACCTCCGCCTTTAGAAGGGATCTCGGGCTCCGGAGGCAGGTTGAGTTCAACCTCAATTCCGGGAGAATCATTGATTTTTTCAAAAACAGGTAATTTCCATTTTATTAAGAATAGGAGAAGGATCATCATTCCGGCAAACCCGGCAGTAATCATAGAGGCCTTTTGTGAATTCCTTTTGGCTTCAAGGGATGCAGACATAGTGTAAGCGTTCATACAAATTTACAGTTTGGTGATCAGGAACAGAACGGGTTGTTGTTCACACGTGTTACTAACGTGCAAACCCCGTGCAACTTGTTCATTAGGTGATTTATAAAATGTTAAGATTCTTGGTCAGTTGGGCAGTATGCAGTCGTCAGTCTGCAGCCAGCGACCCTCAGTATGCAGTAATCAGTCCAAAAATGACAGTTAGCAGCATGATTTTAGCTCTTAAACTCAGAAAAGTGGCCAATTCCTAATTCTTCCTCCCCTCATCCACCTTCAATCCCTCGCTAATCCTTTGCTAATCCTTCGCTCAAGTATGTGCGGGAAGCATAGTTGAGCGAAGGATGAGCGAAGGATCAGGCATTGTTGACAGATTGTTCAGGCTTCTTTCGCTGGTGTTTCGATGCGTGCTGAATGAAGTTCGTCCCAGGTTTTACTTAGGTTCGTCCCAGCTTTTGTCGAGGTTCGTCACAAATTTCTAAAACCAGTTTCCCGAAAAATTAGTTTTGTCTTGTTTTTCACCGCTAAAGAAGCTTCACCTAAAGCTGAACGGGTATGGTGACCAGAAGGTTTTATCTGAAGCGGGGATCGATTGTAAACAAAATTAATAACTGCTAAAAGTGTTCAAATGGCGAAAATTGATAATATCCCGCTTGTAAAAGGCGCAAGAGGAAGCGTAGGGAAACAATTCGTTTTTAAGAGACGGGGCAATGGCACGCATATTACACGTATGCCGGAATTCAGGGAGGACGCGGTAGCCAGCCCAAAACAGGAAGCGTTACGGGAACTATTTGCGGCAGCCTCGTCCTACGGGAGAAAAGTGATTGCTTCACCTGACCTGAAAAGGGAATACCAGAAAAAGGTTACCGGAGGAAGAACAGCCTATAATATCGCTGTGCGGGACTACTTAAAAGCGCCTGTCGTGAAAAAGATCAATACAGAGGCATATGATGGCTCACCCAGTTCAACGATCGTTATAAAGGCAAAGGATGATTTCAGGGTAGTGGAAGTGAAAGTAAGTATCCGCACAGTAGCAGGTGTATTGGTGGAAGAAGGCAATGCTGTGCTGAACCCGGTTAAGAAGAACCGATGGATCTATACGGCTAAACAGGGTAATGCATCCTTGGCCGGTAGCATTATTAGTGCTACTGCCTGGGACTTGCCAGGTAATACCGGGATGCTTGAAGTAATGATTTAAGTTACACTTACAAGCCGAGTCTGAGCAAACACACCTTCTGCCAAAATAAAATTACCAGTTCGATTCGGCGCCAATGTAAGAGAATATGTATTTTAACCGAGGGGGAATTGTTATTAGAACGCCGTGTCCCTCTTAGTGTCTTTTAGGTGTAATGGCGGATAACAGGAGGAGACACGGCGGGGAAGAAGTGTGGCCACGAATTAACATGAAAGGATACGAATGAACGGCTTCGCCGTTTTGAAAAGTGTTAGCCACGGATTGCACGGATTAGCACGGATTAGTAGTATTTAGTCTGTGTTAATCCGTGTAATCTGGTACGCCACGAGGCGTGCGTCTATATAAATACCTAATGGATGAAAGAGCCATGTAACCAAATTTGTCGTTCAGGTTAAAGTACCTCTGATGTACGGTAAGGAAACAAACCGT
>JADGPW010000061.1 GCA_017882265.1 Chitinophagaceae bacterium | reverse complement strand
TCACGCCAGGCTACCCAGGCAGACGACCATTCATACCCCGGTACCCACAACCAACCATAGGAAGGATCTTCGAACCAGCGACCATAATGGAATGGCGCCCATCCCCAGTCATAATCTGATACCCACATCCATTGGTAATCATCGGACCAAACCCAATGACCGCCGGAACTGTAAGGTCTGAAATCATCATTCACCCGGGGCTGCCACACATAGCCATACTCGGGATAATCTATCCAGTTACCATAAGGACTGAGATCATCATAGAAAGTCTGGTAAGTAACATCTTCAGATGAATTTTGATTAGATAAATCCTCTGAAGAATATTGAGCCGAAATCTTGTTTCGCAGGGAACTGCCAAGCATTATTACAAATGCTACAGTCATCATTTTAAAAAAACGTTTCATGGAGAATTGATTTTTTGTAATAAATAATGTCATACAGAAAATTGTGTGGTTTACTTTATTTACCAACGAGTATATGACGCTATTTTTATGCCATTTGGGTAGTATAAAAATGGCATTCACAGCTTTTTAGCAAAACATTTGTACAAATGTTAATATGAAATACGGCAACAAAGGAGGCTTAATAAAACCTTTAACATTGCGGTCAGGGATTTCGGCACATTCCGTTTCAACTGATAATTCTTAACTTTAAAATCTTTTAAAAAGCCCGCTATGGATCAACAAATAATCAACCTTTATGACGAGTACACGCATAAACCTTTAAGCAGGCAGGAATTTATTCGCCGTCTTACCCTCCTGGCTGGTGGCACCGCGGCGGCTATGACCCTATTACCCTTGCTGGAAGTTAATTATGCAAACGCTGCTATCACAAAAGAAGAAGATCTGTTTACCGAACGGATCACTTATCCGGGTATCAATGGCGATATGCAGGCCTATGTAGCACGTCCAAAAGAAGACAAGAAATATGCTGTGGTGGTGGTGATACATGAAAACCGGGGTTTAAATGCCCATATTGAAGATGTCACCCGCCGGGCTGCTACTGCCGGTTACCTGGCTATTGCACCCAATGCACTTTCTTCATTAGGGGGCACTCCGGAAAATGAAGACGACGCCCGTGCAAAGTTTCAGTTGCTGAAAGCAGAAGATAACCTGCAAAACTTTATTAAGGTATTCGATTACTTACCCACCCGGAAAGATAGCAATGGGAATTACGGGTGTGTAGGTTTTTGCTGGGGCGGTGGCATGGCAAATTCACTGGCTGTAAATGTTCCTTCACTAAAAGCCGCCGTGGCTTTTTATGGAAACCAGCCCGCAGCCGCCGATGTGGCGAAGATCAAAGCCGCTGTACAGTTACATTATGGCGCCCTGGATGAAAGAATAGATGCCGGGATACCTGCTTATGAAGAAGCTTTGAAAAAAGCAAATATCAGGTATGAGTTATACATGTATGAAGGAGCTAATCATGCTTTTCATAATGATACAGCCCCTACCCGGTATAATGAGTCCGCTGCCAAACTTGCCTGGCAACGGACCATTGAATTCTTTGGAAAATACCTGAAATAAGTTATTTCACATTTACCATAACAGTGGCGGAGAGTTTGCTGCCATAAGAGCGATGCAGTCCATCTGCCATCTGAAGCGTAAGTTTATGTTTGCCGGGCTTAAGAACAAGTTCATATTCCGTTTGACCTTTTCCAAAGTGTATATGTGTTGCATCTTTCGGAACGATAGTACCTGCAGGCAGGGAATCTTCGGCATCGATGAACAGGTGATGATGCCCGATACCAGCTATTACTGGTCCGGCGGTATCCACTTTAATTACTTCAGTTCCCATCATCAATTTAAACGGGGAGGTGATCGTAGCATCATTTTTCAGGTTTGAGAAAACCACTTTAGCGCCTTCGGGTACAGCCGGGAGGTCGGGTACTGTTCCCGTGGAAGTACCCATATGATTCATACTGTCATTACCCATGGTATTGCCGGTACTATCTTTATTTTTTTCTTTGTCGCTGCCTGAATTATTACAGGCTGCCAGGATAAAAAGACCAATGACCGGCAGAAATAGTTTTTTATTCATAATAAATAAATTTGACTTAAAGGTAAACTTATTTATCAAAGTTTGGGGTCGTTATATGTCATACTATGGCATATCCCGGATGAACGGTTCGTGTTTACCTTCGTGGTGGCCATGGCAATTAAAGATTATTATACATTGCTCGAACTGCCTTCTTCCGCTACCCGGCAGGAGATAAAAACTGCCTACCTGAGGCTGGCACATCAGCATCACCCGGATAAAAATAACAACGACCCCTATGCTGCCGCCCGATTCGACGGGATCAAGGAGGCCTATGAGGTCCTTACCAATCCTGCCAAAAAAGAATATTACCTGCAACAGCGATGGTATGACCAAAGTATTGGCGGAAGGAAAAAACAGGACATTCTTACACCCGTATCTATTCTAAAACAAATGCTGGAGGTCGACAGGTATGTATCCACACTTGACGTTCACCGGATGGATAAAGATGGACTTTATGCGCATATAAGTGATATCCTCCGGGACGAAACCATTGAAAAACTTAATGAATTCAACGACTCTTCCATTAACAAAGAGATCATAAGGGCGATCCTCAATTGCAGTAAATCGCTGTCTTTGCATCTTGCTATTTCCCTGTATGACCATGTTACCAGGATCAACATGGAACCCGATACGGTGGAAATGGTAAGCCAGTGGCTTCAACTTCATCAACAATCACATCGCAGGGAAAAATACAGAGTATGGGTTATATTATTAACAGTGGCCCTGGTATGCCTACTCATATTTTTTATCAGCCGGTAGCCATTAATACTATCCCCCGCCAGAAAGATTATTCTCGATCTTGTGGAGAAAGTTAGAAACAGGCCCTTCCATTTTATTGGTGCCATCATCCAGGCTCTCATCATTCAACAGATCTCCCATATTTAAAACAGCAGGCAAATACACCAATATATGGTGTCGCTGACCATTCATATAAGTCTTTATCTTTTCCGCAGAAGCGGGATTCCCACCCGATTCCTTAATTAGCCTGGCTGCTTCATCGGCTACATTTTCCATATAGCCTTCTGCCTGGTTGTTTGTAACATCAGCATAATGGGCAACTTTTTCCACAGCTTCTTCTTCCTTTTCCTTGTATAAAATATCCAGCCAGTCTTCTGTCGGTTTAGTAGCGATAAATTTTTGACAGCCATCCACCGTTCTTAATAATTTGTAGAAAGCTGTTAATACAGCCGGGATAGCCGCCTGGGCAAGCTTTTCAGTAATGGCCTGGTGATATTTTTCCCGGGTTTCCTGGATGTTTGGATCCACTTTTACTAAGGCAGGGAATTCAAGGTTCTTTTGAATAGCCTCTATAATATTCTTAACCATATATTCTTTTTGATACATGCAAAAAAACTGTGCCATAAAAGATCCTATACACGCATTAAAGCCGTAGTGGCTTCTTTATCTTTGCGTTATGCATTATGTTTCTGCGGAAGGATTGACAAAAAGCTATGGTATACAGCCTTTATTTGAGAATATTTCCTTTCATATAGAAGAAGGGGACAAGATCGCATTGGTAGCCCGGAATGGTTCGGGCAAATCCACTTTATTAAAAATACTGGCTGGTAAGGAAACAACAGATGAAGGAAAATTGTGGGTCAATAAAGAAGTGGATGTAGTACTTTTTGAACAGGAACCTGTTTTTATCGAAGACAAGTCCATCCTGGATAATATATTCTTTCATGATCACCCGGTTATCAATGCCATTAAGGAATATGAATTCATTTGTGAAGAAGGAGATGCCATTAAATTAAACGCCGCCATCATTAAAATGGATGAGCTGGGTGCCTGGGATTTCGATGCCCGCGTTAAGCAGGTGCTTAACAAGCTGAATATTCATCATTTCCAACAACCGGTGAGTAAATTAAGCGGTGGAGAAAGAAAACGGGTGGCGCTGGCCAAAACGCTGATCGATATCGGGTTTGAACATAAACATATATTGTTGATCATGGATGAACCCACCAATCACCTGGATGTGGGTATGGTGGAATGGATGGAACATTATCTTGATAAAGAGAACGTAACATTATTATTAGTAACCCACGACCGCTATTTTTTAGATACCGTCTGTGATGAGATCTGGGAGATGGATGCCAGCAACCTGTATGTTTACAAAGGTGGCTATTCGAATTATTTGGAAAAAAAAGCGGCCCGTACGGAAAGTGAATCAGCCAGTATCGACAAAGCAAAAAATATCTACCGCCGCGAACTGGAATGGATGCGCAAACAACCAAAAGCCAGGACCACAAAAAGCAAAAGCAGGCAGGATCAATTCTATATTGTAGAAAAGAAAGCAAAACAACTGGTAGCGGACGACCAGGTGCAACTGGAGATGAAAATGAACCGGCTTGGCGGAAAAGTGGTCGAACTGAAGAAAGTAAATAAAAGATATGGTGACACCATCATTTTGAAAGGCTTTGACTATACCTTTAAAAAAGGCGAACGTATCGGTATTGTTGGAAAAAACGGGGTGGGTAAGACCACTTTTATTAATATCCTGCAGGGCATTGAACAGCCTGATAGTGGAAAAGTTAATCTTGGGGATACCGTCATTTTCGGTAATTACTCCCAACAAGGTCTTGTCGTAAAAGAAGACATGCGGGTGATAGAGTTCGTAAAAAATATGGCAGAGAGTTTCCCACTCGCCGGCGGGGGATCACTAAGCGCCGCCCAGTTTTTACAACTTTTTTTATTTGATCCGGATAAACAATATACCTATATCAGTAAACTCAGCGGAGGTGAAAAAAGAAGATTGCATTTATTGGCCCTCTTATTTCGCAACCCTAATTTCCTGATACTGGATGAACCCACCAATGACCTTGATCTCCCCACCCTGGGAGTTCTGGAAAATTTTTTAAGTGAATTCCAGGGTTGTTTACTCATTGTTTCCCATGATCGTTATTTCATGGATCGGCTGGTGGATCATTTGTTTGTTTTTGAAGGAGAGGGTGAGGTAAGGGACTTTCCGGGTAATTACTCTCAATACAGGTTATGGCAGTCAACAATCGGTAGTAAGCAGTCGGCAGTCGGCAGTAAGCAGTCGGCTCCCGATAGCTATCGGGACGGCATTGTCACCCCGAGCGTAGCCGAGGGGCAGCAGTTAGCAAACAGGAATAAAAAACAGCTATCCTACAAGGAAAAAAGGGAATTTGGGTTGCTTGAAAAAGAAATTGGTGAACTGACCCAGGAAAAAGAGGTAGTTACGGAAAAGTTGAATAGCAATAATACTGCTTTTGAGGAATTGGAACGGCTCTCCCGCCGTATAAATGAACTAACACAATTACTGGATGAAAAAGAACTTCGTTGGCTGGAGCTGAGCGAATTTTCTTAACCTTTCTTCAACGGCCATACTCATACGTTGGATAGAATTCTCCTTTCATTGCCAGAGATATTTTGTGAAATTAATTAAAATATATAGTTTCAATTCTTATTCCGCCCTTTCAAACTACACAGTTGATCCTTTCCCAATTATTTCTAAATTAAAAACTGACAACATGAAAAAGATCTTCGCGATGGCAACCTGCTGCTTCCTGCTTGTTGCCTGTAACAACGACAAAAAAGATGATAAGAAAACTACGGACAGTATGTCTACGGGAACGAAAGACAACAAAATGCCCCAGTCTGAATTTGCGGATGCCAAATACACAGAAATGGGTAAAAAAATGATGGGCCAGATGAGTAGCGCTGATATGGACGGATGGCTGAGCAACTATGCTGATAATGCTGTTTACCAGTGGTCAGCGGGTGATAGCCTTGGAGGCAAACCCGCCATTGAGAAATACTGGAAGGACCGCAGAATGAATGTCATTGATTCCATTACTTTCAGCAATGATATCTGGTTACCCCTCAAAATCAACACTCCTCAAAGAGGTCCTGACGCACCCGGTATCTGGTTGTTATCCTGGTACCAGATAAATGTAAAGTATAAGAATGGAAAAAGCCTGATGATGTGGACACATATCGACCATCATTTTGATGCCAATGATAAAATTGACAGGAGCATTCAATATATCGACCGTGCTCCTATCAATGCAGCATTAGGTGTAAAGCAATAAGTGTTAAATAGATAAGTAAAAGCGGTGGTCCTACCCGGCATCGCTTTTATTTTCCCCCATCAAAATGGGCTTGTTTATTTGTTCTCAACACCTATCTATTTATTTTGTATGATACGTTGGGTTATATGCACATTGCTATTGTCGGTGCCTGTAATTGGTAGGGCGGATCCCCAACAAAAGGTCATCAGCATTAAAGTAGATGCCAAAGGCGAAATATTCATCGGAAGAGATACACTCCAGGTGAGCGGGCTGGCCGCGGAATTACAGCAACGACTCTGGAAAAGCTATCTCGGTACGGGCAAAATGTATGATTCCATAAGTATTGAATTTACCGGTGAGGTTCTAATGGGTACCCGGGGTGCCACTCTGGATGCTATTCAAAATGCACAAAAGAATGCCCTAGCCGAGATCTGTCTTCAAAAATATAAGCGGTTGTTTGAAAATTGCAGCGGCGGGGAGCAAAGAAAGATACGGAAACAATTCCCTGTTCTTTTCCAGGAAATTCATTAGCAACATTCAATACAAATGAGATGTATTATGAACACCCGGATCTCCATACTTCTTTTTTCCATTTCCTTCTGTTCTTTTTGTGGTTCAGCACAGATCGTTAATGTGGAAAGTGCGCGTATGCAATCGGATACGGTTGGTTGGCTGGGTGGTGCGGATGGAGCGGTGACTTTATCGCAGAATAAAGTAAAGGTCTTTGGTATGGAAGCAGAAGCTCATTTTCAATACAAGACAAGCAACGACAAAGGCATTTGGCTCATCCTCGGGAATTATGGCTTTTTAAGCGGGGGTGGTGTCAAGTACACTTCTAATCGCTTTTTTCATCTTCGTTACAATTATAAGCTATCTGAGCACGTCCGGTGGGAGGTCTTCGGACAGATTCAGGATAACCTGATCACTCAAATTGCTTCAAGGGTCCTGGTGGGCACCGGGCCAAGGTTTAAAATTGTAAAGAATAAAATACTGAGGTTGTATGCCGCCAGCCTGGTCATGTATGAAAACGAAAGAGAAAAAACCATCCCTGTGGTAAAACATAGCGATATACGTAGCAGTAGTTATGTATCATTTACCTATACACCAAGAGATAATATCGAAGTGATCAGCACAACTTTTTTCCAGCCGCTGATAAAAAAATTCAGCGATTACAGGATACTCAACCAGTTTACTTTCAAAGTAAAGGTGGTTAACCATTTTGGTTTATCCCTGAAATGGAATTATTTACACGATCGCTTTCCAGCCGGCACTGCCCCCCGCACCACCTATGCATTTTCAACCGGTGTGAACTATGAGCTATGATCATTCTATAAATGCCTGGTAGGCCCGGACAGAGTAATACCTGTATTTTTTTGAATCAAGTTTTGTTCCACATAAAATGGAATGAATAAATCCATTTAATTCCACCTGCTGCGTGTGATAGATCCCCCTGTTCAAATTTAATTTAAAGAAGAACTGGACCCGCAGGTCCGCACTCTTATAAATGATAAGACTATCCGTGTTTGACCGGGCAAATGAAAAATCATGTTGAAGATCCTGCAACAACAGATGACTTCTGTACCAGGTGCCGCCGGTAGCAGTTACCAATGGTTTACCATTGTATAATGCAATGCTGTCATTATAAGCAAATACATTTAAAGAAGCTTCTTTTACTTCCCGCAGCCAGTTTCTGAATTTCAAAGTATAACTGCTGTCGTAACCATAATCACTGTCCAGAAAACTGATTCGTTTTATGAATGCCGGTATTTCCTGCATACCGGCCACGTACCCGAAAATAAAACTGCCACCTCCGCTATGCCCGTTGAGGTAAATGCTTTTATGTTTTGCATGGATAAGACCTGACAAGGAATCGACCATATGAGGGATCTCTGTTCGAAAATCCGGGTGTTTTTGTTTCCAGGTGGGCCAGCTTTTGTAGTTGTTCTCCATGTAAATGACGACAAAATTGATCGTAGCCAATTCCTGGCGGATAAAAACTGTTTGTGCTTTTATATGCTGGATGTCAAAGTGCCAGTCATCGCCCGGCTGCATTTTTTTACCCATTGTTTGTTCTGTGGAATTACCATTAGGTAAAGCAAAAAAAGTAATGATGGTCTTTCTTCCGGTCAAAAAATTGGCCGGTCTGTCAATGGTAACCTTTACATCCCCGTACAAACGGAATGAATCGATAATAGCCTGTGAGTGCAGGGCCTGACCAAATAACATTATTCCGATAAATGTAATGGTCTTGCGCAAGGAAATAATTTTAGACAAGTTAGTTTTTTTGCTGACAATGATTTAATCTTTCGGCTATTATCAAAGTCGAAACGCCAATTTTATGATGCGAAAACAATTTCTCCTCTTTTTAGCTGTCATCATATTCCCCCCCTTTCCCTTCACTCCCAATGTATCCGGGACCAGATCCGCCAACGTCTTGTTGAAAATTTCCTAATTCCTACAGTCTTGATTTCATTTTATCAATTACCACATCGGCATCTATTTTTTCCATACACTTAAAATGACCTAGGGGGCATTTCGCATACCCGATCTTTGAGCAGGGGCGGCACCAGAGTTTGTTGATCTGAATAATCGTGGCAAGGTTCAAAACCGTGGCATGATCATTCAGATTCCCATAGTAGGGGTACATACCAAAAGCGGGAACAGTATTTCCCCAAAGAGAAATTATAGGTTTTTTAAAGGCAGCGGCAATATGCATCAGGCCGGTATCATTGGAGATCACCACTTTCGACTTTTTGATCAGGTCAGCGCTTTCGTTGAGCGTGAATTTCCCACAGGCATTGTATATCTTCACGGGGTCAGCAGCTGCGATCTCGTTCCCATTGGCCTGATCTTCATTATTACCGAGTAATATGATCGGGTGGTCTGTTTTCTCTGAAAATTCTTTCCATTTATGAACCGGCCATCGTTTGGTACCATGAGCCGCACCGATCACGCAGGCAATATACCCGGCATGATGCGAGGCGGGGATATCTTCTTTCTTTGTTTCCTCTTTTGGTGAAACAAAATAATCCAGTCCCGTTCCATCATTTTTAACCCCGAATGACGATATTGTTTTTAAATACCGGTCCACAATATGAACCTTGGGCAGGATATTTATCTTCAGGCCTGTGTAGATATACTTTTCAATATTGAGCTTATAAAAAGAAAAGGATCTTTTTTTTAACGCTCTTTTTACCCGTAACGTTTTTACGTTATGATGAAGATCAATGATGAAATCGTAGTTTTCATTTTTCAATTCTTCTATCATCAGTTCCCAGCTATGAGCCAGTACCTGCAGTTTATCAATATAAGGGTTGTGCTCCACCACGGCCCGAAATTGATCTTTTACCAGAAAATGAACTTCCGCATCCGGCACTTGCTTTTTCAAACAACGGATAACGGGGGAAGTAAGGACGATATCGCCAATGGAAGAAAAACGTATGATCAGGAATTTGGCCACAGGAAAATATTAGGGTAGTACCTCTTCCGTTTCTAAATAATCAAGGTCTTTATGATAAGTTTCTTCGGTAAAATAAAAAGCGATAAGGGTAATCGTCATGATCACTACCCCTGTGATGATACCGCTCCTGATAAGCCCCCAGCCAAGATTTTGTTGAAAGAGATTTAGAAACATAAGGTTGATCAATGGCAAAGCTCCTCTTACCATATTGGGGATCGTAGTGGCGGCTGTTGCCCGCAGATTAGTTCCAAATTGCTCAGCGCCCATGGTAATAAAGATGGCCCAGAAACCGGTACTGAATCCCAGTAAGGCACAGCAGGTGTACATTCTTGCATCGGAATTATTATAACCACTGAAGAATAAACACAATGAGGCAATGCAAAGCAGGTAATAGAGCAGCAATCCTTTTTTACGGCTTTTGAAATACTGGCAGACAAAACCTACCGCAATATCGCCAAGCGCAATAGCGGAATAGGCGAACATAATCGAACGGCCGGAATCAATCGTAGTACTTCCAAAAAGCTTGTTGCCAAACTTATCGCTTTGGTTTACCAATACACCAATGACATACCAGGTAGGCAGGCCGATCAATATCGCCAGTATATATTTCCTGAAACGTTTCGCATTAGTAAAAAATGAAAGAAAATTACCTCTTGATACATTTTGCAGTTTCACCTGTTTGAATAAGCCGGATTCTGCAACACTGATACGCAATACCAATAATACAATGCCTAAACAACCCCCGATCTTATAACAAAGACGCCAGTCATGTTGGGTAAACTGAAAAGTAAAGTAGGCCACAACAGCGCCACTCAACCCGATTCCCGCCACTAAGGAAGTTCCAATACCCCTTTTGGTTTTTGGCAACAATTCACTGACTAGTGTGATACCAGCCCCCAACTCCCCGGCCAAACCTAATCCTGCTGCAAAACGGGCGCTGGCATATTGGTTAACCGTTTCGGCAAAGCCGGTAAAAAAATTAGCGATAGAATATAAAATAATAGATCCAAACAATACGGAAAGCCTTCCTTTTTTATCACCCATTATTCCCCAGGCAATTCCTCCGATCAATAAACCCAACATCTGCCAGTTGATAACTTTTGTACTATCGGCCAGCATAGTTTGCATAGTGGCTCCCACAGCCATCATACTGTCCTTTTTTACAATAGTAAATAGCAATAGGTCATAAATGTCAACAAAATACCCAAGCGCCGCAACAATAACAGCAATATTAAAAATAGAAGCTGATTTTGATTGAGTCATAAACAACTATGCATTGGAATCATTAACAGGTTTGTCCGGATGTTTTTTCTTCCCTGATGATATGAGTTTTATAATGACCGGTGCGGTGGATACTAATACAATACCTAAAACAATCAGTTCCAGGTGATCTTTCAGATCAAATCCAAACTCGCTGAGTATCCATTTCTGTAAAAAATAACCCGCAAATACCATCGTGAATACCCATGTCACGCAGCCAATGATATTAAAGAAATGAAATTTTTTCCTGTCCATCTGTACAATCCCTGCTACAATAGGAGCAAATGTTCTGATAAAAGGGAGAAACCTTGCGCCAATAACTGCAAGCACACCATGTTTCTCATAAAATTCATGCGCCTGGTACAGGTAGCGTTTTTTAAAAAGAAACCTATCCCTCCAGTTGAACATGGCAGGACCAACTCTTCGTCCTGTCCAGTATCCGGTGGCATTACCAAGGATCCCAAAAAAAGAAATGAGACCCCATAGGACTATAAGATCAACCCATTCGTTTTGCACGCCGCCCAATCCGAAAAGTTTTAAAAACTGGTACGCCAATCCCGGATCGCCGTTCTCCATTTTATGTGCAAAAATCCCTCCAACAAATAGTAATGAATCCCCCGGAAGAAAGAAGCCAACAAACAATCCTGTTTCAGCAAAAACCACAAATAATAACAACCACAAGCCTCCATGTTCAACATACCATTGCGGTTGTAACAACTGGTCCCAGTGAAATGAATCAAGTAAAAACATAATTTATTAACTCTCTTTTACTGATGTTGATCAGGATGCGGCCCATGCTCCAGCGCCCCTTCCCATTTACTGACAACACTTGTGGCAAGCGCATTACCAACCACATTAGTAGCCGTTCTGAACATATCACAAAAGTGATCAATAGGTAATATTAATGCAATTCCTTCGGGTGGTATCTTAAACATCGCACAGGTGGCCATTACTACTACTAATGCAGCCCGTGGAACCCCGGCGATACCTTTACTTGTTAACATTAAAACCAGCAACATGGTTAATTGGGTACCAAGATCCATATGGATATGATAAGCCTGTGCAATCGCCAGGCTGGCAAAGGTCATATACATCATGCTTCCATCAAGGTTGAAAGAATAACCTAATGGCAATACAAAAGCAACGATCTTGTCCTTACAGCCAAATCTTTCCAGTTCTTCAGTTAATTTGGGGAATACGGCTTCACTGCTGGTGGTACTGAATGCGATCAGCAGTGGCTGGGCGATCCTCTTCAATAACCCCCGAACCCGGTTGCGTAAAATGAGCCAACCAACCCCCAGTAGTACGGCCCAAAGCAAGGCAATGCCTATGATAAAAAAAAGAAGGTATTGTCCATAAAAATTAAAAAC
>JADGPW010000060.1 GCA_017882265.1 Chitinophagaceae bacterium | reverse complement strand
GTATTGATCGAGATCGGGTTTATATCCAACAAAGAAGAAGAAGAATATATCACCAGTGAGGAAGGTCAGCAAGAGATCGTTGCCAATATTTTTGCGGCGTTTAAGAAGTACAAGGAGAAACTGGAAGCCAAATTAAAGAATGCGCAGGATGAAAAGGAAAAGAAGGCCTTTTGATAGATAAAAGATAATAGTGAATAGATAAAAGATAATAGTGAATAGATAATAGTGCCCTAAAACCGAAAAGTCATTTGCTGAATATGAATAACCCCTGAACCAGGAAAATAAGATTGACCTGAGGAAACTATTCACTTTTATCTATTAACTATTATCTATTATCTGATAACTATTATCTGCCGGAAAAAGATTAATTTGGCAGCCTTAAGCAGCCCGGTCTAAGCAAAATAACCAATGAAGATCAGCAATGAAACAAAAGTCGGTATACTAACCATTACCGGCCTTACCATACTTATACTTGGTTTTAATTACCTGAAGGGGAGGGATATGTTTTCCCATGACAAAAAAATATATGCCGTTTTTTCCAACCTGGGATACCTCTCGAAATCAAATGAAGTAAAGATCAACGGTTTGGTTATCGGGAAGGTGTATGATCTGAATGCCAAGGATAAAAATATCAATGGCATCGTAGCCACTATCAATCTTACCCGGGACGTAAATATCCCAAGAGATTCAAAAGCGTCTATATCCTCCCCGCTTATCGGCTCTTCCCAGATCGTTGTGGAAAAGGGTGTTGCTACTGATTACCTGCAACCCGGGGACACGCTGCAAACTAAAGTTGACAGTGGTATCCTGGATGATGTAAAAGCGCAGCTAACCCCAACTTTGACTAAGTTCAGGTTAACGCTGGACTCATTGAATATTGTGCTGGGCAGCATGAATAAGGTCCTGAACTCAGATGCCAAGGATAATTTACAACACACCATGGCGAACCTGAGCCAGGCCAGCAACTCATTAAATGCACTATTGGATCTGAAAACCGGACCCATGGCAAAAACATTGAATAACGCAGTTTCCATCACTGAGAGCCTGAAGAAAAATACAGACACCTTCACAACGACCCTTAGTAATGCTAAAAAGTTTTCCGAGCGGCTCGCCAGGATACAGTTACAACCTACCATCGATTCATTGAATACGGCGATCAGCCTGTTAAAAGGAGCGATTAAAAAAATTGCAAGCAAGGATGGCACCCTGGGCGCCCTGATCAATGATAAGGCCATTTATAATAAACTCTATGATGCGATCCTGAGCGCTGAAATACTGATCGATGACCTGCGGGCGCATCCCAAACGCTACGTTAATATTTCCCTCTTCGGCAAGAAAGATACAGGCGGAGCTCTAACTTCGCCCTCGAAAAAAGATTCTATTCCGAAGTAGCCATCTGATGCGATGCCTGAAATTTATTTATTGTTTATGGTGGGTCGGTCTTATGATATGCCCTGCTTTACTGCCGGCACAGTCCACCCGGCCAGCCAGGGATACAACAGCTCCTCCTCCTGCCGGTGACAGCCTGCTTACCGTGGAGATCCTGCCCGGTGTGCGCAAACTGGAATTCAGGAAAGTGAATGATTCCACGCAATTACAGATATTGGCTGGAAATGTAAAACTGAAACAGGGCACTTCTCTTTTTTATTGCGATAGCTGTGTGATCAACAATAACACCCAGAAATTTGAAGCCTGGGGGAATGTACATATCAATGATGCCGACACCGCCAATATTTACTCCAACCATCTTGTTTACCAGATCACAAAAAGGATAGCTAACCTGGACGGCGGCGTCAGGCTGACAGATGGCAAAGGAACACTGACCACCCCTGACCTGGAATACAATATGGTAAGCGATATCGGTACCTATATGCACGGCGGCAAAGTGCTTAATAAAAAGTCGGTGCTCACCAGCAGGGAAGGATATTATTATGCCGGTCTGCACGATGTTTATTTTAAGAAAAATGTAGAATTACGGGACCCGGCCTATTTTATTAAGACCGATTCACTCTTGTATAATACCCTGACACAAACCACCCGTTTTATTGCGAAGACTTTTATAAAGGACAGCAGCGGGCGAACCATTGAAACCACGGAAGGGTATTATAACCTGCAGACCGGGAAAGCGGAATTTGGGAATGGACCCATTATTCGTGATAAAAATTTGTTTATTACCGGCAAAGAGATCATGAACGATGACAGCCTGGGTGTGATACAGATAAGAGGGAATGCTATCGTGGTGGATACGCTTAATAATACGACCATTCTCGCCGGTAATATTTTTGTCAATAAAAAAACCGATGCCTATCTCGCCACTAAAAAGCCTTTGATGATCGTGAAGCAGGAAAAAGATTCCATCTATATAACTGCTGATACCCTGTTCTCCGCGCGGCTAAGCGACCTGTATGGGAAAAAGGATTCAGTAGGAAAAGATACGATCAAAGGAACCCGGGTGCTGAATACAAACAATAAGGACAGTACCAACCGCTATTTTGAAGCCTACCGGCATGTCCGTGTTTTCACCGATTCCCTGCAATCGATTAGCGATAGCCTGTTCTATTCCTTTAAAGATTCCGTATTCCGTTTATACCAGGACCCTGTCGTCTGGGCTAAAGAAAGCCAGATCACGGGCGATACGATCCTGTTATTTACCAAAAATAAAAAGGCGGACAGGGTCAAAGTCTTTGAGAACAGTTTCCTGGTTACCAGGCTGGACCCGGAAGTGTATAACCAGGTTAAGTCAACCCGTATGGATGGTTATTTTACAGACGGTTCCATGGATTCTGTCCGGGCCGCCGGTTTTGCCGAATGCATTTATTATATACAGGATGCGGACAGCGCTTATACCGGGATCAATGAATCCAAATCAGATCTCCTCGATCTTTATTTTGGAAGCCAGCAATTACAAAAAGTGGTCTTTCGCAGCAGCGTGACCGGTACGGTATGGCCCATCAAACAAAAGGATCCGAGGGAAATGCGGCTGCTCAATTTCAGATGGCTGGAAGACAGGAGGCCGAAGACGAAGTTCGAGATGTTTGAGTAAGGAAGATAGGTTTCAAAGACTCTCCGTTTTTGAACATTGATCATTAAACACTGAGCGTTTCGGGAATAAATTTTCAATGTTCTCAAAAAGAATCCTTTGGACAATTCTCAATGCGCAATTTTCAGTTATCCACCGTCCAGTTGAATTCGTTCTGCAGAACCGGCAACCTGCCCAGATCAATTTTCTGAAGTTTTATTATCAGGGAATCATTACCAGGTTTCCCGGTTAAAATGATCGTTGTATCATTTACCTGGGAATAATGAAAACCGAATTCTTTTCCGCTCCCCTCTTCTTTCAGCAACCATTGGTGGTTTATCGTATCAGGGTTAAATGTATAATCCTGCATCTGGTCATTCATGGCCTGGATGATCACATAGCCGCGCCGGTGGACAAATAACCTTCTCCACCTTTGGGGATCTGTTACCAATGGCGCCAGGGTGTCATGGTTTTGAATATAGAGCGGGACATCGTAGGCTCCATGAAATTTTGGCCGGGGGGCTACATCATCGTTAAAGTTCCGGGATTGGAGGTACTGGTAACCTGTACTCCAAAGAATATAGCCAATCGTTAAGAATTTGACGGTTTGATAAATCAGTCGCATCCGTGTTGATATATATTGCGGTTCCCGGATTCCGCCAGGCGAAGGTTTACCCGCTAAAAAAAAAGTATACAATCTTTTACGATCAGGAATGGCGATGAGCAGTGATACCAAAAAAAGAAATAAGGATAATATCTTTACATTAATATCATAACTGAAATTTACCATTACCACATTGAGCAGAATGCCCATCGCAAAAAGAGAACCCAGTAACCGGGTTCTCCTGGACAATAATAATAGGCCGGCCAGGATCTCCAGTAAACCTAAAAAAACAGAATACGAATAGGATGTCCCTATGGTGCTCCAGTATAAAAGATCTCTCGGAGTATTTCCTATGGTTGTAAATAAAGTATTCGGTTCAGGAAGATAAAACTGGCTTTTGAATGCTTTATCAAACCCATATAAAAAGAGGAAAAAAGCAAGATAATAACTCAGCACCACACGGAACCAGTAGGATAATAGGGAATAGCTTTTTCTTTTTTTATCTGCAAGGCTCCAGCAGGCAGCTGAGCAGGATGAAATAATAAATAATACAAACAGGTGTAAATAAAGGCCCGTGGAATCAGAGATCAGCTGACTGGCATATGGATGTTTTAGCTGAAAGATATGGTCGCCTGTCCATTTCGCAATCGCCTCAAAAAAAGGGGCCATCAGGGATGGAAGATCAGGAATATACCGGTGGTGGAAAGGTAATGTACATATGAATAGTAAGATAAAGACCACGATGAACCTGAATAAAATTCTTTGACTTAATGTACATCCCGGGCGAGGAAGCTGGGTCGTCATAGCAATAGATTTATGTACCGAAATTAAAGTTCCTTTCGGCAGCACCTTCATAATGTGCCCGTAATCTTTTAACATTAAGGAATGAGTTTTTTTTGAAATAATCGTACCTTTCTGTTAGTAAATCATTATTTATGAAAAGGGTTTTCCTGCTTATTGTGCTGGCTGCAGTTTCCTCTGTTGGTTTTGCACAAACTAAAAGGATCGCACACAGGAGCCACAGCGGCGCAAACCGCACTTTCAGTCTCAATGGCATCGATAATTTTGGCACTACGCCGGAGATGATAAAAAAACAGCAGGAAGCAAAAGCCAAAGCCGATAGTATTGCCAAAAAAGCAGTTACGGATAGTATTGCCAGGATAATAAAACTACAACCTGTTCCTAAAAACAAGACAAAGACAAAACACAAAAACACTGTTAGTAAAACGCCCGGTCATTAGTTAAGTGACAGATGAATCCAGGTGTCCATTCAACTCAATACCCGTTGTTGCAAAATATAAACGGCCGCCCCTGCCAGGTAACCCAGTAAGGCCAGCCATCCTATTTTTTTCAGGTACCAGCTAAAATTTATTTTTTCTATCCCCATGGCTGCAACTCCCGCTGCAGATCCAATAATTAAAATGCTGCCGCCTGTTCCGGTGGTATAGGCGAGGAACTCCCAGAAAGAATGATCGGTGGGGAAAGTATCAAGACCATACATACCCTGAGAGGCAGCGACCAGGGGCACATTATCCACTACTGAAGACAGCAGCCCGATACTTATAGCAATACTTTTTGGATTTTTTAAATTTTCATCCATCCAGCCGGCTGCATGATGCAATTGTTGTGTTGCATCCAGTGCGGAAACCGCCAGCAGGATACCCAGGAAAAATAAAATAGTGGGGGTATCAATTTCGCTAAGTGCATACGCGATAGAGAATTTCTTTCTTTCATCCTCATCTTTATCCCTGTGAATGGTCTCCGAGATCATCCACATGAGGCCAAGCCCGATCAATATACCCATAAACGCTGGCAGGTGTGTAACGGTTTGAAATACCGGTACCATGAGCATTAACGCAAGACCAGAAACAAAAACGATTTGTTTCTCTTTTTTTGTACTACGAATCCTTCCTATCTCATCCAATGACCTGTCTGGTTTTTGTATTTCGCCTTTAAAGACAGTTCGCATGAGCCATAATGGCACCAGTAGGCTAACGAGGGCGGGTATGAAGAGTTGCGCTATGATATTAAAAGCAGTTAGCTGTTTACCTATCCACAACATCGTAGTGGTTACATCACCTATCGGCGTCCAAACCCCTCCTGCATTGGCAGCGATCACGATCAACCCGGCGAACATCCATCGGTCATTTTTATCTGCCACTAATTTTCTGACCAAAGAAATCATTATAATAGTCGTGGTAAGATTATTCAGCACAGAAGATAAAAAAAAGGTAAGAAGGCCAACCATCCAGAGGATCTTTCGTTTATCGGTTGTTTTAATTCTCCGGGTGATCAGTTCAAACCCGTCATGTGCATCGATCAGTTCGACGATGGCCATCGAACCTACCAGGAAAAATAGTATTTGTGCAATCTCTCCGAAATGCCGTGTTAATTGCCCGCTCACAAATTCTTTATCCTCCGCTGAAAGAATATAAACCACCCAACAGAGTATTCCGGTCAGTAAAGCAGTTGCCGACTTATTGATATGGATAGTATTCTCAAAGGCAATCGCCAGGTAGCCCAGGACAAATATCAGGATGATTAAAATGGTCATAATATGGCTAAAATACGCAGAATGTTAAAAGTCTCGCGCAGAGATAAAGGAGGAAAAGGAGATTTTGTTAATTCCCCTATCCTTTTCTCTTTTTCCTCTGGGCGAGGAATTCAAAGTAAAAATGCCTCGCGCAGAGATAAAGGAGGAAAAGGAGGTTATAATTCGCCAAACCTCATTTTCTCTTTTTTCTCTGTGCGAGATATTAAGAGCCCGAATCTCTGATTTATCAGGGCAGTACTCCTGTTGAACTTTTGCATTTTATTTAGACTTAGTTGGCATCATTTTTCGTTTACTCTACAGCAAAAAGCAAATCACCATGAAAAAAGCCCTTTTTATTGTTTTATTGGCTGCCGGCCTGGGATCATTCACCGGATTACAGGCACAGGATTATAAAACGGCCCTGGGTGTCCGCCTCAGCAGCGCTGCCCCTTCTGTAAATAATTCCATTTCCATCAAACAATTCATCAATGATAAAATGGCCGTAGAAGGATTATTATCATTTGGTGATCCTTTGGCTTTGGGTGTCCTTCTTGAAATGCATAAACCTCTTTCCGCTTCAGGCCTTAAATACTTTTATGGCGGAGGTGGATACCTGGCTTTTGTAAAAACCTACAATCCCAATAAATTGAAAAATGAGACCAATGCTAATTTCGGAGCCCAGGGCGTTGTCGGTCTTGATTATAAGTTCAACAATATTCCACTCAATCTTTCCCTGGACTGGAAACCGGAATTAAATCTTGTAAGCGATATTAACTTTGAACCCGCTGCAGTCGGTTTTACGGCGCGGTTCACTTTTGGAAAATGATGTTTGGGGACCGGTCTGGCTGGTCTGGCCGATCTGACCATTTGATCAGTCTGGTTTAGGTTATCGGCCTGAGCAGCCTGGCCGATCTGACAATTTGATCAATCTGATTTAGGTTATCGGCCTGACTGGTTAGACCAGCCCGACCACTTATCCACCCCTTTCCTACATTCTGCAAATATTTTCCGGTTTCTGCGTTTTTGTGCGGGAAATTCATTTATCTTAGGCCGACAAAACTAACGAATGCTTAAGAAGGAAAGGCAGGCATACATACTGCATAAGGTCAACCTGCATAACAGGGTCCTTTCTTCTTCCCTGTGCACAGAAATAAATGTGTCGGAAGATACCATACGACGTGACCTGCAGGAACTTGCCGAGGAAGGTAAAGTAATAAAAGTGCATGGAGGCGCATTATCCCACTCTTTTAACCATGTTTATTTTTCTTCCGACGGCGTTTATTCTCAAAATCATAAGAAAACCATAGCACAAAAAGCCAATGCCCTTATCAGCAATGGCATGTTTATTCTTACCAGCGGCGGTACGACTATCATGGAGTTAGCCCGTTCCCTCCCACCCCAGTTAAAAGCAACTTTTATTTCCGGCAGTATTCCGGTTATTTTGGAATATATGCAGCATCCCAATATTGAGGTGATCCTGATCGGAGATAAAATTTCAAAAAACTCTAAAATAACGATTGGTTCTGAAGCTATTGCCAAGATAAAACAGATGAATGCCGATATCTGCTTCCTGGGTACCAATGCTATTCATACCGAACATGGAATTACAGATAATGATTGGGAAGTGGTGCAGCTAAAGAAGGCCATGATAGAGTCTTCTAAAATGGTCGTTTGCCTCAGCATCGCTGAAAAGGTCAATTCAGTGCAGCCAATCCGGGTATGCGGGCTTGATGAGATAGATATGTTGATCACAGAATTACCTGCGGATGATCCTATATTGAAACCTTATATAGATGCCGGGGTGCAGGTAGCCTGAACGAAATGTTGGAATTGCTTATTAATTAATATATTTAAAAAAAACAGCTATGAGAAAAATTCTCCAATTGTTCTTTGTGTTATCGCTGCTGCTGCTTTTGCTGCCTCATTCCATACAGGCACAGCAAAGGATGATCACGGGCACAGTATTATCCGATGACAATAAAACTCCGATGCCCGGAGTAACTGTCAGGGTCAAAGGTACCAGGCGTATCACGCAAACAGATGCCAATGGAAAATTCACGATCCAGGTAACTGCCGGCGAAGAACTGGAACTTTCCTATGTAGGTTATGAAAATCAGGAAGTAAAAGTTGGCAATAGTACTACCCTTGGAGTGAGTCTGAAAAAATCTGATGCTACCATGGGTGAGGTTGTTGTAACAGCGATGGATATAAAAAGGAATCCCAGGGAACTTGGATATTCAGTTCAAACAGTCAAGGGAGCTGATATCGCTGCAACCCAAAGGGAAAACTTTGTGAACAGCCTGGAGGGAAGGGTATCCGGAATTACGGTAACACCAACCACCGGGGCTGCCGGCGCCTCCTCGGGTATTATATTAAGAGGTTTTAACACCCTATCCGGCAATAACCAGCCCTTATTTATCGTAGATGGTATTATTATAGACAACTCGACCCTGAATTCAAATTCACAGGGTGGTACCGGTATCGGGCTGGCTTCTGATCTGCCCAACAGGAACAATGATTATACAAATCGTATTGCCGATCTGAACCCTAATGATATTGAATCGGTAACTGTATTAAAAGGCCCGGAAGCAACTGCTTTATATGGTAGCCAGGCCAATTCAGGTGCCATCGTTGTCACCACTAAAAAGGCAAAAAGCACGAATGGAAAAGTACTGGTCACTTATGATGACAATTTCCGCGCCCAAAAAATAACCCGCTTTGCAGAAGTAAATGAAGAATATGGTCCGGGTGCCAGCAATGGTATTCCTACACCATTACCCCTTACGGGACAATTTACTTCCTTTGGTCCTAAATGGGCGCCAGGCACTCAATTATACGACAATCTTCATCATTTCTTCAGGACTGGTTTTTCACAAACCCATAACCTGGGTTTGGAATTTGGTTCAAAGAATGTGGGATTCAGGGCCTCGGGTCAATATTTTGATGACCATGGAGTAGTACTATACAATAGTTACAGAAAGTTTAGTTTCAAGATTGCCAATACTACTAAAATTGGAAAATGGATCACTTTCACACCCTCTATTGCGTATACCAATGCCAATAACATAAAACCCTTAAAAGGAACAACTGCAAATGGAGGATACCTGCTGGATCTGTATTCCTGGCCCGCCAATAATGATATCCGGAATTCGCAAGATGCAAACGGCAGTAAAAATGTACTTTTTAATAATAATTATAATACCGATTTTGATAATCCGATATGGAGCGCTAAAAACAATACCACGGGTGATAAAACCAATCGTTGGATATCCACACTTGGAGTAGATATCAATCCTTTTTCCTGGTTATCACTTTCGGGAAGATTTGGATACGATACTTATCAAACGAACGGCTACTTGTTTACTCACCCAGAATCATTTGTGTTAACGGCAGCCACAGGCGGTACCCTGGATAATTATTACAGAAAATATTCAGGATATAACCATACGATTACGGCCACGGCGAGAAAAAAAGTGGGAGACTTTTCAGGAAGCTTATTGGTGGGCACGATGTGGCAGGATCTTGAAATGAAAGTATTTGGTATAGTGGGAAGTCATATCACTGATTCAGTACATGCCGGTGTTTTGTACCATAACGGATCTCCGATCTATACGTTTGATCCAACGGACAGCAGCATTACGCTTCCCGGTTCAAGAACACGGTTGCTAAGAAATGTTTTTGGCTTACCCAATTTGAGTGTCCTGAGAGAATTAGCTTATTTTGGCGAAGCTTCTCTTAGCTTTAAAAATGTGGCTTACTTAAGCTATTCCTTACGCTATGAATCAGCCTCACCCCTTCCTGCAGCAAACAGGAATTTCCATTACCCCGGAGCCAGTTTGAGTGTGATCCTTTCGGACATATTCCCGGCACTTAAAAAAGGGAATATTATAAACTATGCTAAACTGAGAGGGTCGTTAGCAAGTACAGCAAGGTTACCTGATCCTTATGCGAACCAGGCAGTTTTTGTAAATAACCAGAATAGCTCCGTCATACCAGGGTTTACTTACGGGTTTACCAATGCGAACCCATTTCTACGGCGAGAACAGCAACATACTTATGAATTCGGTTCAGAATTCCGGCTTCTTAAGAATGCAGTCGCTTTAGAACTGACTTATTATAATACGCATTGTACAGACCAGATCAGCCAGGGATACCGGGCAAGCTATGCCACAGGTTTTATTCTAAATACAACTAATGCTTCTGAATTACGTAACCAGGGTTTTGAGGCGACATTAAACCTGGTACTTATCAAAAAGAAAGATTTTTCATGGACGGTAGACTTTAATTTTAACCATATGTGGAGCAAGGTGCTGAAGCTGCCGGAATCGATCGGTCCTTTAAACGATTTCTATAATTCCGATACTTATATTTCGAATGTCCGCGGCGGATTGATCAGGGGACATTCTACCGGAACGATTACCGGTTCTACTTATACCAGGAACCTCGCGGGCCAGATCCTGATCAGCCCTTCCACCGGTTTACCCCTGGTTACCAGTGGTAACTCCCTGATCGCCGACAGAACGCCCAAGTTCACATTAGGCACCCTGAATTCATTCAGGTATAAAAACTGGAGTTTGAGCTTTTTGTGGGATCTGAAAGTTGGTGGGGATATTTATAATGGCACCGACCAGGTGCTTACCGGCTTAGGCAAAAGCGCGAGGACAGCGGACCGTATGACTCCTATTATTGTAAAGGGAGTTTTGAATGATGGGTTACAAAACTCTACAACTCCTACTGTCAATACTATAGTAATCGTTCCTTATTTTCAAAGCACCTATTATACTACTTTACCTGACGAGGAGTTTATTCAAAAGAAAGTTAATTGGTTGCGATTCAGGGATATCACTTTTAGTTATATGCTAGGTGAAAAAATGCTACATCATATAAAAGGCATAAAGGGTTTGGGCATATTCGTAACCGGAAATGACCTGGTACTTTTTACCAATTATCACGGTGCTGATCCGGCCGTTAATTCAAACAACCCCGGTACAAACGGAGTTGGAGGATATGGTCTTGACCTGGGAAGCGCCGCTACCCCAAGGGCCATTAGTTTTGGATTACGCCTTAATCTATAATTAGTAAAACTAAAATGATAAAACTTAAATCTTTTTATATGCAAAAGAAATTCCTTAAGCCGATATTTTTCCTGGGGGTGATCAGCATAATCTGTATGACATCCTGTAAGAAAAAAATTGATGATGCTTACCTCAACCCGAATGCCGCAGTGATAGAACCAATAGAAAGTATTTTATCTGGTGTCATTGGAAGTTTTACCGCTTTCTTTTCTTCCGCTGGTACTGGTTATGGTGTTCAAGCCGATGGAATATTGCTGGGAAGATATGTTCAATACTGGGGATCGACGACCAGTGGTGAAAATTATGGCCAAATGGGTGGAACGATTGGAAGTGATAACACTGGCGGACTTTGGGCAGCAATTTATTATGGTCAGGGGCAAAACCTGAACAAGATCGTACAGTGGGGTACGGAACAGCAAAAATGGGATTATGTAGGAGTCGCCCAGGCTATCAGGGCATGGGGATGGCTGGAACTGACAAATATATACTCGGATGCTATTCTTAAGGAGGCGTTTAATACCAGCCTATCGCAATTTCATTATGATACACAACCCGAGTTTTATGATAGTTGCCGGGCTATTTGTTTTCGCGCTTTAGCTAATTTAAGCAGAACCGATGGCGCTGTAAGCGCTACCAACCTGGCAATTGGTGATGCCTATTTTTATAATGGCGATGTAAATAAGTGGAAAAAATTTGTATACGGAATCCTGGCCCGTTCTTATAATGATCTAAGTAATAAAGCAATTTATTCCACTAATGGCTATGCTGATTCTGCCATTAAATATGCGAACCTGGCCATGACCACCAATGCGGATAACGCAGTGGTTAGAGTGGCGGGTGGCCTCACCTCAGCCGTTAATAACTATTTCGGTCCGTTCCGTGGTAATATTGGTACGATCAGGCAAGGATCCTATCCTGCCGACCTGATGTCAGGAAATAATCCCACTGCTTTTGTAGGTGTGGCAGATCCAAGAAGATGGTATATGCTTCGTGAAAATATCAATCATACTTTTAAAGGATTTACGGTATGGTTAGGTTCAGCAGGCCTTGCTACAAATGATTATCCATTTAATTATTGGGGTCCTGTATATACAATCCCCACCCCATCCGTACCTATACCCGTACCTATACCCACCTCAACAGGTGCGCCAGTAATTGATAGCAGCCGGTATCTTTATCAAAATACAAGTCCCTGGCCCATAATGACCGCTTCGGAAATGCAATTTATTATTGCCGAAGCTGCCTTCCGCAAGGGCGACAAAGCAACGGCGCTGGCTGCTTATACGAATGCGATCAGCCTGAATTTTGATATGTTAACCACCACCTATCCACAAAATGTACCGACGGCCAATGTGATCACACCTGCTGTAAAAGCTGCTTTCCTGGCGAATCCTGTTGTCGTTCCGACCTCCGCCAATTTAACTTTAACCCATATCATGTTGCAAAAATATATCGCGTTGTATGCCTGGGGAACTCAGCTAACATGGCTTGATATGCGGAAGTTTCATTATACGGATATAGATCCGATAACAGGCAACCAGGTATATGCGGGTTTCACACCTCCATCCGGTACTAACCTGCTCTCCACCAACCTTGGCAAATTAGTATACAGATGCAGGCCAAGATATAATTCAGAATACCTGTATGATATTCCTGAACTGACAAGGATCGGGGCAGAAAATAATGATTATAACACTTACGAATGCTGGTTCTCCATCCATTAATTATTAACAAGAAAATTTAGCACAATGAAACTATCAAAAATAATCATGCTAAGCCTGGGTGTAATTGGCGCCTCCTCTCTTTTCATGTCGTGCGCCAAGACGAAATTGGTTAAACAGGCCCCCATAGATAATAATTTTTCTAACAGGGCTTCCGTACAGGTATTTGATGCCACACTGGGATCAGCGAAAAATTATGTATATGTGGATGGCAGCCCGGTAACCGGAATCGTATTTGCTTATAGCAACACTTTCCCTTCTACTCCTTCTGATTTTTCTGTCACCGCGGGAACCCGGCAATTTCTTATCAAAGACACTTCAACCATTACTGCCCAGGCCCCCATGTCCTTTGCAGAATTTTTCCAGTCGCCAAACAACTATACGATCTTTATGTATGACACTTCTACTGCTGCCAAACATAAAACGGTACAAAACAATATACTTATTCCATCGGATACGACATCCAGGATTCGATTTGCCAACTTTGCCTATTCGCCAACACCGATTCCCGCTTTTGATGTCTATTCCGCCGACCTGCAAACAAATGTGTTTACAAATGTGAACACCACGGATGTTACTAATTACATCCCTTATCTTTCAAACCGGAATGACACCTTGTATTTAAGACTTACCGGGACTACCACCAACATTCTGAACAGAACAAATCTTACCGGCGGTACGGCACCGATCCAAATCATTGTGAATCCAATAAGGTTAAGAAACTATACATTGGTACTCAGGGGTGGTTGGCGGACCGATCTGACTACGGCAGCCACGTTTAGAACGTTTTCATTTTTTTCAAATAATTGATCCTTCGATCTTTTAACGACTGATAAAAAATGTCCCGCATCATGCGGGACATTTTTTATGCAACTCCTCCAAAGAACAGGTAACAGAGTATTATGGAAGCGATGATCCCGACCAGGTCCGCCAGCAGCATAACCCAGATCGCATATCGTGTATTCTTAATGGCCACAGAGCCAAAATAAACTGCAATTACATAAAAAGTAGTATCCGATGAGCCCTGGAGGATACAGGCTAATCTTCCGGCAAAGCTATCAGGGCCGAATGTTTTCATACTATCCAGCATCATACCTCTTGCCCCGCTGCCGCTCATAGGTTTTATCAATGCCGTGGGCAAACCGTCCACAAACCGGGTATCGGTTCCAAGGGAGGCAAATAACATTTTTATCCCATTGATAATAACGTCAAATGTGCCGCTTGTCCGAAGCATACTGATCGCCACCAGCATTCCTACAATATAAGGTATGATCCGGACGGCTGTTTCAAATCCGCCTTTTGCTCCTTCTACAAAGGCATCAAAGACATCTATTTTTTTATATACGCCACCCAGGACAATGAGGAGGAATATGGTAAGAATGATCCCATTGCTTAATATGCCTGAAAATGACTGTGCATGTGTGGCGTCCAGGCGGGTGACATATAGCACGAGCAGGGTGATGATCGCGGATATTCCTCCTACCCAGGCAAGTATCACAGGTCGGAACAGGTTGATCTTCTGTTTGAACGACACCATGAACATGGCCGCCATGGTAGCGACAAATGTGGCGATCATGCAGGGAATAAAAATATCGGTGGAATTGGCTGCCCCCAGCCCGGAGCGGTAAGCTATAATGGTTACAGGGATAAGCGTGAGCCCTGAAGCATGCAGGGCAAGGAACATGATCTGCGAATTGGAAGCGACCGTCTTATCAGGATTTAATTCCTGGAGACTTTCCATTGCCTTTAGTCCAAATGGTGTAGCCGCATTATCGAGGTTTAGCAGGTTAGCCGAGAAATTCATCATCATATGTCCTGTGGCCGGGTGACCTTTTGGAATATCAGGAAATATCTTTGAAAAAAAGGGCCAGATGATCTTTGATAAAAGCCTTACCCCTCCTGCCTTCTCAGCAATACCCAGGAAACCCATAAACAGTGCCAGGATGCCAATCAGGGGTATAATGAGATCGATCACCGCATTTTTGGCCGTTTCAATGATCCCGTCCACTTTACGAACAAGTTGTTTTTGAACAGAAATATAGGTAAATGTTTTAATGGCCGGGTTCGCCGCTTTGGCTATCGCCACCGAATCACCCGCTAAATTATCCGAGAGCAATACTGATGCTTTGTACGCGGAGTCAACTTTATAATATCCATATTCTTTCAGAAACTCGGTATACTTAGGAGAGAGTTTTTGGGTTAGCGGAGAGCCAATAGCATAATAATAAACACTGTCATATTTATCGGAGGATTTGCCAACTACCATCCGGGTAAATATTTTATCATCGCCAGTTGCCATCCTGATTCCTGCTACAAGGATGGCGATAATAATAAAGGCTGACCATATCCGGCTTAAAACCATATGCTGATTTTAGATTGAAGATTGAATATTGAATATTGTTCGTCGAATCCCGTGGAAAGATTGCAGATTTTCAGGGAAAAACCAAAATCATCTTTTCACAGAC
Source organism: Chitinophagaceae bacterium (assembly GCA_017882265.1). Taxonomy (GTDB): domain Bacteria; phylum Bacteroidota; class Bacteroidia; order Chitinophagales; family Chitinophagaceae; genus JADGPW01. The sequence goes on along the minus strand of JADGPW010000060.1, from coordinate 2,740 downwards.
TCTTCGATTAGGGTTGTATAACATATCTTTGCGCCTCTTTAATAAAAACCGGGATTAATTCTTCTTTCAATAATCGGAAACCTGAAGCAATCTTAAATATCAAATCTTAAATAATTATATGGCTTTACAGGCTGGAATCGTAGGCTTACCCAACGTCGGAAAATCAACTTTGTTCAATGCGGTCAGCAACAGCGCCAAAGCTGAGGCGAGTAATTACCGGTTTTGTACGATCGATCCCAATATAGGACTGGTAGATGTCCCCGATCCACGACTGAATAAACTGGCTGAACTGGTGAACCCTGCCCGGATCGTGCCGACCCAGATCGAGATCGTAGACATTGCGGGACTTGTTCGGGGTGCCAGTAAAGGGGAAGGCCTGGGCAATAAATTCCTGGCCAATATCCGTGAAGTGGATGCTATCATCCATGTGGTCCGTTGTTTTGAAGATGAGAATATCCTCCGCGATGAAGGCCCCGTGAACCCGGTCAGCGATAAAGAGATCATCGATATTGAACTCCAGTTAAAGGATCTGGAAAGTGTAGTTAAGAAAATTCAGCGAACCGAAAAGCAAATAAAACTGGACCCTAAATTAAAAGTGGAACTGGAGGTATTGATCAAATGCAAGGATCACCTGGAGAAAGGCAAAAGTATACGTGAATTAGTATTCGACAAAGAACAAAAAACAGCCATCACCGATCTGTTCCTGCTTACTGATAAACCGGTTCTGTATGTAGCCAATGTGGATGAAGCTTCCATGCATACCGGTAATAAATATTCTGATGCGTTGCTCGAAGCTGTTAAGAACGAAAAGGCAGAAGTCATCATCATGAATAACAATATCGAAGCCCAGATCGCGGAAATGGACAATTTGGAGGACCGATTGTTATTCATGGAAGAATACCAGATGAAAGAGCCTGCATTGGACAGGCTTATTCATTCCGCCTATAAATTACTGGATCTGCACACCTATTTCACAGCTGGCCCGTTGGAAGTAAGGGCCTGGACCATTCATGAAGGCTGGAAAGCTCCCCAGGCAGCGGGTGTTATTCATACCGATTTCGAAAAAGGATTTATCAAAGCTGAAGTGATCAGTTACGATGATTTTATTAAGTATGGCTCAGAAGCTGCCTGCCGCGAAGTGGGCAGATTGCGGATCGAAGGGAAAGAATATGTGGTGAAAGACGGGGATGTGATGCATTTTAGATTCAGCCCCTCCTAAATCCTCCCCGAAGGGGAGGACTTCCGAACACTCCGTAAATTGGAAATGCGTTTATCTAATGACTTTTCTGAAAGCTGGCCTTGTGCAATGGTGGCCTTCCCCTTCGGGGAAGGTTGGGATGGAGCTGGAGTCTAAAACAACGCCGTTATCGCCGCCCTCCCCACATGCACAGTCCTGGAAGTACCGGCTTTCCTGCCGTCGTATTGAAAGTTAAGTTCGAGGTTGTTCAGTAAGCGTTTGGAAAAACCCAGTGACCATAGGAAATTCTTACCGGGCAATAATCCATCCAGCATAATATAGCTTACCGTCGTATTAGCCGGGAATTTATAATCGATATTATCGAAAGTGAATTTCCCGGTGAGAGAACTGCTTTGTAAAATATTGTATTTGGTTTCGATATTCAATGAATTAGAAACTGATCTTTCCCCGCCATACAGGGGCAGGTTCTGCTTGGTGTCGTATTTAAAACTTGTAACCAGGCGGAAAGAAGTTCCTTTAATATAAACAAGGTCCGGCTCTACGTCATATACCTCCAATTGATAATTACGGTTAGCGAATTGAGGTGTGTACAAAGCGTTTGTTTCTTTTTTTGTATTAACGGTCAGCGAAATGGACCGGCTGAGGTTCCATCTCCCTTTGAGAAGCCAGTCATTCAGTTTTCTGCTTTCATAGCCATAGGTGAGCAGGGATTTACCACTGTTGCGGAGATTGCTGATATCCATACCCCATTTACTGCTATAGCGGTTAAAGGAAACGCTGTTCAATAATGTGGTTGTCAGTGTGATCAGGGCGGTATCATTGACCCCGTATTTAAAAGGATTAAATTCAAAGTCGCCTTTTGCTATGGACTTCTTATTGGTTTGCAGGGAGGTAATCAGGCTGAGCTTTGACAGGAATTCCTTTACTCCTTTCAGGTTGGCCCCGGTGAGAAGGGCTCTTGGATTGATATTGAGACTATAATTAAATGTGATATAGTTGGCTTTGATAAAATCATTGGTGGGTGTAAAAATGCGGATAAACTTTGCCTGGTCAGGGAAAGCAGCAAGTTCAAATTCATTCAATTGCTGCACGCCGTCATTATTGTAGTCATTCCATGCATATTGCCCGGTACCGGCCGGCACTTCGAGATAAGCAAAATCCCTTCGTTGCTCCTGCCCTGCTCCCACTTCATACAATAGGTTCCCGCTCAGCAATCCTTTCCATTCGGTGGTTATATATTCTGCCCTGCCAAGTATGGTCTCATCGTCTTTTTGACTTGATACCGCTGCATTGTACACTTTTAATTTCCTAAAGGTGGTATTGAGGTAGAATTGTCGTTTGGGATTCGCCAATAAGGTGGTTTGAAGATTTAGGTTCAGGCTTCGGTCGCCCCTGATGAAATCTTTTCCAAACGGGTATTTATCCGAGCGGGTAAAGAAGGTGATCGCATGCTTGTTCTTTTTGGATTCATCTGATTTGAAATAGAGGGAGTAGCTGTCAAATGAAAAAGCGTCAGTGGTCAAGGTATCATTCACTTTATTC